>JAKBQY010000014.1 GCA_021835025.1 Thermoplasmata archaeon | reverse complement strand
TATGTCGACATATGGGCATTATATTTTTCATCCATTGGTAGTGTTTCCGACATAGGTTATACAATTTGAAATAGTATTTAAGTATTGTTATCGTACAATTAATATGCTTTTTCCAATGTTATTATAACCTTTTTTAATATTTACTAAATATTTAAATATTAAATGTTAAATAATATATGTATAATTATATATTTTTTGTATTTTAAAGTATATGGTGACTGGGAAGTTAAAGTTCTCCGTGACCTCCTTCCACGAATGAATTCGTGGGCTTCCTGCTTCAAAGGCTACTGGCGGAGTCTCCACAGGCTTGCATTCCCCACGGGTCGTGGATACCCTGTTCTTCATGCCCAGCCATTCGACTTTACGAGCACAGGCAGGCATGGAGCTATATATGATCCGACCTTCTTTCATTATGTTTACCAGTAGACCGGAATCATGTTCTCCTGTGATATAAAAGGGTTCGATTTTATTCTACCCATAAATGGTGTGGTTTTTCCCGCTCACTGTGTTAAATAAAATCAAAAATTATCCAAAATGCATAATCAAACTTTATTTAAAAAATGGGTAAAATTAATTATTTATTTTGTCTACAAGGGCAGGAACAATTTTAAATAGATCTCCCACAATCCCATAATCGCATTCCTCAAAAATAGGTGCAGATTCATCCTTATTTATTGCAATTATTGTCTTTGCCCCCCTGATTCCTGCTATATGTTGAATCTGTCCTGAGATACCGAGTGCTATGTAAATATCTGGTCTCACTTTTTTCCCCGATAGCCCAATCTGCTGATCCTCGGTTAGCCATTTATAATCAAGGCATACCGGTCTAGAACCAGCCAGTTTTGCATTAAGCATATTTACAAGAGGCATTATTTTATCTATGTTTTCCTTTGATCCAACCCCCCTGCCTATTGAAACTATGATTTTTGCTTCAGCTATATCAGAATCCCCTGATTTTTTTTCCTTTCTTTCAATTAATCTGTATTTTGTCGGTTCAAGAGTTAGGTTCTCGCTTTTTGATTCGTTATTTGTTTCTACGGCTTCTGCTAATCCTGGAGAAACTGTGAATAATTTGCAATTTGATTCCTCCTCAAGAACGGTTTTCCCACCATAGAGATATCTTTTTGTGGTTGCCATTTTGCCCAGTTTGAAGGAAAATATTTCGCTTATGCACTGTTCATTTAATTTTGAAGACAGTATGCCTGCTATTTCCCTTCCCAGTATTGTGGAGGATATAAATATATAATCTGGTTTTATCAAATCAACAAGTTTTTGTATTGCATTTGAAATATTATCAGAAAATCCATCCTTATAGAAATATATTTTTTCCGCACCATATTTTTTTACTAAAGCATCTTCTACAGATATTGCAGTAACCTCCATATCATTTGAAAAATATGTCAACATTTCCTTTATATTCTTTGGTTCATCTGAAAACATAAGTGCTTTCATCTTGTCACCCCTTTTAAAATCTTGGCAACATTATCTATTCCCTCATCCTCCTCTTCGTATATTATTTTCTTCCTATCATTTTTTGGTGCTTTATTTGACAATGTATTTATATTATCAATGTAAACTGCTCCAGACTCTTCTATATTTATTTTTTTCTTGCCTGCGGACATAATTTGCATCACGTTTGGAAGTCGTGGTGTATTGATTTCCTGTGCTACTGAAATAACACATGGTTTTTTCGCTTCCTCAATAAAATCATATTTATCTCCTTCTATTGTGACCTCTACATTTTCATTTTTAATTTCTATTCCTATTGCATTGCTCATAATTGGTATTCCCAATTTTGTTGCAAGCATACCACCCAAAAGGCCAGAATAGGAGTCTGAGGATTGATTGCCAAGAATAATAAGGTCAAATTCTATATTCTTTATTTTATCATGCAAAACACTAGCAGTAATTGATGGCTCTGTTCTTTTATATCCTGTCACTATGATTCCATCATCAACTCCCATTGCATATGCTTCCTTCATCGCTGACGTTGACTTATCGGTTCCAAAAATAATTCCAGTTACATGTGCACTGTATTTTTCCTTAAGCTGTATTGCAGCTTCAATAGCATTCTTGCTTAATACATCAACCTTCAATGGAAGATTTTCAGTAATTGGTTCGCTGTTTTCATTCAGTTTTAACTGGTCCATATCTATTGTTTGCTTAATAAGGACTACTATTTCCATAAATGTTTATGTCTAATGTAATATTTAATTTTTCTAATGGAAAAATAGGGTTAAACAACAATCTGGGCATTTAGGTAGCAGTAAAGAGCAATTAATTATTAAACATATATTCATTATATCCTTGTTGGACAATAATCGTTTTACTTTTACTAAATGAAATTCCGCTTAATATTTACCCCTGAAATAAATCACATGTACAAAATCCCTATTACACTTGCATTGTATTCGCGTTTTCCCTCTTAACCCCCATAGTTGTATGGTAATTTATTTTATAAAATGTAAATCTTTTAATAAACATCCATAAACATTCATCCCACTTAAGAATTAGCATTAAATGTATATATATTTAAACAATAACCTACGATGGAAAAAATCTGCATAATTGGCGGGGGCATTACCGGTTTATTTTCTGCCCTGAATTTATCGTTGAATGGATACAACGTAACACTTTTTGAAAAAAATGATATATTATCTGGAACTTCAGGGAAATTTCATGGAATGCTTCACAGCGGATCAAGATATTCGGTAAACGATCCGGAGTCGGCACGGGAATGTATAAATGAAAATAAAATTTTAAGCAATTTTGCATCAAGATTCATTAAAGATACTGGAGGATACTATGTTTCCTTAAATAGAGAAGAGGAAGAGTATGGAGATATTCTTATAAAATCAAATAAAAAAACCGGAATTGAAACTGAGGAAGTGAATGTTGAAGATTTAATTTCCAGGGAGCCATATGTTAATCATGCAATTACTAGAGCATTAAAAGTTCCTGACAAAATTATAAATGCCCACACTTTCGCCTCTTCAGTAGCAATAGAATCCATAATGAACGGTGCTAAAATAAAAACCAATTCCGAAATAATTTCCTCTGAAATAAGGGATAATGAGGTTGTATCAATTTCATATAAAAAAAATAATAAAATCGTAAGTGAAAATTTTGATTTTGTAATAAATACTACAGGACCATGGTCAGGAAACGTTCTTAAAAATTTCAATATAAAGGATTTCGAAATTATGCCTACTCTAGGCTATATGGCATCATATGATCGTGTAATGGTAAATTCAATAATAAACAGGATGAGAGAACCATCGGATGGTGATATTATTCTCCCATATGGTCCCAATACAGTTGCAGGCACAGTTGCAATAATTTCAGAAAATCCAGATTCGGCAGAAATTGAAGATGATGATATTGATATGATGATTTCCGAAATAGCTGAAATGATCCCGTCACTGAAAAAATACCATTATCAAAAACTGTATCATTCCATGAGACCACTGATAAAAGATGAAAAAGCCAGGGGTTCAAGAGATTTTAATATATTCAACAATTATAATAACATGATCTCGGTAATAGGTGGAAAATTTACAACTTCTAGAATAATGGGTAGAACCATATCGGAAACTCTGGAAAAATATTATGGAGTAAAAACTGAAGATACATCAAAATTAAATTTCAATGCCACATTCGAAAAATTTATAGATATAAATAAGAATAACGTTGATATGGAATTTATAGGTTATCTGAACTCCTATGATAATGGGATGGATTATATGTATAAAGATCAAATATTGGGTGCATATCTTTTGAAATGTGCAATTGAGGGTGATTGAATGGATTTTTCTGGGGATTTTACCATTGATAAGCCACTTCTGGAGGTAAAATCATTTTTCTCTGACATTTCAAATGTAATGCCATGTTTGCCTGGCGTGTATGATAGTGAAATTTCAAACGAATCAATTAAATGCAAGCTCAAGCTGGATATTAGTGGTGCCAATATATCAACAATGCGCACAATATCGGGACGCATGAATTTTGTGTATAGAACAAATAATACATCCCTGAATATAGAAGGATCAGGAAGAATCGCAGGGTCCAAAATTACATTTAAAATAGATATAAAATTTGAGAATTTGGATGATAAATCACATATTTCATGGAAAAGTTCCTTTGACTTTGGCATTATTATAAAGATGATGAGTAGAGATAAATTAAACCAGATTTCAATGGAAAACATTGATAAAACAATGGAATGCATTAAATCGAAACTTTGATAAAAAAATAAATATTAATATCAAATTTTATAGATATTTATTTATTCTAATATTTTTAATATTAATTATGATAATAAATGCAATAAATCTTTAATATTTAAATACGATAATTTTTTATGATTTCATTTATTTATGATTACATCGGCTGGGAAGAGAAGCAAATAATCAAAAAAATGGTGGAAAAAAATATACCATTTAACCTTGTGGATTCTAAAACTTTAACACTTAAATTAACATCAAAAAATGATATTGGTGATATTGCATTTATAAGATGCATTAGCCACAAGAGGTCTCTGTACTATGCCGGTATTCTGGAATCACAGGGAATTAGAGTTATCAATTCATACAATACTTTTAACATAACAGGCAATAAGATTCTAACATCCGCACAGTTATATAAAAATAACATACCAACTCCAGAATCGTTTTTGAGCTTTTCAAAGGACACTGCAATTGAATCGTCACACGAAATTGGTTATCCAGTTGTATTTAAGCCAGCGAGTGGAAGCTGGGGCAGGATGATTTCATTGATAAATAATGATAACCTTGCAGACACCGTAATGAGTATGAATGACATGGTGAATGAATCAGGAATATATTACATTCAGAAATATGTTGAAAGACCACCCAGGGATGTAAGGGCTATAGTGATAGACCATCAGATTTCCGCGGCAATATATAGATATTCAAACGATGGATGGAAAACAAATCTTTCTCTGGGTGGTAAGGTGGAAAAAGCAAATTTAACTGAAGATGAAAAGGAAACAATAATTAAAACATCAGAAATTTTTGACTCAGGGGTTATAGGTATAGATGGAATGGAATCAAGGGAAGGCTTAAAAATACATGAAATTAATGGTAGGGTTGAATTTAAAGGGGCATCTAAGGTTTATGGCGAAAAGATAATAGACGATATAATAGGATTTTTAAAAAAAATATCATAGCATTCTCTTTCATGTAGTTTTTGGGATTCGATTTTTGAAAATTGCGTTTATGAACTTGGGCATGCTCAACACCGGAGAAATTTGGAAAAGCAATATGAAAATGGCCCTTATTGCATTCAATTTCAAGAGCGGACATATAAGGGTGGCTATTTCCTTGATCTCCATCTTAGGAAATATATAATGGCATCATTGGAAAATATTTTTTTGCTATATTTCACAACCTGTACAAAGTGGTAATATAATGAATATACGGAACATGAACCTTATGGAGAACGTAACATAGGCATATGATCCGTCCAGACCATAAACTTTTTTATTTGCCTTTATCCACTTACATTGCAGAATAAACCTTCTTACCTGCAATCGTTAAATTAACCAGTTTATTAAATGGATATAAAGTATATTATACTCAATTTTCCATATATGTTTATGAAAAATGCAGAACTTAGAAGATTGCTCGTCGTTCTTGGAGCAGTAATAATCATGTTGTCGGGTCTTTTAGCATTCATAGGAGTCTTTATTTCTGGTATAGCAGGTATCTTAACAATTGCAACTCCCGCAAGTTTTATAATGCTTGGAAATTCCTTTATGCTTGCATTATTTGGTATTATCTACATAATTCTTGGGTACATTATATATGAAGAAACAAAAAACAAACATAAAAATAATGAAGCAGGGCTTATTATCTTGATTCTTTCCGTATTAACTTTTTTCATAGGTGGTGGTTTTGTAATAGGTC
The DNA here is from genome assembly GCA_021835025.1 of Thermoplasmata archaeon. Lineage (GTDB taxonomy): Archaea > Thermoplasmatota > Thermoplasmata > Thermoplasmatales > Thermoplasmataceae > Acidiplasma. The sequence goes on along the minus strand of JAKBQY010000014.1, from coordinate 140,580 downwards.
CTGTTTTATCCGGCCTTGGTGGAATTCTTTTGATGATATGATCTTGTGACCTCCTCTCCTCCCTTTCAGAAGGGAATTTCTCACTCAATTTTGTTAAAAAATATAAATTTAAATTCCGTATTCTATATTTTTGGTATATATTTATTGATAAAACTCCATAACTAATTCTGAGAACCAGCTAATTTCTTAAAATATTTGCTATAAAAGCAAAGGTTTTGCCATAGAGATTATTCTGCCCCTTTCTGGTGCAGATGGTGGAATTGTATAAAAACTGTACCTGTAAAACAAGCATGAAAATAATAACAATTTTCAAATTATTAAAGGAAAAATCAGCATTAAAATGCTTATTATGGAAACATGAGTTTGAATTGAAATTGTTAAATGTAAAAGTATTGAAAATCTTATCACCCTAAAATATAAGATATACCTTAAAATTTTCAACCCTAGTAAAAATCAAACCCTTCACACTCTATACAATTCGTTTTTCAAATTCAGATCCATTTTTGCAGTTGTGTTCTTTCTTTATCATATAATTTTTTGATTTCACAGATATATCAAAAAACCAAGTATTACGGCCACTAATGTTGAGATAGCATTAACTTGGCCCTTGGACATTTTATTTTTATTTTCGAATAATGCCCCCAGAACACTATCGACTTGGCAGCCAATAAATCCCAGCAATGTTATAATTAGAATAGGATACAGTGTAAAGTTATGGAAATTTAAAAGTGAATATGAAACACCAATTATCAGGGCACCAATAACAGCAGATAGCTCTCCGAGTTTTGATATTCCCCCGTTTATACCAGGAACAATTTTTTTAAAATTTGTGATAAGATACACATTTTTATCAAATATTCCAAGTTCGGATGCAAATGTATCGGCATTTACTGATGCAAATGAAACACCAAACAATTCGAAATATGGTATATTATGGAATTTTGATATATTTACAAGTGCAATTGTAACACCTATAATTGCAGCATAAATAACGTTGGATGCGTGTCTTTCGCCCTTTTCCCCTTCCTGAAATTTACTTTTTATTTTTTCCTGTAATTTGTATTTTGTTGCAAGATATGCTGTAACGGCGAATATAAGCATTAATATGAGCCAATATAATGAACCTGCAACTACAATTATTATACCAACTATTAGGGCTGCTATTGTTCCCTTTAAATCAAAAATATTGAAAAATAAAGATATTACAAACAATATTGCAAGAATAGCTGTGGCAGATACAATATATGATATGTCTATTTAAACCACCAGGTATATTTTATCAATATAATGAAACATAATAAACATAAATCATTAACTATTATAAATTATTTTTTTTGGGAATTTAAATAAAATATATATTAAAACTAAAAATATATAGAAAATCTTTAATATATATAAATAATGATAAGTTATGATGAAAACTGAAATGGAAATTAATCCTGAGATATATAAAGAGCAGGATTATATGGAAAATATCAAATTAATGGTATTTGATATGGATGGCGTTCTATTGAAAAATAGGAATTCATGGGACGTTATAATGAATAGCATATATGGAATAAAGGCAAATAATGATAAGATGGTATACACATTTGAATATTTATATGAAAATAATGTACCTGAGCCAATATATAAGTATCTTAACGAATCATCAATTAAGAAATGCCTTAAATTAAATAATATTTCGGAAAATGTATACGGTGCTATGCAGATTTTAAAATCCCAAAAAATTAAAACAGCCATTGTATCGGCCGGTTCCGGTATTTTTGCAAATTATTTGAAGGATATCTTTGATTTTGATTATGCGGTGGGTAATGAATTTGATTACGGAACTAGAAATTTTGTTAAATTTGTGGATCCGTTAAAAAAGGATATAAATATAAAGGATATACATAGAAAATTTGGTTACAGTAAAGAAAATACAATATCCGTTGGTGATTCAATTATGGATCTATCGATGAAAAGGGAATCAAAATATTTTGTGGCATTTAACCCTTCAAATAAGGAAATGCTGAAAAAATCTGATTTTGTTATTAATTCACAGAATTTATACGATATCATAAAAACGTTAAATATAAATTCCAGTTTATAAAAAGGGATAAAAAGAAATTAATAGCTAATTAAAATCAATATAGATGGAAATTAAAGTTCTTGGAACTTGGAATTCTCATTTAAAGCCGGGTAAAAGGAATACATCATATCTCCTGAATGGCAAAATATTGTTGGATTGCGGTCCGCACACAGCCGAGTCTTTACTGGAGAATAATATAAACATTTCAGATATAAAATTGATACTGATTACCCACATGCATCTTGACCATTTTGGCGGCTTGCCTGATTTTCTATGGCAGAGAGCCTTTGAATCAACGGAAAATCCTGTTTACATAATTGGGCCGGACCATATTGAAAATTATACTTTTGATATTTTAACAAGATACAATACTCCGGATTACTTTCTTAAAAATATTGAATTCATAGATAAATGCAGTGATGTTGAGATTGGAAATGGAAAGCATTCAATTCCTGATTTAACATATAAAATAAAAATAAATGAAAAATATATATTTTATTCCGGAGACACTTCATATTCTGAGGAATTAATAAAAAATGCTCTGGATTCCGATATATTCATTCATGAGGCAACGTATCCTAGCGACATGGAGGATATTGCAACAAAATACGGGCATTCGACTGTTAAAAATGCTGTAAATGCCTTCCTGGAAAGCAGAAGCAAAATATTCATACCCACACATATGTCCGAAAAATCCATGGATGAACTTGGAACCATGGCCAATAAAAATATTATTGTACCCGAAGAAAATAAGACGTACAGGTTTTGGGAATGAGGATAGGTTTTTTTGTAAATCCACTTGCAGGTTATGGTGGGCCCATTAATAACAAGGGTTCGGACAATCTTCAAATAAATAATATTGAGGATTCAGTATCATTAAAAATAGCACAATCGTTTCTATCTAAAATAGATACTGGAAATTTAATTTTTGTTGTGCCTTCTGGATATATGGGAGCTTACCTTCTGGACAAAATGGGAATAAGGTATGAAATATCATATACCAGCAATTATCCAAGCTCAAGAGAGGATACAATTAACTATCTGAATTCTTTGGAAAATATTGATATTCTATGTTTTATAGGGGGAGATGGAACAGCCCGAGATGTAATATCCAGCGGAAAGGATTTTTTAACTCTTGCAATACCGGCAGGCGTTAAAATGTACAGTTCTGTTTTTTCACTAAACGTTAACCATGCAGCATCTCTTTTCAATTCAATTATATCTGGAGATAAATATGAATCCATTTACGGAGATGTGGATGATATTGATGAAGAGGAATTCAGAAGGGGAAAATTATCTGTAAAACTTTATGGCAAGCTCAGGATACCATTATCCCCCGATATTATATTAAACTCAAAGGCAGAATACAGTACACCTTCAATATACGATATTGCAGAGTATATATGCGATACTATGGACAGTGAAATTTATTATATTATTGGTCCGGGGACAACATGTAAGGCAATATTGAAAAATATGAATATAGATACAAATTTGCTGGGTTTCGATATGATCAGGGGAGGTAAATTATTGAGTATGGATATGGATGAGGAAACTATTTATAAAAATATGGTACCAGGAAGGACAAAAATGATCATATCGCCAATAGGTGGGCAGGGATTTATCCTTGGCAGGGGGACAAAACAAATTTCAGGAAGAATAATAAAAGGTATTGGTTTTGATAATATTATCGTTATATCATCTGAGGAGAAAATAAATAATTTGAAATACCTTTATATAGATATTGATACAGGTGATATAAAAATTCCAAAATACATAAGGATTCTTACAGGTTATGGGCATTTTAAATTAAGGCAATTAATTGAATAATTCTGGATATATTCCAGCACCAATCCCGTTATTTTGAAGATAATTCCATTAACAATAGTGTCTACAAATGCCATAACTAAAATATATTTATATTTAATAATATGATTATGGAGGAGTGGAAAGTAATAAAACTCTTGCGGGAATATCACGGTATATTAAGAAATCACCATCATGGTATTATTTTGCAGCCCCCGTTTTTTTAATATTTACCATAGATTATATAATAAATAGAAATTTTAAATCACTTTTGTTTCTTCTTATCCTGCCCTTTTTTATTTTAATATCTCTGGACTTCCTGTTTATAAAATCCACAAATAGGTCTTTTAACAATAAAAGAATTGTATATATGGATTTTATATCCCTGACTGTAGAGAGCATATTTTTCTGGATATTGTATTCCCTGAATTTTTTCATCAATCTTGATATTTATTATATTATAGCTTTATCCGTAGCATTCTCGTCTTTTTTAAGATTCCTTGTTCTTTTTATTTATTATCCAAAAAAGATTCTCATTTCATTCATAATATCAATGGATTACACATTTTCTTTTGCCATATTGAGCCTATTCTTTTTTGTTAATATCAGCCTTTATCTCCCATATTTAATTTCCCTTATTGTAACATCGATAATTTTTGTTATTTCTGCCTATTTATATATACATATTTCAACAAGTTCATTCTCCAGGAAATACAGCGCAAGTGTGCCCGAAATAGTGAATTTCTTTTTAAGTAAATCCAATGATGGTAAGATTGGAGAAACATTCTTTAAAAATATTTATAACAAAAAAACGAAGGTACCTGTTAAAACTATAGACATAAGAAAGGATGGCATAAGCAAGGTTAAATTGATTTTTCCATATGTGCATCCAGGGCCATTTGGCAAACTATGTAGCAGCAATTTGCCCGAAAAACTTGTGAATGAATTAAAAACAGAAAATATAATGGTCTTTCATACTGCAACAACAAATAGCAACAATTGCGGAGGAGAACAAGATATAAAAAATATAGCAAATGCCGTGAAAAGTTCTATCAAAAAAATGAAATACACAGACAAAATGTCTGATTTTGTTAAATTCAATGTAAACGGCTATGATGTTTCACTGCAAAAATTTGGTAATTCTGGTTTTTCCGCAATAATTCCAGAAGAAAAAAGATTCGACGATATCTCACTGGAAGAAGGGTTAAAACTCATAAAGGTACTTAAAAAATCAGGCGCAGAGGATTTTTCACTGCTAGATGCACAGAACGGTTTTACAAGAAATGCCAGTGAGCTGGATGATTGTTCCATATTCATAGATCCACTGGTCAAAAAATTTAAAGAAACCAAATCAATCTATGATGCAAGAATCGGATATGCCAGACTTAATCAAAAAATAAACGGTCTTGCCGAAATGGGAGTTCAGGTTATTGTAATGTATACCAGTGAAAAATATAACGCCCTGGTTTTAACCGATTCCAATAATATAACCTCAAATATCATGGAAGAAACAAAAAATAAATTGGGCGGCGAAGTTGATCATATTGATATATACACAACCGACAATCATGTTGTAAATGTAAACAATCTTGACATAAACCCTCTTGGTTTGAACTGTGATGAACATTCTGTATCACAGCTTATTTATGAAACTGTCCTGGCTGCAAAAAAGAACATCGAACGGGTTGAGATTGGCATGAATACTGCATATGCTGATGTTTATATGGGAAAGAATAATTCTTTCCAGGATCTCATGGGCACAGTACTTCATTCAATAAAAATAGCTAAATATTCAATAGCTTTTATACTTCTCGTATCTATAATGCTGTCAATATATTCTATAAGGTATTTACCATTTATTTTTGGATGAATTTGACATTAGTAAATCAAGTATGACCATCGCAGTGGTCGTTTGTACCACTGGAACTGCCCTCAATGTAATAAATGGGTCATGCCTTCCGACAACCTGAATTTCAGAATTCTCCATGGTTTTCAGATTAACTGTATCCTGTTTTTTCCTTATGGATGATGTGGGTTTCATCACAATATTAAATTCTATGGGCATACCGTTTGTTATTCCTCCAAGGATGCCACCATTATTGTTTGTTTTAGTTTTAATATCTTTATTATCAATATAAAACTCATCATTTGCTTCCGACCCTTTCATTTTTGAAAAATTAAATCCTGCACCGAATTCAATGCCTTTCAATCCAGGTATTGAAAACATTGCCCTTGAAATTTCACTTTCGACAGAATTGAAGAACGGTTCCCCTATACCCTTTGGAACATTGAAAACCACGGTTTTTATTTTTCCACCAAGGCTATCCCCTTCCCTAATTGAGTTCATGATAACATTATGGAGGCTTTCGTCTGCTTCCTTGTCTGGAATTCTGGACTTATAATTGTAAACAAAATCTTCATCAAATATACGTTCATTGCTAATTTCAACATTGCCGGCAGATTTTATGTACGAAACAATTGTTATGCCACGCTCCTTTAGGATTTTCATTGCAATTGCCCCAGCAGCCACAAGTGGCAGGGTCATTCTACCAGAAAAAAAACCACCCCCCTCGTAATTTCTGTATTCCCCATATTTGTAAAACATTGTAATATCTGCATGGCCTGGTCTTGGATTGTCCCTTATAAAATCATAATGTTTATTTATAATATCTCCGTTGTTAAACAAAAATGTAAGTGGAGAACCGTCAGTATAATTATTTTTCATTCCCGCAATTATGTTTATCTCGTCCTCCTCCTTTCTTTGGGTGGTCATCTCATTTATTCCTGGTTTTCGTCTATCCAGCCATTTTTGAATATAGCCAGAATCTATAAACGTACCTGCAGGAAGGCCATCTATTGTTCCGCCTATATATCGGCCATGTGAAGATCCGAATATTGTCAACCTGAATGCATTTCCAATGGTAAACATAAATATAGATATATTATTCATCTATTAACGTTTTTATATTAAATTGTAATGTTATTGCAAAGCTCCGTGGTGTAGCGGCCAAGCATAACTGGCTCTGGACCAGTCGACGGCAGTTCGAATCTGCCCGGAGCTATTGGACCATGATATTTTATATTTAAATATTGAGGAAATGAAAAATTTTAAAAAAATAATAATATCCCCTCACAATATATAGGTATGGAAGATGAAAATATAAATAATGAATATTGCGATCTGCTAGATAGAGAACTTCCCATAAACCATAGATTTTTCATTTACGATTCGGAATTAAAAATATGTGAATCGTATCTGGGACTTGCAATATCTGAAGGTGGAAACGTTGAAAAAGCCAAAGATATACTTGACATAATAGATACCCTGAATGAGCATATATACGATCATGGTACCGTCCTTCCTGATAATGTAAGAAAATCATTAAGACATGAAAAAAAGGAATGGATTGATATAAAGGAAAAGATGAATTCAGGTAATAAATATGTTGCATATTTGGTTATGAGTGCATCACATATGAGGATCATGCTGTCCTATTTACATGAGTTGAAAATGGACACTGATTTTGCCAGTTACATTGATGATTACGTGATAGAATTCCTTGAAAAGCTTATAAATAAAACATTAAATGAAGCAATGGGAGATGTACTTTTATAACATTTTGGTAAACATTTGAGGTATGCATTAAAAATAAATACGATTTATTGAATATTTATTTTATGTCCTGTTTTCTTTTTTCTTTTTTAATTTCATAGGGGAGTCTTCCAAGTTTGTATTCAGAGGTATCAACAAATTTAATTAATTTTGATAAATTGGGATGCACTCTTTTTACCTCTTCATACATTTTTATTGTAGCGGATCTTAGATCGGGATGAACCTGTTGATTTGACCTCAATTCAATAAAATATGTTAGCTCATTAAAGTTAACATTGAAAACCACAGGATATTTATATGCATATGGGACAGCATATTGGGCAACCGCAGCCCCGTTCTTTTCCTTAATATCAATATATATGGTTTTTGCCTTTTCCATGAGTTCAACATAGTTATTTCTTAGTTCATCAATTTTGGAAAGGTTTTTTGGGATGTCATACCCATAGTTTATGCCAAGCTGCTTTCTTACTATGGATAAAAACCTGTGCCTCTGCAATTCCCTAAAAGCCCCATAGTTAATATTTATCTGAAAAAGGTAATTGATGCTTTCAAAGGCCCTTCCAACTTTGTGCCTTCTATTCTTCCTTATAGACGCCAACTCATCGATAATCTTCAACTCTTCTGGAAACTCCATATTCCTCCTGGAATAATCGCCATAATATTGATAAACAAGGAGTTTTGTAGCTTTGTCTATTGCACTCTTTTCATTTTCATAATTAAGCAACACGACTTCATCAATATCCTCCCTTGGAAATTTCTCTTCATATCCGATCAAGTCACGTTTCATGTTATATTCCATTTGCTTTTTGCCATGCTCAGATGTGGCGTCATCAATAATTTCTGGCATTTCATTCCTTAATTCATTATAAATCAGGTCAGCATATTTTATGCTTTCCTTGGTTTTATATTGGCCAAGTCTTTCTATCAGTGATATAAACGCCCTTCCATTGCCAGACAATCCAATATTTGTCAGTGTTGAAGCAGGTAATAGCAATCTAATTTCATCAAGAACTGATGCTCTAAGAGATGATTTATACGCATTCTCAATTACAGGGTCATTTAAATCTTTTATTTTATCATATGAATATATTTCCCCCCCTATTTCGAAATTAAATTCCTCTATTGGGTAAAGTTCCTTCATATATCCTGAAAGTTCCCTGTATGCTCTTGAGTAAAAGTCAAAAAGTTCATTGCAAAATTCGTCATATTCCATATCATTTTTATAGATACCTGCATCATTTCCCCTTAAAAATAAATATTTTCCATTTACCTTTTTATCATATTTTACGTATCTTGAGGATTTTTCTAGATAGGATAAGCCTATACGCGGTTCCTCAATTATTTTTGATAAAATATTTGAAACATTCTGTATTCCCATCTGTGCTGTTATCAGTTCGGAAATTGATTCATCACCATAATCAAGGAATACCCTTTTATAAAAATCAGCCGCACGTTCAGGATTTTTTTCAAATTCTTTATTATAAACATCTCTTATATCCAGGTTATTTGTTCTGCTATATCTTGACATCAGTGCTCCACGGTCGATCATATTTTTTGTTTTTATTAAAAAAACGTCACTGCTGGCATTTGAAAAATTTGACATAAATATAGGAATAAAAAGTTGAATAAATAATTATCCACCAATAATGCGGTTAAAATTTTATGTAAAAAGTATCATATAAGATATATTTATAATAACTATTTTATATTTTTAAATCATATACCATTATGAAGTTACTTGTAATTGGGGGTTCGGGTTTTGTTGGTAGTAATATTCTGGAACAGTTGGATGCTGATGAAAAGGCATATTTTTCCAGAAGTGAGTCTGAGAAATTGAAGGATAAGGGTTATACATACATAAAGGGTGATATAAGAAACTATGATGAAGTTTATAAAGCCATAGAAGGATATGATATCATTGTTCATGCTGTGGATGTTTTGAAGGAAGATGATGAGACCCATGAGGATTTATCATTGAACGGAATGAAGAATATCGTTTCCGCAATAAAAAAATATGGGAAAAACCAGAAAATAATATACTTCTCTGCAATAAATGCTGATAATGGCATCACATCCTATTTCAGATATAAAAGACTGGCAGAGGATAATGCAAATTTGCTTAGCAATTCATTGATAATAAGGCCATCAACAATGTATGGGCCAGGAGATAAATTTACCAAAATGCTGGTTGACATTGCAAAGCAGAAGGTACCATTTTTGCCAAAAAGTGGGAATATGGCACCTGTTTATATCAATGATGTCATAACCGTTATAAAAAATTCCATGGAAAAAAATGGAATAATAAATGTATGTACAAAGGAAACTATAACATTTGGTGGCATGTTCAATACAGTAAGGAAAAAACTAGGACTACCGCCGGTAAAGGAAGTTTCCTCATTCATATTTAAACCCTTTATTGGGTCGCTTGAAAAAAGAGGCATCATTACAAAGGATCAGTTCTATATGTTAAAACTGGATTATTACAAGGAAAATACATCACTTTATAGATATGTAAAGGAACCAATGAATTATGGGGATTTTATAAATTCCCTGGATATCTCAAAGATTTAATTACATAAAAATATCTTGTGTTTATATTTTTCGCAAGTTTTACCGACGTGTTACATATTATTACATGATTGCATGGCTAGTTTAATAGGGGCCACAGGGGGTGCTGCATGGATATTAGCAGTTGCTATAGCCAGTGTTGGTTTGTCATGGTTATCAACTCTCTTCGCATGTCATTGGATGCATGATTTAACAAACCCATTAAGTATGATGTAAAGGAAATTATAAAAGTATGTAAAGGTGGTTAATATAAATAACAATATAAAAAATAGTGAAAAGAAAAGAACTTTTTTTGTATTAGCTGATCTTATAACTGCTACTATTATTTCAATAATCATTGAATTATATGAGATCATCATAAATAAATATATGAATAATTTTATATTTTCACTTTTAATTTTAACATTAATATATTTATCATTTTTAATTTATGCAACCGTGGTTAGTTATCTTATATTTAAAGGAAAAATAATAATAAATAATCATAGTACTACTTATAAAATATTTACCTATCATCCAAAACTAAATAAAAAATAAACAATTATAATTATATTTATTTTATTTATATTAATGACTTTTTACCTATTTTCACATTATTGATTTATCAGTAAATATGATTGTGTAACATAATTGCTGTAAATTTGTAAGGTCTTCATAATACTTAATCTACCTCCATATTTATTTGATCCCTGTCTATGGCAGTAATAAGGAGTTGGGGATTTCGTGAATTTTTCTTTCGTAGATCTTGTGTTATTCTATGTGTCTAAAAAATTTTATCCGTAATACCCAGATGGTGAATGTGGAATGTCTATTGCTGTAAAAAAGGAGATAGAGAACATTTTGGTGTAAAACTTCATACAGTGCAGGGAAAGGATATACCATTGGTAAGATACTTTGTTGTAACAACAGTATCTATTGTAAACGCCCGTTAAAAATTTCAGGGAACTATGCCAAAAATAATTTTGTCCAAAAGTTGGAATCATGAATAAGAGATATATCAATGGAAGAACAGCACATAACAATAAAGGTATACCTGCAACACTGAAGATGCAAGGAATAAACGCAGAAAGAAACCCTGTGATATATATAAAGAATCCTGAATAATGGGATTAATAAAAAAGGTTGAATGAGAATTTCTTCATAAAAAACACGAGGACCGTCCAACCTTATGGAAATCCAATCAATGTTAAAGTTATTAAAATAAATACAATAATATAATTTGTATAAATTAATAAAAAGGTTTATATTGAAGAACATATTTACGAATCTGATGGTATTATGATATCAGGTCAAACGCCAATATTAATATTAAAGGAAGGTACAGAAAGGCAACAGGGGAAAAACGCCCAAAAGAATAATATTGAAGCCGCAAAGGCAATAGCTGATGCAGTAAGAACTACACTTGGCCCAAAGGGAATGGACAAGATGCTTGTTGATTCCATAGGCGACATAGTTGTTTCAAATGACGGAGCCACAATATTGAAGGAAATGGATGTGGACCACCCAACTGCAAAAATGATCGTTGAAGCTTCAAAATCACAGGATACTGCTGTTGGTGATGGTACAACCACCGTTGTTGTCTTGGCCGGTGAGCTTTTGAAACAGGCGGAAACCTTGCTTGAACAAGGTGTTCATTCAACAATAATTGCAGATGGTTACCACCTTGCCGTTGTTGAATCAAAGAAAGAACTTGAAGAAATAGCTGCAAGGGCAAATGATGACAAAACACTCAGAAAAATTGCAATAACCGCATTATCTGGAAAAAACACAGGCGTTTCAGCAGAATTTCTTGCAGACTTAGTGGTGAAGGCAATAAACGCTGTTTCGGAAGAAAGAGATGGCAAAACAATTATTGATACAGTAAATATCAAGGTTGATAAAAAAAGCGGCGGTGGGGCTTCAGACACAACCTTTATCAACGGAATAATAATAGATAAGGAAAGAGTTCATTCCAAGATGCCCACAGTAATTAAAAATGCAAAAATAGCCCTTATAAATTCCGCACTTGAAATAAAGAAAACCGAAATAGATGCAAAGGTTCAGATAACGGACCCCTCCAAGATACAGGATTTTCTTGACCAGGAAACCGATACCATGAGAGAAATGGCGGAGAAAATTAAAAAATCAGGTGCAAATGTAGTTCTATGCCAGAAGGGAATAGATGATACCGTACAGTATTATCTTGCAAAAGATGGAATATATGCAGCTAGAAGGGTTAAACAGAGTGATATGGAAAAACTTGCAAAGGCAACAGGAGCAAAAATGGTCACAAACCTTGATGATATATCAGAGGATGTGCTTGGAAAGGCTGAGACCGTGGAAGAAAGAAAAATTGGTGACGACAGAATGACATTTGTAACAGGATGTGTAAATCCAAAAGCTGTAAGCATATTGATCAGAGGTGGAACTGAGCATGTTGTTGATGAAATTGACAGAGCCATGAATGATGCAATTAGAGTTGTTGCAATAACAAAAGAAGATGGTAAATATCTTCCAGGTGGCGGTGCAATAGAATCAGAACTAGCAATGAAACTCAGGAATTATTCCAATAGTGTGGGAGGAAGAGAACAGCTTGCCATTGAAGCCTTTGCAAAAGCACTTGAGATAATACCCAGAACACTTGCAGAGAATTCTGGAATGGATCCAATAAATACATTGATAAAGCTTAAGGCTGACCACGAAAAGGGAAATAAAACATATGGTATAAACATGAATGATTCATCAATAAGCGATATGCTCTCTCTTGGTGTTTTTGATACATACAGGGTCAAAACACATGCAATTGAAAGTGCTGTTGAGGTGGCAACAATGATACTCAGAATAGATGATGTAATAGCAAGTAAAAAATCATCTGCTCCAGCTGGAGGAGCCCCAGGTGGAATGGGAGGAATGCCACAATATTAATCTTTTTATTTTTATTAAACTATATATATTATTTTAGAATAAATCAACGGTGATTTTTATGATGCAATTCAATGTTAGAGGCAATGAAAGAGATTATGAAACTTATTATGATGTCATTGTTATTGGCGCAGGTGCAGCCGGATATTCCGCTGGGATTTACATTAAAAGGTCAGGCATGACCGTTGCCATACTTGAAAGAGAAGCAGTTCCAGGAGGAAACACTGCGGTATCACCAATGGTTGAAAATTACCTTGGATATAAAGCAATAGAAGGTTCTGATCTTGCAGAAAATTTCAGAAAGCATTATTCTGAATACGGAAAAATTATTACAGAAATAGATGTCAGGAATGTAAAAAAAGATGGAGATACCTTTTCAATAGAAACAAATAGAGAAACATTCACTGCAAAGGCAATTATAGTTGCTACAGGTACAGCACACAAAAAGATGGGTGTTCCAGGAGAAGATAAATATTATGGAAAGGGTATATCTTACTGTTCAACCTGCGATGGCTATTTATTTAAGGACAAAAATGTTGCGGTTATTGGTGGGGGAAATTCTGGTGCAATATCAGCACTCTATTTAAATGGCATTGCAAAAAACGTTTCACTTATAGCACATTCAAAAATTAAAAAGTGTGAGGATGCATATGTCAAAAGCCTTGATGAAAAAAGAATTCCGTTTATCCTTAACGCAGAAACAGAGGAATTTGTAGGGGACGATAAAAAATTATCCGGTATAAGATATAAGGATCTTGTTTCCGGCAAAGAAAGAACGATAAACCTTGATGGAATTTTTGTATATATTGGTGTAATACCACAAACCTCTTTCCTGAAAGATATAGGAGTTAAACTTGATGCACATGGATTCATTGTTGCTGATGAAAAGGGCAGAACCAACATACCAGGTATATATGCAGCAGGGGACGTTCTGTCAGGAAGTGAAGAACAGATAGCTACTGCAGTTGGTGATGGTTCAAAAGCAGCCATTACACTTTATATGGATAAAATGAATAAAAAGTTTTAAATTTATTTTTAAACTTACAGTTATATGAAAAGAGATATTTTATCTGTTTGCGATATGAAAGATGATCTGGAAGATATTATAGGTTTATCCATAAAGTTAAAAAAAGATAGAACAATAAAATTTTCGGATAAAAAGATACTTGGAATGATTTTTGAAAAACCGAGTACAAGAACAAGAATATCGTTGGAAGCAGCAATGATTCAATTGAATGGTGAAGCCATTTATTTGAGTTCTAAGGATATGCATCTTGGGGATGGTGAAACAATAGGTGATACTGCAAAGGTCATGTCCAGATTTCTCGATATAATTTCATATAGAGCATATGACCATAATATGGTAATTGAACTGGCTAAAAATTCTTCTGTTCCAGTTATAAATGCCCTTGATAATTTGGAACATCCAATGCAAATAGTAGCAGACTTCATGACAATATATGAGAAAAAGGGAAAATTATCAAATTTAAAGATGGCATATATTGGTGATGGGAATAATGTGGCAAATTCATTATTACTTGGTGCATCCATAACAGGAATGGACATCTCTATTGCATGCCCAGAATACCATAACCCGGATAAGGAAATTCTGAGAAAAGCAAAAGAGATTTCATTAAAAACCGGGAACAATATAGAAGTAGTAAGGGATCCAAGAACTGCTGTGGATTCTGCCGATATAATATATACTGATGTCTGGGTTTCCATGGGAGATGAAAAGGAAAGAGAAGAGAGGGAGAAACAATTCAGACCCTATCAGGTAAATTCGGAACTGGCCGATTATGCAAATAAAAATTATATCTTCCTACACTGCCTGCCTGCACATAGAGGTATGGAGGTTACTGATGATATTATTGACGGCATACACAGTGTTGTTTTTGAGGAGGCGGAAAATAGATTATACAGTGAAAAAGGAGTAATATACAAACTGCTATAATAAGTTCCATATATATTCTAACTTTTATGCCTATGTGACCTCCTCCCCTATCTTTCGAAAGGGGATTTCTCGCTCAATTTTGTTAAAAAAATTCTTGAAGGGGTAAAACTCAACAGATAAAAGCCCATATATCTTTTCCATTTTTTAAAACTAATAACTTTGGTATTAAAATCCATTTTTACATTTATTCTAAAATATTATTATTTTAACTTTTATTTAATTTAAGAAATAAATTAATATAAATATTATAAAAATTATTTAATTTAAATAATCATTAAATATAAAATGGAAACATTTTTATAATTTAAGAAAATATATCAACATTATGGAAGTAGGAAAAATTAAATCTGGAAAGATAGGAAAGTCGAAGTTGCAGAAAAATGCACTTGGGTTCTGGGCCATAGTTGGTCAGACCATAGCATTTACCGCCCCACTGGCATCGGTTGTTACGTCATTGACGGGAGCCGCTTTGTACGCGCAGGGAGCACTTCCCCTGGCAATAATTATTTCAGTTATAAGCGGAATAATCTGGGTAAACACACCATTTCAATATTCCTCAAAAATTGCCGCCGCTGGGGGTTTTTATAGATTTACAAGAGAAGCGATCGGACCAAAATATGGAATTTTTGATGGTTTGGTATACCTCCTATTTGAATATACCATTCTAGCTAATACAACACTGTTCTTTGCAGGTGTTCTTTTGCCGGGCATACTTTCGGCATTTTTTGGAATTACAGCGCCCAAATTTCTATGGATTCCAATTTTAATAGTTTTTGTTCTATTATTTACAATGCTTCCGTATTTTGGAATAAAGCCATCAGTTAAATACTCTCTAATAGGCGCCCTGCTTGAGGTGTCCATACTTGTTATTATAGGTGTTTCAATTATAATCATAACAGGCCCACACAATACCACCGCAGTATTCTCCCTTAAATTCTCCCCTGGAATTGCACCATTGTTTGAGGGTGTGGTTCTTGGGACATTCCTTATGACTGGTGCATCCGGCGCAGTATATCTTGGAGAGGAAGCCAAAATGCCCAAAAAGAATATTAAAAAGGCAATGGTGGTAAGTTTTGTAATAAGTGGTTTGGTATTCCTCCTAACGGCATATGCCTTTACAATTGGCTGGGGGCCGACCAAAATGGGAAGTTTTGCAACAAGTCTAATACCAGGGCTGATTCTTGCAAATAAATATCTTGGATTGCCATTTTTGATGGTTATAATTGTTCTTCTATTTAACAGTATATTTGTCTCCATGGTAGCCCCACTTAATGTTCTTGGAAGGATAGGGTACTCCTTTTCAAGAGATAATGTTTTTGCATCATGGTTTTCTAAAATACATCCAAAATATAAAACACCATCAAACACAATTCTGTTCATGGGAATAACAAGCATCATCGCAAGCATAATTGCCGGACTGATATTTGGTCCCCTGTATGGTTATCTATTCCTTATAACCGTTGCAGGCCTGGCTTTATTTGCCGGTCACATAATGAGTGATTTTGCTCTTCCATTTTTATTCAGGCGTTTGAACGAGTTAAAATTGATGTCGCACGTAATAATGCCTTTAATTTCCTTGATAATTCTGGCCCTGGGAATATATTATAGTGTATATCCACCAGCATTTCCCTATATGCAGGCATCAATAACAACAGCGGTAATTCTTCTGACAATACTGGGCTTTACATATTTCATAAGTCCACGTTTCCATGCACATACGGAGGAAATAATACAAGCCGAAGTGGGAGGTAAATAATTTTATAAATTTTTATTTATTATTATTTTTATGTGCTTGTATTGTTAAATTTTTAATTTTTAAATTTTATGAATTTATATATATAATTCAATATAAAATTTAGCTTAATATACCTTTAAAATATTAATTTTTATGTACATTCCATCATATAAAGAAGAACCTTTTGAATGGTATAAAGAAATGAGAAGTGAAAATCCAATCGTAAGAAGTGGAAATGCCGTTTACCTTTTTAAGAATAATGATATTGTTAAAATTTTATCGGACTACCGAAATTTTTCCTCACAATTCCGGGATTTGCTTGGCAGTGAAATGATAAACCTGATGAATACAAAAACATCACCAAGTATATTGATTCTGGATCCACCAAGGCATACTGAATTGAGAAACCTTGTAAGTGATGCTTTCACGCCAATGATTATCAATTCATATGAGGATAAAATTAGAAAAATAGCATCGGATCTTGTTGATAATATAAGGAAAAATGATCGCGTGGATATAGTCAATGAACTTTCCACCCCATTGCCAATTGCAGTTATTTCGGAAATGCTTGGTGTGCCGGAAAAAGATTTCTCATTACTTAAAGAGTGGTCGGATAAACTGGCAACGTCTCTTGGTCGTGAACCAGATATAAAAACCCAATATGAAATGGCTGATTACTTTTATCAGATGATTGACAGGAAACATAATAGGGATAATATAATATCCAGATTGTCCAGTGTTGAACTTGATGGAAAAAAACTTACTGATCAGGATATTGCGGGATTTTCCATACTCTTGCTTGTTGCGGGGAATGAAACAACTACAAATTTGATAACAAATATGATCCTCTCAATATCAGAAAATATGGATATTTATAATAATATTATAAAGAACCCATCGATAATTTCATCTGTTGTTGAGGAGACATTGAGATTCAGGTCTCCGGTTCAATCAACAAGGAGGTATTCAAAGATTGATACAGAAATAAATGGTATACCAGTTTATAAAAATGATTTTCTTGTACTTTATCTGGGTTCAGCCAACAGGGATGAGGATATTTATAAAAAACCTGAAGTTTTTGACCCATACAGGGAGCATAAAAGGCATATAGCATTTGGAAACGGAATTCATTTTTGTCTTGGGGCTCCACTGGCAAGGCTTGAGGCAAGAATAGCAATTGAAGAACTATCAAGAAAAGTAAGAAGTTTTGAGATTGAAAATCCCTCTCCAGATAATCGTCTGGATAGTGACATCATGTATGGATTTAACAAATTATACATGAAAATTCACGACTAATTTATTTTTTTACTTTTGATGTTTTTTTGCCTTTTCTTTACCCTTTTTTTACCAGCCGTCTCCCTGAAAAGTGATATGAATCCACTTAAAATTGTCATTCCTGCCGCAATATAAAAGACATTATCAAGTGAACCCATAAATGCCGGTGCCAGAATAATTGAAAAAAATTTATTTCCCGTAATTGTTGATAATGTTGAACCACCGATAGAATTTATAACGGATGAAGGAACAGTTTTTATAAATACGGTTATTGGATTTACGCCCAGAAAGGATCCAAAAATAGCCTGGGTTGGGGGCAAATTCTTCATATATGGTATTAACGATGATGCATGTTCTGATGCAAGTCCATATGAAATTGTTGATGGCAATGATAGTGATAATCCATAGATGAGTATTGAAAAAAACAATCCCATACTCGCGGTATACCCCACGTTCCTCATTGTATTAAGCATTCCCGATGCCGTTCCCCTGTATTCTATAGGAACGGCCCCCATTACTGCAGAGATATTTGGAGCATTGAACATGCCATAGCCTACTCCAAAAACAAACAAAATAATTCCCATAAAAATATAAATAAAATTATATGGAAGAAGCGCCAGCAATATTAAGGCCAACCCGGATATAAATAATCCAATTGACGTTAACCATTTTGTTCCATGTTTATCCGATAATATTCCCCCAATAATGCCAAAAACGCCCATTGATACCGTCATAGGAAGCATGTAAATTCCTGCCCACAGTGGAGTAACGTAAAAAGGGTATCCATGAATTGGTAGCCATATTCCCTGAAATAATAATGTAAGCATGTACAACAAACCCATCATGCCCACAGCAGATATAAAGCCGGTAAAATTACCTATGCTAAATTCCCTTATTTTGAACAATTCCAGCCTGAACATTGGATTTTTCATTCTTTTTTCAATGAATGGAAATGCAATCAAAAGCAAAATACCTATGGATAATGCGAGAAGGACCATTGGGTTGTCCCATCCCATTGGATCCTTTTTATATGGGGTTATTCCATATGTTATTCCTATAAGAAGAATTATTATACCTCCAGCAAATGTAAAATTTCCCGGTATATCCAGCCCTGATTTTTTCCTTTGTGAAGTCTCTTGCAATTTTGAATATGACCATATTGTTCCAAAAATACTCACTGGCACGCTTAATAAAAACACATCTCTCCAGTATATAATTGATAATATTCCACCTATGACTATTCCTATACTGACGCCAGAAACAGAAGCTACGCTGTTAACTGCCATTGCGAATCCCCTATCCTCTGGGCCAAAATTGTCTGTAATTATTGCAAAACTGTTAGCCATAATAAAAGATCCACCTACTGCTTGAATTATACGAAAAATTATGAGTTCAAGTGCACCAGCATCTCCTTTTCCCGGTGTTAGATAAAGAAGTATCGATCCTATGGTAAAAACAAGAAATCCAAAGTTGAACAATCGTACCCTGCCATACATATCTGATAGTCTTCCCACGGCAACAAGAAGAACGGAGACAACAATCATGTATGACATTATAACCCATAATAGATATGGAAATGATCCATGAGTCAATGGTTGTAAACCTATACCTCTAAAAATTGGGGGCAGTGCCACTATGATGATGCTTGTATTTATGGTGACCATCAATTGGCCTAGAGTGGTATTTGATAGAGCAATCCACTTCTGTTGAACCATATTTCTTTATTTAGAAATACTATTTAAATATATTTATAACAAAATAATTTATAAATAAAGTATATATTTATATAATCTTGAGTTTTTCTATTACCCCAGAATATATCTGTTCCAATAACTATTTTTTGAGTTGAGTGGAATTTCGTTATTTTTTTGCCAATTAATTTTAGAATCCTTTATGTTTTTTCTTATCTTGTTTGAACTAACACCATCATTTTTACCATCATTTATGCTAATTATTATGAAATGGTTTTCAAGAACAAAGAGAATATAAAAATTAAAGTTTATGAAAAAGAAGAGGCAATGGATTTTATCAACGTTATTAAAAATAAATCTATAAGTTCTCTGTAGAAGTAAAAATATTTTATTTAAATTAGTTTGTCATCAAAGACATAATTTTTATATAAAAGTATGTCATCTATAACATACAATGGAATCCGAAGAGTTAATAAATATATTATCTGAATACAATTTCTGGAATAAAAATATAGACACCGGGATATTCAGAGAAAAATACGTTAATAAAATTTTAAATTTATTAAATGATATACATATTGTTACAATTTCTGGAATGAGAAGATCGGGCAAATCATTTATAGCCAAACAAGTCATTAAATCCTGGATAAATAATCATAATAAATACAACACATTGGTAATAAATTTAGATGATGAAAGGCTAACAAATGAATATAAAACATTGCTGGATATCTACGATGCATTTTCTAAATTGATTAAAAAAGATAGTGATGTTTTAATCCTAATTGACGAGGCACAGGAAATTGAGGGATGGGAAAAATTTGTAAGAGGTTTAAGTGAAAGGGGGGTTAAATTTCTAATCACCGGATCATCATCAAAATTGTTCAGTTCAGAATTCTCAACTTTATTATCCGGGAGAAGTATCAATATAAATGTAATGCCATTATCATTTGAAGAGTTTTTATTATTCAACAATATTGAAAATAATGAAAAAATAATTTTTAATCTTGATAAGATTAATTCTTTATTGGAGCAGTATATAAAATATGGTGGCATGCCATTTTTAGTTCTTCATCCAGATATAAGAAATGATATTATAAAAGGTTATTTTGATACTATTATTTTAAAGGATATAGTATCGCATTATAATATAAAAAATGAAAGGGAATTGCAATATTTAATAACATTTTATTTAACAAATGTTTCATCAAGAATCAGTTTTAACAGTATTTATAAATCAATACACATACCTTTAAAAACTGTTCAAAGATATTCATATTATATTGAAACCTCAAATCTTTTATTTTTTATAAATAAATTTTCCTTTTCCTTAAAAGAACAAGAGAACAATCCAAAAAAAGTTTATTCTTCGGATAATGCATTCACAACGTATATGGGTTTCAATATTATGGAAAATAAAGGCAAAATGATTGAAAATATTATATTTCAGGAATTATTCAGGATCAAAGGGGTATATAATTTTGAGATATATTATTATGTAAGCCTAAAACATGAAATAGATTTTATAATAAAGAAAAACAATAAAATTATTCCCGTACAGGTAGTTTATATCATAAATGAAAAAAATATAAAAAGGGAAATAAACGCATTCATGGACTTTAATAATAAATTTAAGGCAAGAAACTGTATAATAATAAATTACAATATTGAAAAAATTGAAAAAATAGACGATTTAAATATCCATTATATTAAATTGTATAAATTTTTAATGAATCCCTATAAATATCTCGATATATTGAATGAACAATAATTAAAATACAAATAATGTTTATATTTCAAAATTATTATGATTCTTCACATTTTCATGTGGGTGATATAAAAAGGTATTTAAAATGTGTGATAATAGTGTTATAATGAAATTAAGCCTCCTTGTTCCATCAGAATTTTTAAGCGTTACAGATAATATAGATTTTGAGCTGTATGAGCACCAGGAAAAAGCAATAGAACACATTAAAAATAATAAAAATGTTATTGTTTCAGTGCCAACAGCCTCAGGAAAAACATTAATTGCATATGTTGCAATATATAATACGTTTTTGAATAAAAGAAAATCGATGTATATTGTTCCTTTGAGGTCTCTAGCAATGGAAAAATTTTCTGAATTGCAAAAATTGAGATCGTTGGGTGCGAGAGTCACAATTTCCATAGGTGATTATGATGTGTCACCTTCTTTTATCAAAAATTATGATATCGTAGTATGCACAAGCGAAAGAGCCGATTCAATGATACATAAAGATCCTGATATCCTGAACGAATTCGGTCTTGTTATATTTGATGAGATACACCTTATTTCCGATGAAACAAGGGGTCCCAGGCTTGAGACTGTGATTTCATCATTATTGTATTTAAATCCAGATATTATTTTGCTTGGTTTGTCTGCAACGGTATCAAATATAAAGGAGGTTGCAAAATGGATGAATGCTGAAACTGTAATTTCTAATTTCAGGGCAGTTCCCCTTGAAACAGGCATTATATATAAGCATAATTTAATAAAGGGGGACAAAAAGGAATATCTCGGTTCAAAGGATGAAATGGTACTTATTGACGACAATATAAAAAACGGGGGGCAATGCATAATTTTCAGGAATTCAAGAAGAAGTGCCGAAAAATATGCAGATATTTTAATGTCAAATTTTGATTTTAACAATGAAATAAGCAATATGGATTTTCCTGTTGACCAATTCAATGAAAAAATGCTTGATATGATAACCCATGGAGTAAGTTATCACCATGCTGGGTTATCAAATGAGCAGAGAACAATTGTTGAAAAACTTTTTAAGGAAGGGTTTATCAAAATCATTGTGGCAACACCAACACTGGCCGCAGGTGTTAATATGCCCGCAAGAACCGTCATTATAAGAGATATTACAAGATATTCTGATGGCTATAGCAAACCAATATCAAATATTGAAATTCAACAGATGCTCGGCAGGGCAGGAAGACCAAAATATGACAAAAAAGGCTATGGATACATATATGCAACTTCACCGTCAATGTTTGAGGTGTCAAAAAATTATCTCACGGGGGAACTCGAGCCAATAATTTCAAAAATGGATTCCAATAGTTTAATAAGATTCAATACGCTTTCCTTGGTTGCTTCTGGCATAGCAAAAACGTATGGGGATATAGGGAAATTTTACAGCAAAACTCTTCTTGCAGCCCAGAACGATATAGATGATTATGATTTATCATTTGAAAGTGCAGTTTATTTTCTCAGCAGCAATAATTTTATAACTGAAAATAATGGAAATTTGGGCATATTGCCCTTCGGAAAAATAACATCTGAGCTTTATATTGATCCTGTCACTTCATTGATACTTGAGCAATGCCTTGAAAAGGAATTTTCCGAGGGCATGTACCTATACTATATATCAAAGACCCCAGATATGCTTTCATTCAACTACAGGCAAAGTGATTATGAATACATTGAAAATTTTCTTGATCATTACAATATAAACGATTTCAGTGACGAATCGCTGAAGGCCGCAAAAACAGCCATAATTATGCAGGAATGGATAAATGAGGTTTCCATAAACACCATAGCAGAAAATTATGGTGTTGGCCCGGGGGACATACAGGCCAGGGTTTCATCCGCTGACTGGATATCATATTCCATGTACCGCCTGGCTGCATCAGAAAAAAATAAAAATGAAAAGAAGCTCATGCATTTTAACTTCAGGATAAGAGAGGGAATTAAGGAGGATATAATTAGTCTTACTGAAATTCCAGGTGTTGGAAGGGTAAGGGCCAGAAGGCTTTACAACAACGGTTTCCAAACTCTTGAGAAAATATCATCATCTGTTCCAGGAGATATCTCAAATATTTTTGGTTTCTCGGATAAACTTGCACTGGATATTATTTCATATGCCAAAAAAATATCAGGGAAATATTATAAGAGGGGTGGACTTGATACATATGATGGTAAATAAAAAACTTGCAAATGATACCATAGCAGAGTTAAGGTCAATGAATATTATTGACAACAACTTCAGAATACAGCATGATCAAAATTATGTATATATTCCTGTAATAAAAAAAATTGAGGGACATAATTATGTGGAGAAGATTGGAGTCCAAAAAGAAAACACAAATGGCAAAATTTCCTTTTCATATGATATTATAGGTGATATTGCAATAATAAAGGGAAAATCAGAGCAGGAGGCAAAATTTTTATCAAAGCATCTCATGGAGAGAAAAAATATAAAAACAATTTATCTGGATAATGGAATTAATGGAGAATTCAGGACCAGAACATTGAAATTATTATATGGGGAAGGTAAAACATCCACAACTTACAGGGAGAATTCAATAAACCTTTTTGTCGACGTCCAGAAAACCTATTTCTCACCAAGACTATCCACCGAAAGGTTAAGAATATCCAATGAGGTAAAGGAACACGAATACATAATTGATATGTTTTGCGGTATTGGCCCATTTTCAATATTAATTGCACATAAAATTGATTCAGATATAGTTGCAATGGACAAAAACTGCGATGCTATAGATATCATGAAGAAAAATATGGAAATGAATAAACTTAAGGGCAATATAACGCCAATATGTGGAGATTCTGCTGAGTTGATGAAAAATTATCGTAATGTTGATAGAATAATAATGAATTTACCACATGGTGCATACAATTTTCTTGATGTTGCATTTAAAGCGCTAAAAAAGAATGGCGTGATAAATTATTACGAGATATGTGATTATGAAACACTTGAAAATAGAATGGTTTTCTTTAGAAAATCAGGATTTGAAATACTTTATAAGAGAATAGTACATGGTTATTCCAGAAATTTGAATATGTATTCAATCGGGATAAAAAAATTATAAATATATACTATATAGGAATTAGTTATTAATGAGTATAGCCAATAGGATAGGAGATATTGCTTCTGGGATATATGAAAATGCCCTTCTCGAGGAAATTAAAAAATATAAAGTTCCAAACCATCTTGGTATCATTACAGATGGTAATAGAAGATATGCTCGCTCCATAGGCCTATCTGAAAATGAAGGCCATGTAAAGGGAAAGGATAAACTTGAGGAGGTTCTGGATTGGTCAAGGGAGATTGGCATAAAAATAATTACAGTTTATGCTTTTTCCACGGAAAATTTTAAGCGAAAAGAGAAAGAGGTAAACTTTCTGTTTCAACTTATAAACGATTCGCTCAGTGATCTTTTAAAGGACGAGAGAATATATAAAAATGAAATAAATGTCAATGTAATAGGAGATATAAATTCACTTCCTGATTACCTGAAAAAAACAATAAGCGAAATACAGAATGTAACAAAAAATTTTGAAAAATTCAAATTCAATCTTGCAATTGGATATGGGGGTAGACAGGAGATTATCAATGCAGTAAAGAATATTGCAATTGATATACGAAATGGAAAATACAGTCCGGATGATATTGATGAAAAACTTTTCAGAAATTATCTGTACGATAATACTTTGAGTGATCCTGATTTAATTTTGAGAACAAGCGGGGAAGAGAGGATTTCCAATTTTTTGCTTTGGCAATCGGCATATTCTGAACTATATTTCTCCGATGTAAACTGGCCTGAACTAAAGAAGATAGATTTTCTTCGAGCAATTTTATCATACCAGTCGAGAAAAAGGAGATTTGGAGAATAATTATGTATGTTGGAATTGATGACACTGACAACAAAAACGAAATGTGTACAACATATATTATTTCCCAGATCGCTAGAAACTCAAGATATGATATTATAGGTTATCCTGGGCTCGTAAGATTAAATCCCAACATAAGCCATAAAACACGTGGGAATGGTGCACTGAATATAAATCTTGGAAAAGGAGCAGGAAATAAAAAAATCATTGGTAAAATAAATGACAAATATGTATATTCATATGATAGAATCAAGGAGGAACCGGATGCATATGAACTTATGGATTTGATCTACGGAATAGTCAGTGATTATTATGTTAAGGAGGATGAAAATACAAATCCGGGCATAGTTGTTTCCAGTAGTAGATTCCATCCCCAATTATATATGAAGGCACTTGAGGATGATATAAGACCTGAATTTATAGAAAACTATCTAGATGGCAGAGCAATTTATAGGAAAATCAATAATGGGCATGGTATAATTGGGGCTGCGGCATCACTTGCATGGCCGGCAGAAAAAATAACTTATGAACTCCTTGATTATAAATACCCACATTATAATTTTCTGCAGAGAGATACCAAATTATCCATGGCATCCATACCTGAGAAATATGAAAGTACATTCAACAATATTGATTATGCCAATAACTATCCCGCTATATTTCCAAAATTCAAAACACCAGTAATATTTGGAATACGGGGTGTCAATAGCTATGACCTCCTGAAGATATACGATGAAATGAAGGCAAATTATAATATAAAAGACGAAGGGTTCATAATATTTGAAACCAATCAGGGCACTGATGATCATATAATCAATGAGCCGGAGTATCTGTTTGAGCTTGGATCCTATTCAATAACCGTTGTTGTCTCATCATATCCATATAACATCCATGGTGGGCATTACTTTATCGGTGCAAAATATAAAAATATTGATATAAACCTTGCCGCGTTTGAACCAACAAAAGACTTCAGGAAAATTATATGGTCATTGATCCCTGGGGATGTAGTAAAGGCTTACGGTTCATATTCCATGGGCACAATAAAACTGGAAAAAATAAAAATTATCAGCCTATCAAAGAATTTGAAAGCGGAGCCTCCCGTATGCCCGAATTGCAGGGTTAAGACAAAGTCAAAGGGAAAGCTGGATTATCGATGTCCAGTATGCAGAAGACGTTATAAGAATCCTGAAATATATATTATCAACAGGAAAATAAAGGAAGGTTTTTATGAGGTTCCCATAATAGCAAGGAGACATCTTACAATGCCATTGAAACTTATTAATTATTTTGGTGAAGAAAATGATATGTATAACTGGAATTCCAGCAACGGGCAAAACCACGGTGTGTAATTACCTGAAATCCATGGGCATTCAGTGCTCTTCGCTAAATGATGTGGCAGAAGAAAGACAACTCATACAAAATGGATGTGTAGACATAGATTCATTGAAAGAAATTAAAATGGATTGCACAGTTGTTGAAGCCCACTATTCCCATTTGTTGAAATGCGATTATGTTATCATACTGAAGGATGATGAAGATGCAATTTTGGGGAGAATGAACGAAAGGAAGTACAGTAAGGAAAAGATATCAGAAAATCTGGATGTTCAAAGATCAGATACGATATACTACGAAGCTCTTGATCATTTGCCAGGGAATAGAATTTTTACAGTCAATGTGCAATCAAAGCCTATTGAAGATATATGCAAAATAATATATGAGATAATAATTAATATACAATAAAAAAAGTTATGTAATCAAATGCTATATATTTATATGTACATCTGTGATAAAATACAGTCAATAAAAATAAGATATCTTGATGGCACTGACCGGGCTCTTGAAAGGGATGAGATAACATCAATATGCAATATAGCAAATGACCAGAACACATCGATAGAGATGTTATTGAAAAAACTTGAAAAAAAGGAAGTTAGATATGTTGAAATAAATGTCCCCGTATATCAGCCCGAGGTTAAGGATGGCAAGCTTTTAAAGCCATTGCCACCATATTAATTTATTTATCAATTTTCTTTTTCAATTGCTTTATTTCTTCCTGGATGCTTTTATCCATGGGATTTTTTCTGGCTTTTTGTTCAAGTTCATCGATCTTCATTTCAATACTTTTCTTTTTTCTATTTAAATCTCTTTTACCTAGACCCATATAATATAATATTTATTTAGTATAAAAATTATGCGAATATCCGGACTTACCGATTTAATAATCTAAAGGTTTTATGAATAAATATTTTAACAGGAAATAATTTACTATATAGAAACAATAAAATATAAGTAGTAAATAGGTAAAAGATATAAATGGAAAGTATCAAAGCATATGATGTTTGGCGAGAGTTTATAAGAACATGGAAAACGTGGTATAGAGCATCCGAGAAGAATCTTTTATCACTTGGCATGTCTACCGTTGAATATCGAATTCTGAAGAATTTAGTGGAAAAAGGCCCTTTACCTATGATTGAACTGGCAAACATAAATATGGTTACGCAGGGTTGGATTACTGGAGTTATAGATAAACTGGAGAAAAATGGATTCGTTAGGCGTGAAAGAAGCTCATCAGATAGAAGGGTGATAAATATTGAAATAACAAATAAGGGTAAAATAACCTTTAAAAAAACAGAAGAACAGCACATAAAGTTTATAGAAGAATCCTTAATAAATTTCAATGAAGAAGAAAAATATAATATGATACATCTTCTTGACAAAATAGAGAATAATGTGAAGTAGAGTTTTATGATTTATTGATAATATCCTATTTGCAGAGAGGTTAATGAAATAGCAAAAATTATAATTAATGTTTCACTATGTGGATATAGATGAGTTATAATGAAATTTATTTAATCGTATTAATCGTATTCTCATGGATATTTATTATACTGTATCTTTCACCTCATATAAATAAGTCAAAGCATTTCTCCACGCTTGGACCTGCATTGATGGTAAAATCCACAAAAAATCGAGGTATACTGGACGCGGCATCTAAACGCTTTCCAGGGAAATTTTTCGGCAAAATCTCAACAATATTGGTGGTTGTGGGAGGATTGATAGCATTTATAATGCTTGTATACGAGGCAATATTGATAACAACGGTGCATATACCACCCAGTGCAGCACCCTCTCTGAATGAATACCTTGCAATCCCCCTCGTAAATCCATTTATCCCTCTTGGATATGGTACCGCAACACTGGTTTTTGCGGTGGTAATACATGAAATGTTTCATGGCATTGTTGCAAGGAAACATGGCATCAAGGTAGATGGCGTGGGAGCACTATTTTTTATAATACCAGTTGGCGCTTTTGTGGAACCTAATGAGAAGGAAATATCTGAGGCGGATCCTGTTGTCAGAAGAAGAATAATTGCAGCTGGGCCGGGAATAAATATTGTCATAGCCATAATATGTATCATGCTTCTCATATTTGTGATGATGCCCGCTTCCCCACCCGTGCACAGTGGTGTATATGTAGAATCATCAGCAAATCCCCACATTCCCAAAGGCTACGAAATAATCAAATATGGAAATATTACTGGAAATTCATTGAATAACATTGAGAATAATTCACATATAACACCGGGAATGGCAACGGTGGAGTTATATAATGGCAAAACGTATAAAAATGTAAGTGCAGAAACAGGAGTATTTATATGTGATCTAACTCCTGGTTTTCCAGCCCAGAACGCAAATGTACCTGTCAATTCAATTATATCAAAAATAAATGGCAGTACAATATACAATATCAATACACTTGGAACAGTTCTGGATAAAATTGCACCAGGAACAAATATCACAATGCAGATTATTACATCTTCAGGCACAGTAAAAAATTATACAATGAAAACAATTTCAACATACAGTTATTATGCAAAGGAAGATCCCTCAGCAAACAAAAATATATACAAAAATGAGAGCTTCATTGGAGTCGGTGTAACATATTCCGGCCTTGGGTATATCCCCATAAATGAAATGCATAGAGAAGTTTTTGGTGCAGCATTATTCGGGCCAGGCTTTTTTGAAACACTTGGTTTACCCATTTTAGGTTTATCACCAATACCATTAACAATGACACATTTATTTAAATCGCCATTTAATCCGTTTATATTCTTCGGTATTGTTAATACTCTCTACTGGCTTTTCTGGATAGATTTTCTTCTTGGGATAATGAACGCTTTGCCCATAGCAGTCTTTGATGGTGGGCAGTTTTTCAGGGACAGTCTATTAATTACATCAAGAAAAAAACATTTTTCCTTTTTGAAAGATGAGAAAAATGTTATGAAAATATATTATATGATGGCGCTATTTGTTTTGATGCTGTTGATATATATAGTTATAGCACCAAGAATAATATGATGGGCGCAAATAATTTTTATAAAATTTTTTACCTATTGTGAACAAGAAGTCCCCCTCTACAATGGATAGGATAAAGCCAAAGCGATCTCTTCCCACAAATGAATTCATGACCTTCCTGCTTCGACGGTTACCGGCGTCCACACAGGCTTGTATTCCCTTCCACTCAAGGGCACTCTACCTCCCGTGCTAAGCTATTCGACTTTATGGGCACAGGCATGCATGGAGATATATGTGATCCAACCCTCTTTCATTATGTCTACCAGTGGACAGGAATCATGCAACATGTATAAGAGCGAGTCAGATTGTTGAAGCAGGAAGCCCCGTCCGATAGGGCAGGGAGGATGTCACTCATATTTCATCTAGATATTTTTTTAATGTATTAAAAAACAAATCGGGTTTTTCCGTCTGGACACAGTGGCCAGAACCTTCAATTTTTATGAATTTTGAGGAGGCTATTAAATCATGATATTTCATTCCGTGGCTGATGGGAACTACATTGTCATTTGAACCCCATAATATCAATATCGGTTTTTCTATTTTATTCAATTCCATTAATATATAATCAATTCCCAAACCACCTATAATAATGGACGTTTTAACATTTTTTATATCTATTAATGCCTTCAATGCAGATCCCGCAGAAACGGAAGGCCCTATTATATATAGTGCGTCCAAATGTAACAATTCTGAAAAATCCTTGATAAATAATGATCCCTTTGAAGGATCTGAACCAAAATTATATTTTCCATTGTATTCTGATTTTCCAAACCCAGGATAATCAATAGCATAAACATCGTATCCCCATTGGCCAATTTTCCTCAATGCATCTATGTATGCCCATGATGATGAATCCTTTCTTGAATCATGCAAAAGAATAAAATTTCTTTTATTTCCTTTTTCATATGAAAGATAAAATAATTTCTTACCAGAAAATTCAATTTCATTTTGGTTTATTTCCATAAATGTAAATTGGATTATGGTTAATATAATTTTGACAACTGGATTAATAATAATGTTTGAAATAATCCGCTGTTATAAGTTGTGATGACCAAAATTTAAGCATAAATAATTATTATAAATTTATCACTGTGAGCGGGAAAACCCACACCATTTATGGGTGCGATGAAAGCGAATTAGAGGGTTAAATATAATGAAAGAATGTATATAATAATATACATGAAAGCATATAAGTTTAGGCTGTACAATAAGTTCATACGTGTAAGAAAGGCACTTAAATAGCGGGAATCCACTCTAATATGAAATACAGGGTGGTGTTCTATGAATTGAAAGAATCCTTGAAATCTCGAGAAATGGATTACCAAATGTACATGAAGGAAGAATTTGACATACAGATTTGTAACTTCAGAAATAAGGAGCTAAGCATTATATCTTATTGTCAGTTAATTATTTATGAAAAATATATTTAAGTATATTATGGTAGTGGCAATCGTGGTGGTTGTTATAATTGCAGGAGTTTCGTATGTACTTATCACTGAAGAATCTCATTTTGATTTCCCAACACAGAATAGTATTAATACCATTACAGGGAAACATCTAACTGCATCCAAATTAATAACAAAAAGTGCCCAAAAGAATACGACAAAATCAGAAACAATGTATTACAATAATACATCCGCCAACGAAGTGATAGTAATAGAAGAAGTGCAGTTCAATAGTTCAAAAATTGCCTCCAATAATTATACACATATTTTCACTGAAATATCTTCAGGAGCAAAATTTGTATTTAGAAACTCAACATACGATGGTTTTAAATATACAGGTGTTAACATGACCTCAAATAGTGAAAGTTTTACAGCGGCCTTTGGTATTAAAGGAAACATGATGTTCATAGTATATGGTCCAGGAATGAGTAATTCAACATTGCAAAAAGCGGCAAAATCAATAATATCTTCCATGACCTCTATATAAAAAGAGGTCTCAAATAATTAAAAAATAGTATCTTGGTTTAACTGTGAATAAGTAATGCTTCACTCTGTTAATCTAAAATTTTAGAATAATATAGAGAATAGATAAAAACATCATTAAAGTACATATCTTTTTCATCTAAACTCATCAAATTACCGATTGCCATTGTATCTTCTTATGGATTGGGCAAATACAATTTTATGCATATCTCACATTTCCTTCTCAAAATCTAGAACGGTGGAGAAAATGATGGAATACAGATTATCCTCTCCGGAATTAATTTCAAGGTTCCACGTATCTCTAATCGCAGCTATTTTGTGCCTTACCCTGGCTATTTCCTTTCCAGATGAATTTATTATATTGTATGTCCTACGCATAATATTTCCATTGACGGACATTTCAACATTTTTTGATTCATAATTGAGCCACTGTGCCTTCATATTCCCAATAACGAATGCTCTTTTTAATTGTATTATTCCAATAATTTGATTCTTGTCCGGTTCCACAACGTTAAAATTTGAATCCCATGCCCCTCCTGTTTTCTTTATCTCAAGTGCAATTTTCTCATTGGCATCGGTAAGTGTATATGTATATCGCATGCTTCTCCCCATCCATTTACCCATATGGTCTGAAACAACGTTCCCCATCAAATTGGAGCCCCAACTTAAATTTACAAAGCATAATGTATTTCCTTCCGTGTCTGAAACAGCATAATATTTTCCAATAGCAAGCAATTTCTTTTTCATCACAAGTTCCGTTTTACCTTTCAACGCATCTTTTATATTATTAAAAACTTCTTCTGACATAAAATATAATATTGTTTTTATATTTAAATTTTTATTTTATTTTCTTATTGTTTAATTTCATCTTTTCTTTGATTCTTTTGTTTATATTATAATGTTTATATAGGAACTCAATTCGGGATATCATATTTATTAACCTGAACCCTGATGTATGTATGCTTTGATATATGTATAATAATTTTTTAAAAAATACCTTATTTCATGGATGAAACTGGTAGTTCACCTTCCATGAAAAATGAAGACGCTATTGCAACAACTGAAAGAAAAAATAAAACAGTAAATGCTTCCCTTATACCAATTGTCATAGACAAGGCAAGGGAATTGTGAAGTATGAGATGGTTTTTATATGTTGTGTTTACTACAACTGTTAAAATGGAAAGAATAATTCCTCCACCCAGTGAACCAAAGAATTGGACAATGGAACTGGAAGCACCTATATCCTTGGGTTCAACCGAATACTGTGCAGAGAGTGTTGTTGTCGCCATGGTTATGCCAACTCCAAACCCAATTGGTATCAATCCTAATGCAAATCCCCCAACAGGCAATATCCATATGAAAGACCATAGGGGCGTAAATTGCGAGATATTCAGGAGAGGGATGAAACCCAAAGCCATCAGTGTCATGCCTACGAGGCAAATATTCCTGTACGAAATCCTGGGTAGAAATATACCTCCGACTATGGACCCAACCACCATTGGCACAACAAAGAAATAAAGTACATCTCGCAGTAAGTTGGCGGATCCCACAAGCACCACAGTGACAAATATGGCAACAAATGTGCTCAACGCATAGATAATTCCACCTCTAAAGAAGCTTATTATGGTGGAAAATACCACATTCCTGTGCTTAAACATCCTGAAAGGAACAATAGGTTCCTTGGCTATTCTGTACTCAAAGTACACAAATAGTACGGCTAGCAATAATGAAATCATTAGGATAGCAACAACAAAAGGTTGATAAAGCGACCAGTCTCCATCGGACACTTCCACCAATGGAAATAACAGCAACGATACCCAAATAACCAACAGGGCAGAGCCAAGAACATCAAATTTACCCATGGGTTTTGGTTTTAAAGTCTCAAGCACCTGAGCAATTATGATGAATGACACCATTCCTAGTGGAATATTGACATAAAAAACCCATCTCCAGCCTATTGTATCTACAATAAAGGCACCTATTGCAGGTCCTGCAACAATAGCTATTCCAATAAAACTTGCAACCGCACCCGTTATATTTGCTCTAGTTCTGGGTGGAAGAGTTAGTGCAATAACAGCCAAACCAACAGGAAGAAAACCACCACTGCCAAAACCCTGAATTATCCGAAAAATAATCAATTCAGAAAGCGTCTGGCTCATTCCAGCTAGAATTGAGCCTATGATAAAAATTGTAATTGTAATGAGTAATATTAACCGTTTGCTATACTGATCTGATAGTTTTCCAAATACGACCATCCCAATGGCCGATGAAATAACATAAGCAGATATAAGAAAAGCAATTCCTTTTGGTTGGTGAAAAACATTAACTATATGGGGTATGGCCGTTGAAACTATCAGGTTATCAAGGGCACCCATTAAAACTCCCAGCACTATGCCGGAAATTATAAGAATTGCCTGTTTCCTGTTAATATTTTCACTGTTTTTTTCATGAATTTTTAACATAATTCTCACACATAAGAATTCGTGGCCTTTACAAGTGTCTGAAATACATTTGATAGTTTATCCATGAATTCCTTTCCTGTTTCCTTTTCTATTTTTTCAACAAATTGTTGCTGAAGATACTGAAATTTCTTCAATTTCTCTCTGCCAGTATTTGAAATAGAAATTACCAATTTGCGTTCATCTTCCCTACTCCTATTTTTTGTAATAAAATTTACCTTGACCAGTTCATCCAGGATATCAGTTATTGTTGGTAGAGTCGTGCCTGTGTACCTAGCCAAATCAGTTTCAGTCATTCCATTTTCTTGGGAAATTGCCTGGAGTATCCATGCCCTAGGCAATGTTAAACCACTTTTCTTAGCATTTAATCTGGAAACCTTGATAAACCTCTGAACAAAAGTTCCAACGTTTGTCCACACCATTACCATTTCATTCTCTAATTTGTTACTTTCATTTTTCATACTTAGGAAACCTTATTATTAGGAACCTTAATAATCTTTTGGTTGTATTGAAGGAATTTCTTGTTTTGTGGTAATTTTTTATTTATAATATTGCAATTTGCAATTATTTATAAAAACAAGGTCGACTACCCTCTCTGTGCAGAGTATTATATGTAATATACTGAATATTAACTGAGCCCAATAATAGATCATATGACTACTGAATCCCCATCTAACCTCTCATGGATAGATATATCACCTTCAAGGATCCTTCAACATTCTTGCATATTGAAATTCATCCATTATAATAATTATACCATCTTTTAAATCCGATACAAGTTTCTGAGGAACGTCATAAAACATCGGGGATGCCTTTATACTATTGTCAGGAAAATCATCGTGTTAATTAAGAAAATCTCGAAATTGTGTAATTTTATGTCAATTTGATTAATACTCCCAATGAAACGATTTATAATTTTTTTTACCTTCATTTTGTAATATTTAATTTTATACTTCTTTGAAAGTTCCACCATCAAGTCATCTACCCGTCTATTATAATAATTGGATAAATTTGATATTCCTTCCAAATTAAATTTTACCACCATTACATTTTTTTCTTCCATTAAGGTTTTAAAACAGTTTTAGAATGGATGATTTTCCAACTCGTCTAAACACAATAACAAAACAGTTTTCTTGTTTTATATGAATTCAACAGTATATACAGTTTTTTCCTGTCATACATTTCATCTTAGGCAAGCTATTTTCCAAATATAAATTGTATCGGTACCGATAATATTAATTTTTTAGATTATCCTTGTTTTCTATGGGTAAATTTAATATTGATATGTTCCAGGCATATTTGTATATTTAGTTCATAGAATTGCCAGTGCAATATATTTCAATTTATAAGAACACCCATGAAAATACAGGATGGACTAAATAAATAAAATTAAAATTCCATTTTTCAATAATAATATCATGAAAATGGAAAAAAGCTACCTTATAATATATTTATACAAATTTACATCAATATTTCCAATTTATAAAATTCAAGCTAATGAATTGCTGGGTTATATCAATAAGATATTATTATACTTTCAAAGATGAAAAGATCGCGGAAAACAATGGGTTAAAATTACCAGAGTTTAGGTGGGGTATACATATCCTGTTAATATAATACACATTTTCGTAGTTAATCTTTTCCTGGAAGGCCAGGGTTTTCTTTTCATCCATTGAAAATATTAAAATTAATATTACAACCGGTTAAAATCATATGCGAGTTAACTACGGAAAAAAGGAGTTAAACCTTATATTTTATTAATAGTTTATTATTTATGAAAAATATATTTTCATATCAACAGAAAAGCAAAAACCATCATTCTTGGAAGTTAAAATCCATATATGGAGGCATTGTCATTTTAATAGTTATAATTTTTTTGAGTTCTGAATTTTTTATGCTTCCAGTACCTATTTCAGGAAATAGTGGCCAAGAACAAACCAATAATATCCATTTTGGAATGCCCACACCTTTTAGTGGAACAAATTCAAAAACACCCCTTTGGGCATTTTCAGGTGCATATGCAAACTATAGCTTTTACATGAAGACCACTATATATTCGGGCTCAGGATTTACGAACTATACAATATTAAAGGTTAACACTACAAACGAATCTGTGCATCTTCAGCATACCGCTATGATGTTGGGCCATTTCTCTAGTTCCACAGTATGGGCTTCGTGGAATGAAATGGGCAATACAGGGTTGTATGTAGTTAATAATACCCAACTTGCGAAACTTAATGAGGGTATAGTTATTTCAGGAAATAACTTTACGAATGTTAAGACTGGAATTTATTTCCGAACGCAAATGGGTACTTTTATGTCCGATAGGATAACTTCTCATAATTCAACAAACGGTATGAATGGAACTATGTATATAGATGAAAATAGCGGTTTATACCTTAGGTTATATATGACAAATTCCACATTGGGAATATATGCCAACCTCACAGCAACAAACGTTCAATTGCCATCGTATTATATCACCTTTACTGAATCGGGTCTGCCATCTGGCAAATCATGGTCAGTAACATTCAATGGAATAAACGTATCCGCAACTACAACTTCTCTGAAATTTATTAAGGGAAATGGCACCTATTCTTTCACTGTTGGGGCTGTAACGGGGTATAAGTCTTCTCTGTCAAATGGATCAATGAGTGTAAATGGAAAGAATACCACTAAAACCCTTGCCTTTAGCGCTGTAAAAACATCCAAACCAACTTCACCTTTACTTCCAGGGGGGTTGTCTCCACTGGAGTTTTACGGTATAATTGGAACAGTAGTTGTCATTGCTGCCATTGGATCAGTGATAGGAATAATGAAGAAGAAGAAATGATGCTATTCTTCTTTTAATTATTTTATTAAAATGATAAGCATTTCTCAATATTATTTATATTGGGTTTTAATTTTTTAATTTCCAAAAATATAATTTAGAAAATTTCAAGGTAGTGGATGATTATATGTTATGGCCCAAACCTGTAAATGCCAGAAAATTATGAGAGTTTTCGCAAATTTCAATAGTTTCATCACCCTTAATATATCACACAAAAAGAAAATAAACAATGTATTTTTGAATTTCAAAGTGTTCTAACCATTTCTATTGTGGTCTCTATGTTCTGCTGCGTGGATGGTCCCCATACAATCAAACGGTTGTCGAAATCCTCAAGATTTTTATTGAGATAATTATTAAACTCTAACATGTCGGAGTAATTTCTGGACCAAAACATCACATATAGAACATTAGAAAAACTCCATCTGAACTGTAGAGCCCTTTCCTTAAACGTTTCCAAGCTATTAATTTTATTAATTAATATGTCTCTATTTTCTTGCGTACAGGATATGCCAACCTGGCCAAGTGTCATACCACATATTGAGGGATTTTTTATACTAAATTCAATTTTAAATAAACCGCTTGATGATATACTTTGCATCATTTTATATATTGTGGACCTTTTTATATGGAGGGAATCAGCAATTTCATTCATTGGAGTTAGTGGGTTTTCCAGTAATGAAATTATTATATTTTTCATTTGGGAAGTAATATTTCTTTTGAATGAAAGTATATCATTGTTTGTACCAGAAAAGAAGTTATAGGAATCAACAGAATAAAAAACCTTTAACGATGGACATATCGTTTCAATATCTCGTATTGTTTCTTCAAGTTCAGATTCAGTCCTATATAGAACGTTAATTGAGAGAATCGGGAAAATTTCCATGGAAATAACACCCATCCCCCTTTGCACGAGTTCCACATGTTCACAGGATCCTATCCTTTTTAACTGCTCTTCCCTTATCGATAGGTCGTCCTTAAACATGACCGACCTCATTTTAAAGCCAAAAAATTCTGGAAGAATCAGGAATCTGGGAAATAATGATTGCAGTACCTCATCATAATGGTTAAAAATGGATATCCTTGAATAATGGCTTCCCGCCTCAAGGAATTTTTTATATACCCAGAATACCGATGGCCTTCTATAAACAATACCATTTTCCGGCCTGTGCAGGTCATCGGCAGGCCATTGAAGATAACGAATTATTTGTTTCATCAGATTTTCATCCAGGTGCATTATGCAAATAACATTTAGTTATATATAAAATCATTGCATAGAAATAAAGCAACATATCAGTATCAATAATTTCATTAGGAAATTACCGTTTCCCTGTATTTATTACTGTGGAGTGCCTTACCAAGATATTATTGATGCTATTAAAAAAGGGCTGTTACGGGATATTATACTTTTTCAGAAATTAGGAAATGTTTTAAATGAATTTAAATAAAATTAAAATACAATTAAACACTAATAACACATGAAACTCAAGGAATCATCAATGGATTTTTATGCATTCATAAATATTTATAAAAACGAAATTGAAAACTCCTTTATAAAAAAGGTATACCAGATAAATCAAAAGGAGTTCATCCTTCAGATATACAGGTCTGATATTAAAAAAAGGGAATTTTTTATTTCCCTGTCGAAGGGCATTGCATTTTATGAAGCGGAAAAACCTTCAGAAGCTTCCCAGCTTGCGATGATATTCAGGAAACAATTATCAGAAAAGAGAATAGTGAAAATAGAACAAATTAATTTTGACAGAGTAATAAAAATAACGCTTCATACAGGGCAGGAAATTATTCTTGAGTTGTTTGGGAGTGGCAATCTTATCCTAACTGAAAACAGGAAAATAGTATTTGCCATGGAACAGCATGTGTATAGAACCAGAAAAATTCAAATTGGAGAGGAATATATCCCGCCTTCAAACACAAATCCAGTGGAGAATCAGGAGATATTTGATGAAGTACTTAAAAACAGCAAAGCATCTATAGTAAAAACACTTGCTACCAGAGCAAATCTTGGAGGTGAAATTGCCGAAGAGGTAATATTCCGCCTAAACATTGACAAAAATTCGATGCCTCTTGAAATAGAGGAAAATTTTAAGAATATCCATGATAAAATAATATCACTTATGGAAGAGTCGCTGATGAATAAGTCTTATTACTACAGAGATGAGGAACTTCTTTCCCCTGTAGTTTTAACCAACCTAAATAAAAATCCAGAAGAATCATTTGATGATTTCAATGAAGGGTTGATTTATTATTTAAATAATTATCCTGTTACAGAAAAAAGTAAAAGCAATGTTGAAAGAAGAGTTGAATCACAGAAGAAATCAATAGAGGAATTTAAGAAATATATGGAAATATATTATAATTTTGGGAATTTTTTAAAGATGAATATGGGCAATATGCAAAAATTGTTGAAAATTGTTCAGGGGAAAGTAAATCAGAATACTACCGTTGATTTTCAGTACAATGGGCTCATTATATCCAATATAAACCCATCAAAAAAGACATTTTCCATAGAATATATGAATGCAAAGATAACGATGAATTATGCATCATCAATTGGGACAAATTTAAGTAATATTTTTAACACTTCAAAGGACTATAAAAATAAGATCGAGGGTGCAGAGAAAGCCATTGAAGAGACAAAAAAACTGATAAAGAAGGAGGAGGAAAGAAAGCAGATAAAGAAAAGGCCGAGATACTGGTTTGAAACATATCACTGGTTCATATCCTCCGAAGGCAATCTTGTTTTATCTGGAAGAGATGCAAAAACAAATGAAAAACTTGTAAAAAAACATATGGATGACAAAGATATATATGTGCATGCAGATTTATATGGCGCCCCAAGTACCGTTATTAAATATGACAATATTAGCATTACAGAAAATACAGTGAATGAGGCTTGTCAGTTTGCATTATCCATGTCAAGGGCATGGCCCGCCGGAATATCATCAGGAACAGCATACTGGGTTTATCCATCGCAGGTGAGCAAGACGCCTGAATCTGGTGAATTCATATCAAAGGGGTCATGGATTATAAGGGGCAAGAGGAATTATATCTTGAATCTTCCCCTTGAATTAAAAATTTCAGTAATAAAATATAAGGATTATGATTTACCAATGATTTCACCATCCATTACTGGAGTTAATTCAGAAAAATGGGTAAAGATCAGGTCAGGCAATGAAAAGAGGGGTGTTGCGGCTGCAAAAATAGCAAAAATACTTGACATGGACAAAACCGAAATAGATCCAATACTGCCACCTGGTGGAAGCGTGGTCGTTGAGACATTCAGGGATGTAAAGGAAAAAGAATTAAGCTAATTTACTCTTTAATTCCTCAATGGTTGAAACATCGGTTGGATCAACATCTCTTATCAATGCTAGTTCGTATGTAACGTAATCAGCATAGTGTATCAAATAAAATAGTTTCTGAAAATAATCCTCGGTTGGTGAACTGATAATATTGAATGATTCACCGGTTATCTCCTGGGTTACATTTATTCTTTTCTGCACCCTTGGATGGTCAGAATTGAATACAAAATACAGATATTCATCCTTTCTATATGCTTTTTTTAACGGCATTGTATCATTATGGTTTAACTCTGGAAAATAATTGTAAAATGCAAATGTTTTGGAATTTTCATTGAACTGTGTTTTCCATCTATATGCAACGGATTTATATGGCTTTGCTCCAAAAATAATTGGTATATAGCTATTTTCATATATTTTAAGTGCAAATTTTTTCATCTCGTCATGATTTTTATCCATTGAATCCAGTAAATTATATGTTTCATCAATTATTGAATCCTGTATCGGGGCGAATGTATTGAAAAGTGGCATTAGCATATATCCAATTGCGGATCTTGGCTGCAATCCCGATGGTATGATAATTTTGTTTTCCACCATATCTGCCAATTTACCTCCTGCTGTTATTGCAAATATATGGGCATTTCTTTCTTTTGCTTCTTTGATATTATTTATCGTTTCTTCTGTATTGCCGGAATAACTTATTCCAATAAATAATGTGTTTTCGTCTACAAAATCTGGAATTCCATAATCGCCTATTGCAATCAATGGTTTTTTTGTATAATGCTCCTGGATAATATCTCCAACTATTCCTGATCCACCCATTCCTGAAATTACTATATTATCGTAATCAAAATCAAGGTTAAATTTTTCCTTAAATTTAATTTGCTCTTTTAAATTTTTTAATTCTTCAATAAAGTTCATGGTATGTTAATGTATTTTTATTTATTATTTTTTGCATTGCCAATTATCTGTATGTTATTTAATGCCATGTATGATAGATATATCACCCGTTTAAACCATAACCTTTTGGTTACCCTCTCCAATACATTGATGGATTTCTTGCCAATAATAGTTGAAGTTTATCAAAACATTCAATCGAAATCTATCTTAACCTTCCAATCCGACCTTTCCTGTAACAGGCTAGCCTTCACTCCCCTCTCATTTATTGCATTCATGACAACCTCTGCTCTTGATTGGTTTCTGTAATTAAGATATATTGCATCAAGTCCAAATTCTGGCATATGTCCCTGTGTAGCAATAAGGTCCTTTATTTTCTCCATCACTGTTAAAAATTTATCCCTATCAATATAGAACGTGCCTCTTTCAATTTTGGACTCACCCGTTTCTATTATCCCATCATAGGTTATATTTGAGACTTTTTTATTAACATGTTTTGTTGAAGACCTGTAATATTGGATGAGTAAAAATAGGGCAATAAGAATCAAGGGTATACCAAGGATCAATACTCCATCATAAAAGGCATAAGCGCCCACAAGCAAAAGTATTATCCCTATAATAAGATATGTATCTGCCATTTTGCTTATATTAGATATCATTATAAAAAAGTTATTAAAATAAAATATATGATATATTTTTTTATAGTATTATTAATTTATCATTAAATGGAAAAAATAAAATTTACAGATGTACATTCAAAAATTTCTACAGGGTATTCATGCATCGATGAGTTGATGAATGGTGGAATAGAGCCGGGAATAATAACTGAAATTTATGGTGAAGGTGGATCAGGCAAAACAAACATTTCAATGATTTTTTCCTGTGCTTCCATAAAATCCGGTCATCCAGTTATTTATATAGACACAGAAGGCTTTTCAATTGAAAGATTCCAGCAGATATGTGGCAACGATGAAAATATTTACAATAATATGAATATTTACAGGGTAAAGTCGATGGATGATCAGCATCTTGCCCTGATAAAATCTGAAAAATTAATAGCAGAAAAAATTGAATCAAAAAAAAGTATCGGTCTTATGGTTGTTGATTCATTTACCAATTTTTTCCGTATGGAGGCAGGATCTGACCCTATCGCAAGAATGGAGGGTTATGAAAAACAGTTAAAGATTCTATCTGGCATAGCATTGAAATTCGATATCCCCGTGCTTATTACCAATCAAATATATGAGAATGTTGATAACAATACACTGGAGCCCTTTGGCGGTTTTTTTATCGACCATGCTATGAAGGCTATATATAGAATAGACAGGGATCAAAGTGGTATAAGGAAACTGGTTGTTATGAAGCATAGATCAATTGGTGAGAATATTTACACAAAGTTTATAATAGTTAACGATGGAATAGAATGCAGGTGAATTTATGGGGGTAAATATATCGGGAATTTTAATTAAACATGAAACGTCCATCAAGGAAAATTCAGGTATTAAGGCATCACTGGATGGATATAATATAATATACCAGTTTTTAAGCAGTATTCGTGGGGAAAATGGCGAACCATTAAAGGATTCAAATGGAAATGTAACATCACATTTATCAGGAATATTTTACAGGACATCAACTCTTCTTGAAAATAATATAAAGCCTGTGTATTCCTTTGACGGGAAACCATTTTACCTGAAAAATGAAACACTTAGGGAGAGAAAAATTATCAGGGAAAAAAATATTGAGGAATTAAATATAGCTATAGAAAACAAGGATAAAGATAAAATAAAGTCTCTTTCATCCAGAATAAATTATATAACTCCGGAAATAGTAGCAGAATCTAAGAAATTGCTTGATTATATGGGCATTCCATGGGTGCAGGCTCCGTCTGAAGGGGAAGCACAGGCTTCATATATGAGTAAAACGGGAGTGGTTGATGCTGTGATTTCACAGGATTATGATTGCCTCCTCTTTGGTGGAAAAAGAATTTTGAGGAATTTTACCTTATATGGCAGAAGGAGAATATCAGGCACAGGAAAATTTATCAATATATCTCCAGAGATTATAGATTTACAGGAAAATCTTGAATACAATAAAATAACGCAAAATCAATTGATAGATATAGGAATACTTGTTGGTACGGATTTCAATCCCGGCATAAGGGGAATTGGGGCAAAAACCGCCCTGAA
Organism: Thermoplasmata archaeon; assembly: GCA_021835025.1. Classification (GTDB taxonomy): domain Archaea; phylum Thermoplasmatota; class Thermoplasmata; order Thermoplasmatales; family Thermoplasmataceae; genus Acidiplasma. The sequence goes on along the minus strand of JAKBQY010000014.1, from coordinate 97,335 downwards.
CCTTATCAAAAAATATGGAAGCATAACCGATGTTTTAAAATTCAAGAATAAAGATATTGAACACCTTGAAGAAATACAAGAATTCTTTGAAAATCCTCCGGTTGAAAATGTTCCCGAACCAAAATTCCACATGCCTGAAAGGGAAAAGATAATTCAATTTTTATGTAATGAACATGGTTTTTCAGAAAAAAGGATATCGGGCATTCTTGACCTAGTTGAAAAGAATTTCAACAATCAAAATCAATCAAGCCTTGATAAATTTATTTAATCCTTCCACTCCTGATTTGTTACCAGTATTTCATGGCTTCTTGGAAATTCTATTTCAATAAGTTCCTTAAGAGTTTTTTTCAGGTTTTTCTGATCGGATATTAAAAAATTTTCATTTCTAAATCCATCCTCATATATTCTATAATTGTTTTTTTCCTTTTTTATAGATACCGTTCTATCCTTCTTTTTGGTTTTCATGGCAATCATCCTGTGGTCTTCCATATTAATTAGCATTGACGCAACACTTTTTTCAACGGCCTTTTTTGGCATCCACGGCATCTAATCACTTTTTATCTTTTCCCTTATGGGGTCTATAATATCTATCAATATGCCAGTTACTGCGTTTTTAAGATCCACTGGATGTATTTTCTGTTCGCCATACAGTTCTACCAATTTCCTGGAACCAACGGAAATGGATCCGCCCTTTGATTCTGGCCTGTTTATAGTAATTTCATCCATATAATAGGGAAATACTACAGATTTTAAAATGCTAATCAATGGATTATTTTCAATAATACCAATTGGACAGTATGCGTTTTTAATTTTTCTTGTAATATCTTCATCCGAATCAGTTATAAATATGGCAGAATCAGGATCGCTCTTAGACATTTTTTTAAAGTCATCCATTCTGCCCGATCCCTTGAGACCCGGCAATAGTGGCATATGCACGGAAATGACCTTTTTTGCATTCATATGTTCTCCTATATCTCTCTGAAGCATATGTGCATGCCTCTGATCCATTCCACCAAGTGCAAAATCCAGGTCCAGATACATAATATCAGTTACCTGCATCAAAGGATATATGTATTTGCTGAAATCCCTATCTGCATCTTCTTCAGTTCTGCCCATTATTGGGAGTGACCTTCTTATCCTTGATAATGATGAATTTTTTGAAATATTCAATAGGAGTTCCCAGTAATCCTTATTGGAAACCAGTTCATCAGCCCATATAAATTTTACCTCCTTGCTGAGACCTGCTGCGATCATTGTATTTTTCAGCAATTCGCCGCTTTCCCTTATTTTATTTATGTCCCCACCAAGTTTATCGTTTATCTTTGCATGCCAGTCAGCTAGAAGAATTTTCATATTTATGCCGGCATTGACCATATCATTGATTTTCCTGGTAAAAAGTATTCCTGTAGCTATATGCGGTAATCCAGAGGGTTCAAATCCACAGTAACCTTTTGGTGAATTTTTTAATGCATTTATGGCTTCCTCTTCAGTTATTATTTCTACCGTATCTTTTTTTAAGGTATTTATTTTATCCATTTCATTGTTAATATTATATTATTTTATTAATCTTTCATTTGTGTTATTTAATTTAAAACATAAAATAAATATACTTTCTGACATTGTCATATTAACATGATCATTGAATCCGTTGAAATGGAAAACTTTAAGTCCTATTCAAAAAGGGTATTTGTTAAACTTAAGAAGGGATTCACTGTAATCATAGGTCCAAACGGTTCAGGCAAAAGCAACCTTGGGGATGCCATGCTCTTTGTCCTTGGGGCAAAATCAAATAAAGCTATAAGAGTGGACAAAGCAGCCGACTTTATCCATAAATCAGAACCCCAAATAAAAAGATGTTCAGTTACATTAACAATTTTATCCAATGAAAACAGGTATTTATTAACAAGGGAAGTAATAAATAATGGTAATGAGGTAAAATCCAATTATTATATAAATAAAAAAAGAGCCAGATATAATGATGTTTTTAAATTGATAGACTCATTCCACATATATCTTGATTCATATAGTTTTGTTCTTCAAGGTGATATAAACAACCTCATTAAAATGTCAGGTTCTGAAAGAAGGAAATTATTTGAATCCATGGCCGGTATAGAGAGTTACAAAGAACGTATTGAAAATGCTAAAAATGATATAACTGGCTTAAATGAAAATATAAACATTCTATCTGCAAATCTTTCGAGTATCAAAGGCTATCTTGATAAACTTGATATTGACAGGCAGAATGCAAGGAAATATTCTGACCTTAAAAGGGAAATAGATGAAATGGATGCGTATTTAAAAATGAAGGATAAGGAAAAGCTGGACAGTGAAATTTCATTATACGAAGAGAATATAAAAAAGCTTTCCTCTGAAATTGAGCAGTTCACTGAAAAAAAACAATTATTTGACAAAGAAAAAATAGAAAAAAACGAAGAAATAAAGGAAATTGAAGAAAAATTAGATAAACTTGGTGGGAAAGAGGTAAAGGAAATAAGAAAAAATATCGATACCCTCAATATCAAATTAACTGAACTTAAAACAAAAATTAATATTGATAATGATGAGATGATAAGTCTTGAAATGCATCTGAAAACATCAACTGAAGCCCTGGATTTCCAGAATGCAGAAATTGAAAAAAAGAGGCGGGAGAAAAAAAATACGGAAACTTATTTAAAAACAGCTGAGAACAATATAAATAAGATTATTGGGGAACTGGAAAAATTTAGAATTGAAAATTATAACAATACAAAACACCAAAATGAATTAAATGCAAAACTGAAGGAAATAGATGATAATGTTAGGTCAATAAACATTCTTATTGATAATAAAAAAACAGAAAATAGTTCTGTGTCCAGTGAAATATCTGCAAAGAATAAGGAATTATCCATAAAGGAGGAGAAATATAAGGAACTCCAATTAAAAATAAAGGACCTCAAATGGAAAATTGAAAACGGAAAGGATAATATCAGTGCATATAACGGCGATATAAATTTATTCAACAAAAGATTGGCCGAACTGCGAAAATCACTTAATGACAAAATAGCCAAAAAAAGCAACAATGATAATATAATCAGGCAGAAAGAAAAAGAATTGAGGGGATTGAATTATTCGGGGAATTCATCACCATCACTGAGGGAAATCAACAGTCTGATGGAAAAGAACATTATTTCTGGAATTTATGGGCAATTGAGAAATCTGATAGAGTATGAGGACTTCTACGCCAATGCCGTAGTTGTTTCAGGCGGCTCAAGGTTAAGATCCATAGTGGTAGAAAATGATTATACTGCACAGAGATGCATCGAAATTCTTAAGGAAAAAAAACTTGGCAGGTTGACATTTATCCCACTTAATAAAATAACTGTACCACATGACCATGAAAAAACCATTTTACTTGTTAACAACAAGGAATCAATGGGTTTTGTACGCGATTTTGTAAAATATGACGAAAAATTCAAAAAGGCAATAAATTTCTGTTTTGGGGATACAATAATAATGGATACTATTGAAAAAGCCAGAAAAAATATGGGTGGTGTAAGAATTGTAACGCTTGAAGGAGACATATTTGAGCCATCTGGTTCAATCACTGGGGGATATATTAAAAATGATGAGATTCAATACAATAAAATCAGCAGGTTGATTTCCGAACTTGAAGAGGAAAATGTATATTTGACTCCTGATATCAACCAATTAAACTCTGAGGTAAATTCAATTTCTTCACAATTTGTGGAAATAACAAAAAAAAGGGATATAGAAATAAACAATAATAGAAATTATGAAACGTTATTAGGCGAATCTGAAAGTTTATTTGAAAATACAAAAAACGATTTGGGGAATCTTAAAAATGATATGGAGAATTTAAATGAAAAAAGGGATAAAATAGAATTTGATATAAAGGATTTTAATATAAAATTATTCAATTTAAACAAGGAAAAGGATCAGATATTCTCTGAATTAAAAAAATTAAACCCTGAAACCAGGGAAATTGAAAAACAGATAGAGAAGGAACTTGACTACGCCCGTGCAGAATCCAAGAAATTTTCCGATAATCTTTTAAATATAAATAATGACATTAACCATTTCAGTGAAAGAATAAACGATCTTAATACTAAAATATTTAATTACAAGAGGGAAATTGAAGAAAAAGGAAAGAGCCTAAACACAATGAAAAATCAAGTCCAAAGTTCTGAAAATTTATTGGAAGAATTAAAAAATAAGGAATATGAAATAGATTCGAAATCGACGGATCTGTATAACAGGATGCGTGAAATATCCAACGATACTGATCGTCTTTCAACGCAGATAAGAAATGTTGAGGATGATATAAACAAAAAAAATTTATTGATAGCAACGTTAAAAGGTAAAATTGAAAATCTTTTAAATCAGGTAAATGAGTTAGCTGATGATTTGGTTAATATAAATATACCCGATTATAAAATGAGCATAAAGGAAGTAAAGGAATCAAGGAATATTAATACCAAAAAAATAGAAAACCTCGGGCCAATAAACCAGAAAGCCATACAGGAATATGATGAAGAGTATACAAAATATTCTGAAGGGCTTGAAAAGTATAATACACTGATAAATGAAAGAAACAGCCTGATAGAACTTGAAAATAACATTGTTGATGAGGAAAAAAAGGCTTTTCTTGGACTATTTGATAGAATCAACGAGGAATTTAAAAATATTTATAGTAGATTATCGGGTGGCGGTGATGCTACGCTTCAGATTACCAACAGAGAGGACCCATTAAGTGCAGAGGTTTATATAAAGGCCAAACCAAAAGGCAATTTTATGATTAAAATAGATGCGTTGAGCGGAGGTGAAAAAAGCGTTGCAGTCCTATCCCTCATCCTGGCATTTCAAAGAAAAAATCCATCTCCAGTTTATTATCTCGATGAAGTTGATATGTTTCTGGACGGTTATAATGCAGAGCAGGTAGGATCGTTGTTCAGGGAAAACGCTGAAACCTCGCAGATAATCATGATATCCTTGAAAGGTGCTGTGTCTAAATTTGCAACGAATATACTCGGGGTAACAACGGATAAACACGGTAACACAAAAATTATAGAAAAAAATATGGAGGAGTAACATGGAGAAAAATGAAATTCTGAAGGCCATAATTAAACAGAATCCCAATGAGGATATATCAGAATACGAAGAGATTTTAAATGAAATGGAAGGTGGTTTCAACTATCCTGACATTTTTTTTGAAACAGTTTCAAAGGTATTTGACCTTGTAATTGCTGGTAAACTCGATCCATGGAAAATAGATATAATAGAATTCAAGGATCTGTTTTTTTCTGAAAAAAGCCAAAATTTTGAAATAGCAGGGTTATTAATTTCAACTGCATGGCACATATTATATGAGAAAAGCAATACAATGCTACATCATAAAATAGAAAATTTTACCAATTTAGAAGAGGAAAATTTTGAGGACTATCCAGAATTCGATAATACACCTGAAAATGATATAACCAATATGCCTGATTTAAAGGAACCAATAATGCACAGAGAGAAAAAGAACATCACACTTGTTGAACTTCTGGACTCCATTAAAATAGTATACAAGCAAAATAAAAAAATCGAAGAAAAAAAGGACATACCTCTGGATATAAACCGTGATATACTGATGAAATCAAATAAAGAGGATATAGAAGAAGGTATAAAAAGATCAATTGACGAAATTAAAAAATATATCAATCCTTTTTTCCTTGAGGATTATTGGGGCAATACAAATGAGGAAAAAGCCGAATTTTTACTTTATATGTTATTTTTGCAAAAAAGGGGAAAAGTAAATCTGGAACAGATTGAGCATTATGGAAATGTGAGTGTAACAAAATTATTTTAGCTATTGTGTGCGCGAAGTACTGCAATGAATAGGATGATGGTTAAACAAAAAGTCTACAGTTAAACAGATGATGTATCCATCTTACAGTCTACATATGTTTCATGTTCTGTATATTCATTATATTGCTAGGCATCTTAAACTTTATAATTATTAAAGTAATCATAACCAAATGATAAAGGTCATGGCATCAGGAGTATTTGATATAATACATTTAGGGCATATTCATTATTTAAAAGAATCAAAGGCTTTTGGGGATTTTCTTATAGTTGTTGTTGCCTCAGATTACACTGCAACAAAACATGGGAAAAGTTTAATTTTTAATGAAAATGAAAGAGTTCAAATGGTACAGGAATTAAAGCCCGTTGATCAGGCTATAGTGGGGCATAGTGTTGATAATATATTCAAAACGGTGGAAGAAATAAAACCAGATATTATTACATTGGGATATGACCAGAAATTTGACGATAAATATATAGAGGAAAAATGCAGAAAACTTGGCCTAAATACCCAAGTTAGAAGAACTGGCGCATTCAATGGGATAATAAATAGTTCTTCAAAAATAAAAGAGAAAATCCTGGAAAATTTTTAATCTTAAATTTTTTACGCGGAGTTAAATTTTAGCTTAATTACACTAAAATATAAATGAAGGAATTAAATATTTTTAAAAAATATTATCCCAAATATTATAAAAGATTAGAAATTAATAAAGTTTGAAAGGTAGTTCCTTTTTTAATATGAAAATAACGTTATCAGCTTAATTGCTGGTTATTCCCCTTTGTGGACTCCTCATATTTTCTCTGTATGGTTTCTTCCAGTTCCTTATATTTTGCCTCAAATGATTTCTGTTGCCCCTCAAGTGTTTTCAACCTCATCTGGCTCAACTCTTTCTGTTCTTCCAGATCTGAAATTAGTTTTGCCTTATCATCTATTTTATACAGAATGGGACCCACATTTTTGTATACAGGAGTGTCATCCTTGGCGTTGTTCAATTCCTTTAATGTTTTATCAAGCTCCTTTACCTTCATATCAAGTTGATATCTCTGATTTGCAATTTGCTCTATTTGAGCTCCCAAATCCTGAGCCTGCTTTATCTGGTTCTGTAAATACGCATTCAAATTAGGTTCTACCATATTTTTCCCTCCAATATTTTTTTAGCAACATTTAAAACCCTTGCAATGGAAGATATACTGGCCTTTAAAGATGGCACATCAGGTGCTTCTATATTTATATAGATATTGTTTTTATCCAGAGTTTCATAAACCCTCGATCTTCCGAACGTTTCAGTAAGTTCTGGTTCTATAGATTTTATATACATTTCATAGTTTTTTCTGTCAAGGGTTAATTTGACCTTAAACATTTATAAGTTAATGTGTTATTCTTATATAATTATTTATGATTTTTTTATTACCCCTGACCCACAAAGAATATTTCTCAATTTTTTAGACTTATCAGGAAAACAGATATTTTTTTTCAAAAAAATATCCCTTCCAGTTGACAAGGGGCATTTATTAATCTTTCAAAATTAACTTTCTTATTCAATTTAAATCCTTTTTTCTTCCATATGATATATGTGTCCGGTTCAGCTTTTCTTTGATTCTTTTGTTTATATTATAATGTTTATATAGGAACTCATTTCAGGATACCACACTCAAAACCATTACTGAAAATGCATTTTTCTGGAAAATTTTCTCAAGAGAGGTGCATTAAAAATTAATGAAACATATGTTTATATAATTCCTTTGTATTATTTTATTATGGTTGAAGAGACAATAAAAGTGGATAATGAAATAATAAAAATACCAGGGATCCTTCATGTTTCAAAATTTGTAAATGCAGCAGTCATGGTAAAATATAAGGGGGAACTGGATAGGCTTAAAGAAAAATATGAGTCTTTATCACCTGAAGATAAAAAGAAATTTGTGGAAAATATTCTATCGAAGGATCAGGACAATTCAAAGAGAATCGCAAAACTTGTTATAGGCTATATCCAAAAAGAGTAGAGTTATTTGCCAGTTCCAGTAAGTGCTATTGTGGAATCATCAGCTATTTTGATGAGCTTATACCCTGCTTTTCTTTATTATGTAATACCAAAATTTTACAGCATAAATATACCGCAATTTAACGATTTTTTTATCACAGTGAGTGGGAAAACTCACCCCATTTATGGGTGGGATGAAAGCGAACCTTTTTATATCACAGAAGAATATATTTCCTGTCAACTGGTAGACATAATGAAAGAAGGTCGGATCACATATATCTCCATGTATGCCTGTGCCCGTAAAGTCGAATGGCTGAGCATGGAGGGCAAAGTACCCTCGGGCCGAGGGGAATGCAAGCCTGTGGAGACTCCGCCAGTAGCCTTTGAAGCAGGAAGCCCATGAATTCATTCGTGGGAGAAGGTCACGAGTAGAATAGGAATAGATTTTTCCATAATTTCAGCTTTTTTTGTTGGTTCCATTATATTTACGATATTCTTGCCTTTTATTGGAGAAATAATATTTTCAATTACATCGGTCTATTTGATTTCTTCAATGATATTTTTACTATACGAAATAAGAGCTTACAATAAAATAGCCGATGGAATTTCCAAGCTTGTGGATGCATTATTAAAAAAATAAAAATTATCACAGTGAGCGGGAAAACTCACACCATTTATGGGTGGGATGAAAGCGAATTAAAGGGTTAAATATAATGAAAGAACGTATATAATAACATACATGAAAGCATATAAGTTTAGGCTGTACCCATCTTCAGAGCAGGAAATAAAGCTCAACAATCAGATAGAACTCTGCAGACAGTTGTATAACTCATTCCTACTCTCTGAACTGCCCTATTAAGCATTTTCCTTGTGGCATCATATTTTAATGGTGTATTATTTTCAAAATCCATAAACAATGGAGAATCAGGATCGTTTTTATATTTATATACTTCCAAATACTGCCTTAAGAATGCAATTGAATCTCCAATAATGAAAACTATTCTTTCCCCAGTTTTACCAGCAACATGAAGATTCAGGCCATTATCATCCATGGAAACATCCCTGATCCTTAATGGTAATATCTCCCCTATTCTGCATCCAGAGTCATAAAACAATGAAATTAAGGCCTTATCTCTGAGTGAATTTACATTCTCGAGTATAGAATTATATTCATCATAGGTAATCATATCCTCAGCCTTTTTATGCCTGTTAACATTATTCCTTATTTTGATCCATCCACATATTTTATTATATTTTTCATCATTTTTAAAATACCAGTAATAGAATTTTTTCATTGTTTGCTTATGAATTTCTATTGTTGCCAGTGCATTGCCTTTATTCTCAAAATATTCGAGCGAATCTTTTAAATCATCTTCCGATGGATCCAGGAATTTATCCTTTAAGAATTCCGCCAATGGCCGTAATTTTCCAATATATATTAAAACCCTGAACTCACTTAAGTTATCCTGTAATTTTATATCTCGTCATATTTTTATATTTTATTATATTTTATAAATGTTTATGTGAGATATGGACAGTTTAAAATGTGCGAGAGCCGGGATTTGGACCCGGGGCATGACCTTGGCAAGGTCGCGTGTTACCAGGCTACACCACACTCGCTTTATTTCCTTAATACATATCACTATTTATATTTTGGTTCTTCACACTTTCATAGGGGTAGCTCACTTTCTAATATTCTTGGAACATTGGAGAGGATGCTGCTAATTGCGAGTACTCCATCTTTGAATTTTCATATTTCAAGCCTATAAATAAATCAGCAATTTAAGTCATTTTTTCAAATATCATTTAAATGAACTCACAAAAATGTCAGATAAACCCATATTTTAACAATTGTGTGCAAGAAGTGCCATTTTGCAAGGGAGAATGCTACCTCATACCATAGAAATTATAAAATGAATTATCACAATAGATACAGGAATTGTTACATTATCGTCTGCAATCTTGTTGGAGATACTTTCAGAAAATGTGGAAACCATAGAATATATCAATGAATATAAATAAAATATAATAAAAATTCCGAATATAAATGATGGAATAAGCATTGAAAAAAAACCGGCCCAGGATTTTCGCTTATTGTAAAACAATTTTTTACCCTTTATTTTCATCCCCAGTATTGTTGCCAGCGAATCCCCTATCATAATTATAAATGCCGATAATATTAGGGTATTTATCGATTGTACAAAAGCCATTACAAATAAAAATCCTGCAGCAAGATACATAGACCCGAGACCAAGTTTGGTATCCTCCCTCTCCATCCTGTAAACAATATTTGTAATCCTATAGTCTCTGTTTAAATATAGAATATTACCAAAAAGGTAAATGATTAAAACTGCAAAAAGTACAATTAATTTTCCCGTTTTGCCAAAGGTTAAAAATAAAATTATTGTAATCACTCCAGTAAATATCTGGAAATAATCCCTATACGTTTCTATTTTTATATTCTTGCCCTTTTGTTTTTCATTCTCTATACCATATTTTTTTATATTTTTATCGAGGAACATGGATAATAAAATGGCTGATGAAATTGATAATACAGTTATTCTTAATGGTAAAATATGGTCAAAAAGCGTGATCAAAATAAGGACCGTATCAAATGCGAATGGTATATAGAAGAAAACCGTGTAAAGGTATGTTGCAGATATAAGGGAAAACAAATATATTGGAAGAAAAATTACAGATTTGGTGAAATAATATATAAGAATTAAAATTGGTATTGAAATAATGAATTTAACTTTAAACGTTTCACTTTGTTTTATTATTGCATAAATAAATGTTACCGAAAATAAAAAAATAAATGATATTTCAAATATATTCATGATTTGATAAGTTATACACAAATTTAAATTTTTTTTATTTTTGAATTTATAGGTTTTAAATATTTACAAAAATTGCTATAAAAAATAATATTTATTTATAAAAATAAATCACCTCATTTGGATAATCCTCAAAAACAAACCCCGATTTCAAATAAAAATCCACGGCAAAATTATTATTATTTACCCATAAAAATGCCTGTTTGAACGCCAGGGCCTTTAAACGATTCATAACGGAAAAAAGAAGATATTTGCCAGTTCCTTTTTTTCTATGTTCTTTTTTAACAAAAATAGAGACGATAAATGCCTTATCGAAACTTATCTGCGATGACAAAATGCCTGCTATTATTCTTCCCTTATTTTTTAAAATTATTGATGCATCTTCTATTATTTTTCCATATTCCCCATTTAAAAGATTTTTTACGGAGTTTATTCTATCTTCCCGTATATTGCTGAATAAAAACTTATCAGAAGAATATTTAAATGATTCATATTCGGCATCGGCATACAGGGCTTCATTCACATTTTTGATACCTGATATTTCATAGTCTGTATTAATTGTTTTATATGTATAATTTTCGAGGTTTACTGACATTTTTTTTCTGGTCATCTTTTTAAATCCACTGTTTATTAAATATTTATCGGACAATTCATTACCATTAAATATGGGATTTAATAGTATTTTTTTCTTTTCCTTTTTTGACATATCTATGAGCCAGTCAAAAAAAGTTTTTAATCGTTCCTCATTTATTTTTTTACGTGAGGCAAATCCAACGTCAGCATACAAACGGTCATTTTTTTCCGATGACTTCATAACATAGGCATATCCTATAAATTCATTTTTATTGATTATTATTTTAGATTTCAGTTTATTCTCTGTAAGTTGATTTATAATGCTAGTGTAATTATTTTTTACGTCTATATCGGGATATTTTTTGGATAAATAGTCTATTTCCTTTTTTAGAATTAAATCCCACCTTATCTTATAATTATCTGTATTCATTCAATACATTATTTATATTATCTATATTTTCTTTATCCTTTATAATCGAATAGCTTGCTTTTCTTATTCTATTCATCACGCCAAAACCCATGCCGTTTTCTGGAAAAGATTGGATTACACCAAATTTTTTATCGCTTGAATCCAGCATTCTGAAATAGTAGAACAGGTTGTGGGCAACCTCATAAATATCATTTCCAAGTATGAATTTGTCGTATTTTGCATATGCGGCATTTTCCATGGAGCACAGGGCAATAAAGTCCATTGATAAATCTGATTGAACGAATTCCTGGAATTTTTGATTGTTTTCTATTAAAATCAGTTTTTTTGAGGGTGCATAATGCCTGTATTTCATGCCAGGCGTCAGTGCTTTGCTCGATTCTTTGTAACCCCAGGCCACAGAATCAATATGTACATCCCCAAGAAGTTTTTTAATATCTTCCAGAGAAAAGGCACCGGGCCTCAGCAATTCATATGGAGAACATGTAACATCAAGTATTGTCGATTCAACACCATATTTAACCCTGCCTGCATTTATTATTGCATCCACCCGCCCATCAAGTTCCTTTATCGCGTCTGAGGAATCAACTATGGATGGTTTCGTTGCTATGTTTGCGCTAGGTGCAGCAATTGGGCCGGTTTTTTCTATAAGGGCCAGGGCTATTTCATTATCTGGAAATCTTATGCATACAGTATCCATATTTGATGTTACGACATCTGGAACAATTTTTTTCTTTTTAAGGAGCAGGGTCAGGGGGCCTGGCCATATTTTTCTCATTTTTATCAGCAAATCGTCATTTATTTCCGCTACCTGTTTTACCATATCAAAATTTGAAACATGGACTATTAATGGATTATCAGCAGGCCTTTTCTTTGCCTGGAATATTTTCCCGCAGGCTTCCGAAGATAGAGCATCGGCACCAAGTCCATATACTGTTTCCGTTGGGAATACCACTGTACCTCCACCTTTTATTATTTCTGATGCGGTATTTATGGCATTATTGAAATTATCCTTATTAATATCTATTACTAATGTCATTTTATTCTATATTCAATAATAATATATAAGCATAAAAATATTTGGCAAAAATTATAATATACCATCTAATATAGATATATGGACATTATAAATTATAATCTGGATATAGATATAAATAGCATGGATTTTACATATAAATGCCATGAAATAATAAAAATCCGGGGAAATGAAGAAAAATTGATTTTAAATTCAGTGAATCACAATATTAAAAAAATAACAGTAAATAAAAACATAAAGGGATATAAAGAGTACAGGGATGAACATGAAATAATTGTCGATGGAATAATAACATCGGATGCTGTGGTTGAAATAGATTTTACAGGGAGCATATCTACTGAACTCGAAGGCATATATGTTGCTAAACTAAATGACGGCTTTATGATTACTACACAATTTGAACCCACCGGTGCAAGAAAATTATTTCTGTGCATAGATAATCCCGCATATAAATCCACATTTGATATAACAGTTACAATTGACACTAGCCTTGATGCAGTTTCAAACATGCCGATAGAAAGCGTCCAAAACAATGGGAGGAAAAAGGTCAAATTTTTACAGACTCCAAGGATGTCAACCTATTTACTCTATCTTGGGATTGGCAAATTCGAGGAAAAATCCATTGACCTGGATGGCAATAAGAAATTGATATTGCTTGCACCCAAAGGACATCTAACAGCGTCCGATTACCCCCTGGAAATAGGAAAAAAATCAATAGAATTCTATGAAGATTATTTTAAGATAAAATATCCACTGCTAAAAGAACATTTGGTCTCAGTTCCGGAATTTGCAGCGGGTGCCATGGAAAACTGGGGCGCAATAACCTTCAGGGAAATATATTTAAATATGGATTCATCAACAAGCACCTCGGCTAAAAGAATAATAGCAATGGTCATAGCCCATGAACTGGCACACCAGTGGTTTGGAGACCTTGTTACAATGGAATGGTGGAATGACCTTTGGCTAAATGAAAGTTTTGCCACATTTATGTCATATAAGACCATTGATAAACTATATCCAGATTATGATATGTTCTCTGATTTTCTGATAACAGAAACTTCAAAGGCATTGACCGGGGATTCCTTGGAAAACTCGCACCCAATAGAGGTGGAAGTAAAATCGCCAGATGACATATCCCAGATTTTTGATGAGATAAGCTATGGAAAGGGCGGCAGTATTCTTAGAATGATCAATGCATTTATTACAGACGATGTATTTAGAAAAGGCATCAATTTATATCTTGAAAATTTCAAGTATAGAAATGCAGAAGGGTCCGATTTATGGGAATTCATGGGCAAGGTTTCTGATCTTCCAGTAAGGGAAGTTATGGGATCATTCATTAGGCAGGTGGGATATCCACTTATTACTGTAAGGGAAGAGGATACAAAAATAGTTATGGAACAATCAAGATTCTTGCTAAATGGAAAGGAAGGAGAAAATCTATGGAAAATTCCCCTGACCATTAAATATAATAATGAAATGAGATCAATATTATTTAATAATAAAAAGATGGAAGTACCATACAGTTCAGAGTTCATTAAACTCAATGATGATGAATCGGGTTTTTACAGGGTTTTATACTCAGAAAATCTGTATAGAAATATAATCAACAATCAAGATAAACTTACAGACAAGGATCTCTGGGGAGTTATAAATGATTATTTTTCGTTTTTGTTATCAGGGAAAATAGATATTGAGAGATATATTGAAATTGCATCACAGGTTGCCAATGCCGGCAGGCATATGGTAAATCATGAAATAGCAAATGAGTTATTTGAATTGAACTTGTTGATGCCCGATCATAAAAAATTGAGGAGTTTTTCAATTAATCTTTTAAGGGATATACTTTCAAAACTTGGCGAGAAAGAGGAAAATGAAGAGATGAACCTTTCTATTTTAAGGGATGTACTGTCATACAGACTTTCTGTACTTGACATGGATTATGCCAAAGAGTTATACAGCAAGATAGATAATATCTCTAATATAGATCCGGATATGCGATCAGCCATTTTGACATCATACGCCATACATACAAATGATTTAGATAAACTTGAACACCTTTTATCCGAGTTCAACAACGATGAGGATAAAGTAAAAATCATTCGTGCAATGTCCTGGCTTAAGGGGGAAGAAAACTTTGAAAGAGTAAAAGAACTCATAAACAATCATAAAATCAAACTTCAGGATTCAATGATATTTTATATTACGGCATCACTTAATCCCGAGGCAAGAGAATATCTTTACAACAATTTTGAGGAAATAATAAACAAAATACAATCAATTTTTGCCGGTTCTGGATATTCATCAACGGTTGTTGAGTCCATGGTTCCATATATTGGATTGATGCATAGAGCTGAAATAGGCGAAAAATTGAAAAAAATGGAGTTTAGGGAAATAAGCAGGGGAATAAAAAAGGGAATGGAGTATTTGGGAATTTACAGTGATCTTATTTCAAGAAATAAGTGATTAAAAATTTTGATTTACTTTTCCTTTATTGACGATTCATAGTTTTTCAAAATTCTGCTGAGGCATTTTCCATAATTGTAATCGCTGTCATCCCTTTCCATATGGATTTTTGGCGTGATTAATTTGGTTCTTACTGAATATTTTCCCCTTCCATCTGTTTTATATTTTCGTATGTTGAGGGTCAATTTTCCATTGTTTCCAATTATTCTTGAAATATTTGATATAAATTTATCCGACATGAAATAGGTTATATCGTATAAATCCCGATCCTCTGTATTTAAACCAGAAACTTCAATATAGAATCCCTCCTCCTCACCATATTCTATGATATTGATTATATCAGATATGCCGATGATTCCTGTTACCTTCATGTTTTTGTCAACAATTGGGATTATGTGTAAACCGTTCTTTATTAAAAGCGTTGATATTTCAATAATGTTTGAATCCTCATCCGAATATACTGGGGAGTCCATTAAAGATGATACCTTGATCTCTATTTTGAATTTGCCAGATGTGTATTCTCCATAGCTTATTTTTTCTTTTTCAGCAATAATGTTATTTAAAATTTCCCTGGATCTCAGTATGCCCACAAGCCTATCATTCTGCGTCACAGGTATTTCATATTCATCAAGCATCTTTATTTTGTCGGATGCCGATTCGATATCATTTTGTGTATCAACGGTAACAACATCGGAATTCATTATATTATAATTCTTTATTGTTGAAGCGTTTTTTACTATTTTATCTATGTTTTTGATAATGTCCGTTCTTGTTATAATACCGGCAATATGATCCTTATTCACAACTGGAAGCCCATTTAAGCCGCTTTCCCTGATAAGCTTTACTGCTTCCATAACATCTGCTTTTTCACTAACTTTTGGTGTATTTATAGAAAAATTGAAAACTTTTGAATTTGTTCTGATACTGCCCCTTCTAAGAATGTTTTTATATGTTAACATGGCTATATATTTCTTGCCATCCATTATAGGAAGTTGCTGTACATAATTATCATTCATTTTTGCAATGGCTTCAGAAATTTTTGCATCCCTATCTATTGTTATTACGTCCTTTGTCATAATCTCGTTTATTTCCATTTTTTATCACCAGTATTTAAGCTTCTTTTTTGCTATTATATCATTAATTTCATCTGATATATTTAACTTATTGTATATACCATTAAAAATCTCTGCAATTTTTTTCATATCATTTAAGCCATATCTTGTAATTTCCTGCACGCCTACCCTCCCAAAACGATCTATTATTATTTTATTATCCTCCATCAGTTTTGAGAAGGAAAGGAAATCATAGTTTTTTTCCTTTAGGAAATTCAGGTCAAGAAGTATCTGATGCGTTTCCGTTTTTTCTGATCCATAATAAAGCCCGAATCCAGAGTTCAATAATTCTTTTGCAAGATTTTTGGAATTTTTAACGACATTTTCAGCATATTCCTTTCCATAACTGAGCATTTCCTCAACAGATACAGATAAGGCCCCATACCTTGATAAATTGAAATTATCCATTGTTTTAAATACTATATTTTCTTCTATTTTTTCGTATATCTCCTCATTGTTTGTGAGTATGATACCGCCTTGAGGTCCGAAGAATGTTTTGTGTGTTGATCCAAGAAGTATATCCGAATACTTTAATGCATCAGTTTGAAATGCTGAACCGGCTATCAATCCTAAAACATGTGATCCATCGTAGATTATTTTTGTGTTATTTTTATCAGCGATCTCACGAATGATTTTCATATTGTATCCTCTTATGAATAGCGATTGGCCAAGTACAATTATTGAAGGTTTGGTTTCCTTTACCTTTCGGGATAATAACTCATAATCTATTGAAAAATTATTATATGGAATTTCATATGAATTAAAATCAAACATTTTTTCCAGGTTGTTGTGAAAATATCCCGGATATCCCCCATTTTCATCTGAAATTGCCATTATTTTTCTGTTATCTTGAAGAAGTGATAACAGTGAAATTTCAGCAGAAATGTGGCCACTTAATGGTCTTGATTCACAGAACATGGCATTAAATAGTTTTTTGATATTTTTTTCATTAAATTCAATTAATTCATCGAAGTACTTTGTTCCACCATATGCATTATACCCATTAACAAAAAGTGAATATCTTGATGCCATATCTGATGATAGTGCTTTTTTTGCATTAGGACTCAGTACATTTTCCGATGCCTGTAAGTTCAGGGTTGATTCACGGTATTCATCATATTTTCTTATTAAATCCAATGATCCCATGTATAGGCATAATTTAATCTTGTATATGGTTTTTTACTATATTTATTTAAATATATAGATAAATATGACAATGTCGGAAAAACGAAAATTTAATATTTAATAATTATCATATTAGTATATGAAGTACAGATTTTATATGGAACCACAATCGGGGTATAAACCTATTGTTGACTTTATCAGGAACAGCAAAAAATTTCTTTATATGAATTATTATCTGATTGACGATAAGAACATCATAGAGGAAATAAAAAATAAGGCAAAAACGGACATTGATTTAAGAATTATTGTGGATGGAAGACCCTATGGAATAA
This sequence comes from Thermoplasmata archaeon, assembly GCA_021835025.1. Classification (GTDB taxonomy): domain Archaea; phylum Thermoplasmatota; class Thermoplasmata; order Thermoplasmatales; family Thermoplasmataceae; genus Acidiplasma. The sequence goes on along the minus strand of JAKBQY010000014.1, from coordinate 79,604 downwards.
ATGGAAGTGATGGCACGGAGGATGAAATAAAACTATTAAGGGATACCGGTGCAAGGGTGAAAATAGCCCCAGCAAGATTTGAAAAACCCAACGTTTTTGACCATGCAAAATATATGGTCACGGATAATGCAGGAAATATAGGAACTCTGAATCTTACAGAGGCGGCATTTAAAAAAAATAGGGAATATGGCGTAATTACAACGGAGAAAAACGTTATAGAATCTTTAAAGGATGTTTTTTTATCCGACTGGGAAAATAAAGACGCAGGTGAAGTTTCAGGGGATAACCTTATAATATCACCTGGCTCAGGAAATGATATCAGAGATTTTATTTCTAGGCAGAAGAAGGTGAAGGTAGAGACGGAAGAAATGGGAGATGATGATGAAGTTCTGAATGAGTTTAAAAAACTTGGAAAGAAGGTAAAAATAATAGTACCTGCAAGTGTGTCATCAACTGATGTTAAAAATCTGAAGGAATTATCAAAAAGTGGAGTTAAAATCAAATATATGAATCCAGAAAAAATTTATATTCATGCAAAGGCAATTATAGGAGCAAAGGAGGTTTTTATAGGGTCAGAAAATTTCACAAAATCCAGCCTCAATAAAAACCGTGAAATTGGCATAATAATTAAAAAACATCAGATTATATCAAGAATTAGAGATAAATTTGATAGGGATTGGAAAAAGGCAAATAAAAACTTAAATAAAGTAAGGGGCAAAAAAACATTAGCAAAAAAATCACAAGAATCGCAGACTGATTGATCATTCAATATCATAAAAATCTTGAAAATATACTGTTTTTATTTCAGAATTTTTTAATAGCAATCTGTTATTGTAAATATCAATTATTTCTCCAGATATACTTCCATCTTTTTTTGTTGTGATTGTAATATTTCCACTACTTGGAATTTCCATACATTTTTTAAATTCCTCTTTTTCTATTACCGCAGGAGTATACATTGGATTATCTCCCCTGGTAAATTTTAATGGCAAATCCATGAATATTGTTCCATTATCAACGGTTCTTATAATTCCTGTGTATGCCATATTATCTGTTTTTATCAAATAGAAATAATTTAATTTATTTTGTTTAAACATTTTTTCGAGTTCTATTAAATTACATGTTTTTAGAGAATTCATTAAAGACTATAATTTATTATTATAAATTTTTTAGGTTTTTGGCAACTGGTCAGTATAATGTGCATGTTATTTTTAATTTATCATCTTCATATCAATAAAATTAAACACCTATAGAAAATTTGATCTTGGACCTTTTCTAAAAATCTCACAAATTGTATGTAAATGGACAGAGATCCCCTTGATCACTTAATGAATTCTGTCAAATAATTTAAACCAACATGGTTGTAAATGTTGTTCAATCACATTATTCACCTTGTTAACACCTTATCATAATGATACCAGAATATGTCTTTCATGTTTTTCTAGACATTCTTCAGGAATCCGTTGCATCTGCATTGAATATAATATGGCCATTGTATTTTATGATTTCAGCCATATCTAAAGAAATACTGGAACTCCAACTAATAATTAACAACTTCTTTATAACGTAAAAATATTATATGGAATAAGAATTAACCCTTATGGGCTCGTAGTCTAGTGGTTATGATACCGCCCTTACAAGGCGGTGGTCACCGGTTCAAATCCGGTCGGGCCCATTTAATTTTTTAAGTGAATCGCCCTTATCTTGATGAGTTCCATCATTTCTTTCTCAAGCCCAGACCCTCAGCATATTTTTGCATCCCAAGCACGGTCTTATAAGCCTTAGGAACGGCCTTATGATAATGCAGCCTAATCATATTATTGGTTAGAAACAATATTTAATAAAATTTCCGAAAAATGATTAATTAAGTGTATCTCGATAAAACTTCTTTCTAGGAAGTATTCGCAAAGAACTGCAAGTCCGTTGTCCATACAAGACCTCCCGATGCCTAGGCAAGAATATTGTTCTATAGTAGACCAGACGATACCCGGTTGTGCAAAGTGAAGATGAGGGATATCGGCTCCAAACCGGTCTTTCTCACGAGAAGGCCTAATGTGGTAACGCATTCTGGAATAGCGCTGGAAGATCTACCTAACTATGAGAATCCCAAGTAATAGGATGTGGAGGGCCGTGTTCGATTATTGTTTTAATCTCACAAGGACTTCAACGATTCATGGTTACTCTGGCTATACGATCTGTCCAACGACACTGTTACCGGAATAAAATCCTCTTTCAATGATTTCCTTTTCGATGTCTATTATAGAAAGGTCGGGCATCTTCAGTTTTTGCCAGTTTACAAAAGCAGGAGTGAATCCAACAAGATAACTGTATAGAATTGTCAGAATCATGCCATGCGAAACAACCATAAAGGACTCCCCGCCTGATTCCTTAACAAGGTTCTTAATGCATGTGATTATTCTTTCTTTAGCACTGTCGTATCTTTCAAAATGGTTGCTGTCAAAACCTGATAGGTAATTGTTCACGCGTCGCCTGAAGGTTTCTTCTGAGACGAAACCGAAATATCTTTCAACTTCTCTCAGGCACTCATTTGCTCGTATTTCAAACCCATAAATTTCACTGATAATCTTTGCTGTAGCCTCCGCTTTGATCAGGGGGCTGTGATATATACAACGAATATCATCAAATGTTATATCTCTCAGCATATGTTTAACAGATTCAGTGGCACCATTAGATAGTTCCCAATCCACGGAAGAAATATTTGGCACAAGTTGAGTTTCCGCGTGTCTTATGATGTAGATTTTGCTCATGGTGTTTCTCCGATACACCCTTGAAATAAATATTTTCCCCTCTCAAAACTAAACTCAATTTTGTATAAGCGAAGATATGCCAATACCATGATTGCCTCAAGCCAATGACACTGCCATCCAGTTAGCAAAGATGAATCCATCGGTTGAACATAAGCGAAACTTCAATCCAAATAGTTTTATTTCCGTAGACATTTCCTAAAAACTCGTAATTTTTGAAGTATGCCCCTCAATGGTAGTTAACACCAATTTCTGATTTTCCCGGAAAATTAAGTCTGAGCGATAATGAGGTGTATCAATCAAACGGAGCCAAAAGCTTAATGAAGACTGGTTTTTAGAAATCCTCCGTAATCTAAATTCCAAACAGTATCCCACTGACTGCTAGCTATAGATAAAACCTATGGGATTAGTAGCAAGGTGATTATCCGAATATAGAGAAAGTTGTCATACATTGCCACATATACCGGTAGCTATCTATAACAAACTTAAATTACTTATATATTATTATATCAGCATGGAAACAACCATCCAGATCAAAAAGGATTTGAAAGAGAGACTCAATGCGCTGAGATTATATCCAAATGAATCCTACGATTCAATCATAAGGAGACTTTCCGAACTTGCGGTGGACGATGAACCCCTTTCCAAAGAAACAATTGAGAAGATAGAAGCGTCCCTGAAGGGCATCAAGGAAGGGAGAGTGTACACAACCGATGAAGTCAAAAAGAGGCTAAAAATTGCCTGATTATGAGATAAAATGGACGGAAACGTCAATTCAATCCCTTGAAAAATTGGAAAAGTCTGATGCTGATAGAATTTTGGAAAAGCTAAGTCTTCTCTGACAGAATCCATTTCGTTATATCAAGCGTCTAAAAGGAGTTCCGCTTTACAGTTTAAGAACTGAGAAATACAGGGTAATCATGAGCATAGAAAGGGAGCACTTTGTGATCCTCGTGTTCGATATCGGGAAAAGAAAAAATGTTTATGATGGATTGTAGAAGCAAACCAAGTGAATTCTGATACTTTTCAATGCCCTGATCCCATTCCTTGGAAATTTCTCTGGCAATCAGAGAACCTTGACCAGGCAGTTCCTCTCATAAAATGCGGAGGGCCGTGTTCGATTATCATTTTAATGGCATACACTATTCTAGAATTCACCAATCAATCCAGTCAGGATTCAAACCAGTGAATCCATACGGAAACAGTCCCTAAATTTATGCAATTTTAAACTGGTCATAACCACATTTTATATTTTCTTCCCTCGATCTTAGCAATTGAATCTAGGCGTAAAGAGCTATCAGAATGTACGATACGTGGCTTTTCATGATTTCTTCGCATAATAGTTGTAAACTAGGTATTGTGAGTAATTCGGTGTATATTTGCAGTGTTGTGGCTATCCTGCCGAAAGGAGATTGAGGTTTAAGGGAGGGATGCGATGTCTATCAAGCTTGTAGTGGTTCATAGTCTTGAAACGGCAGTGTTAAGCTTTCTTTCTCCAGTACTGACCAGTAGATCAAAAATTTAGCCAGACAACATTTCTCCTTGTGTCAGTATACAGTAGAAACAAAAAGTAATCTTTCAGGGCTCACAACTCATCATTTGTCTTTGAAACTATTTTTTCTTACAAAATTGTTGAAAAAGGTTAATATTTATGCACAACATTCAGGAAGATGTTCATAGGGCATTTTGCCATTGCTTACATAATATCTCACTTTTTTCCATCTATTCCACTCTGGGTTCCTCTTGTTGGCGTTAGCTTTCCGGACCTCCTCTGGCCCATCCTTGTGATTCTTGGCATCGAAAAGGTACACATTGACAGGAATTCTCCGCTACAGAAAAACCTCGAATTCAATCACTATCCATATTCTCATTCGCTCGTGCTCTCTACTGCGATATCATCTGTTGTTGGATTAACGTTGTCCATGTTATTGCAAAAACCTCTGGTTGCTCTCGTGTTTCCTCTTTCATCAGCCTCACACTGGATTCTTGATGTTGTGGTACACCGCAAGGATCTCCCACTATTGGGTTTCTCAAAGAAGGATATCACGGTTGGGTTCGGACTATGGAATTATGGAAAGAGCGCATTTGTAATAGAATATGCATTCTACATGATCCTTACAATCCTCTTTGTTCCTGGTAAATACATGCTAGGATTACTGATTCTGGGCACAATTTTCCATCTTACAAACTCAAATTCTTTCCTTGGACTCACAAAAACTAACCCATTTGGAACCAGCAAATACACGTATCCCATAATTACGTTGATTGGGTTCAGCCTCTTCATAATTCTTGCATCGCTCTGAGAATGTTTGGGAATTAGGCCCACATCCCCTCGAAAATTCACTTTAGGATATGCACATAAGGGAAAAACTCAGTACGCAGGGGATGGGATTTGGTGCAGCCTGAAACCCCATTAGACTAGTTGGTAGAAGATCAATAGATGAAAGAACTCGAAATCATCGTAGCAAATCGGACATATCGGTTGAGCAATAACTGGTATGAAAACTACGAGGATAAAGCATTCGAGAACGCAAGCTCTGTCCATACATGGGAAGTAGCCCTAGTAATAGGAACACTACCTCACGATTTCCCAGTTTGCTTGCTGCCTCTAGTTATCCAGGCACAAGTGGTGAGTCGATAAACATCCTGTATAAACATATATTTGTATTATAGTGAATTTACTTAATATTTATCCAAATAAATAATATATCCATTAATATACATATATATTGTTATATACAATTTTCAATAAAACAAATATATCATATAATCTTTTATTCTGCAAGTTCTCCGTGTCTGTAGCAGGTTGTTGTGTGGTCATTGACCATTCCATTTGCCTGCATGTAGGCATAGCATATCGTTGGCCCAACAAATCTGAAACCGCGTTTGTATAAATCCTTGCTCATTGCGTTTGATTCATTGCTCATTGACGGAATTTGTTTTACATTATCCCATGCATTCTGTATTGTTTTATAATTTACAAATTTCCATATATATTCATCAAATGACCCGAATTCTTTCTGTATTTTAAGGAAGGCTTTTGCATTTTCTACGGATGCTATGATTTTTAATTTATTCTTTATTATCCCTCGATTCTGTAGGAGTTCATTTACTTTCTGATTATTGAATTGAGAAATTTTCACAGGATCAAAATAATCATATGCAATTATGAAATTTTTACGTTTATAGAGTATCGTTTTCCAGCTAAGCCCAGCTTGAAAACCTTGAAATATTAACGATTCGAAAAGTTTTTTGTCTGAGTGTTCAATAGTTCCCCATTCGTTATCATGATATTCCAGATACAAAGGATCTGAAAGAGTTACCCATTCACATCGTTTTTTGCTTTCCATTTTATTATACCTCTCTAAATTTATTTATATCTCTATATTAAATATTACTATGTATATCGTACTTTTAATAGTGTATCCCCAGTCGTAAAAAAGATAGACATGCAAAAGAGAAACTTCTGAATTTCAATAGTTTCATACATACCATTGTAATGGTGAAAAGAAATGAGGGGGGGTAAATCGCTCTATCGTGATTCATTTTGATTTTCGTAAATTCGGTTGTGATAGTATCGTATATGATGGAGAATAACAGGAACAATGAAAAACAGTTCTATTGATGGACGATTGTGTATCAAGCATGTGCGTCATCGGCCACTTTTTATTGGATATTTGTGAAATTGCGACAGTGATGCTATTTTGCCCTAATTTTTAGTAAACGGTAAATACTGCATGTGAAGTCATAAAAGAATCAATTACCAATTTATATATCAACAAGAGATTGTTTAATGCCCAAAAAAAATTTTGAAATCAAGCTGATACCAAATTCAGTTTCACTGAATATTCTTTTGGAGGAAAATCATATCAATAAACTTGTTGCGCTTGATAAAGAATTCACTTCAACTAAATTTTACTATGTAATATGAATATGTAATACAAAAGTGATAAAAATTTAGAATTTTCCCTTAGTTTGAAAATGTTCAATAAATATAGTAAATTAATATGTAACCGCTTACTGAATATAAAGGGATAATAATGGAGTCAGATGCAATAAATAAGAAGATAGATTTAAAGTTAGGTAGGTTTGGGCAGTCGGAAGCTACGGCCCCTTCGGCTGAACTTGTTGATAAAATTATGGCAGATACGGGGACCTCCTCTTTTGAGCGATTGTCAAAACAGGAACCGTCATGCTGGTTTGGAGAGTGGGGAGTTTGTTGCAGGATGTGTTATATGGGACCATGCAGAATACAAAGTGCAAGGTTTAAAAATGGCGTGACAAGGGGTGTATGTGGTGCAACTGCCGACACCATAGTGGCAAGAAATTTGTTGAGGGAAACTGTTGGTGGGGCTGCCTCTCACGGAGAGCATGCTTTTGAAATAGCAGAAACATTAAAACTTGTGGCCACAGGTAGTATTAAGGGATATGAAATAAAAGATAGGGAGAAACTTCACTCAGTGGCATCAAGACTTGGAATTACAACTGAAAACAGGAATGATAATGATATTGCACTTGATGTTGCGGAAGTTACAATGGCCGATTTCAGTAAGATGGATGGTATGCCCATAAGGTGGGTGAAGGGTTATGCACCTTCTTCAAGTATAAAGAAGTGGGAAAAACTGGGAATAGTTCCATCAAATTCGCTCAATCCTATTATGAATGCAATGCATAGAACCAGCATGGGTAACGATGCCGACAGTGTTAATATAATGCTTGCAGATCTCAAAATGGGCATAATAGATGGATACTCAGGTCTTACACCTTCTACTGAACTTTCTGATATTCTTTTTGGGACACCTGAACCGGTAAAATCTATAGCAAATATTGGAGTGATAAAGGAAGATTATGTGAACCTTGCCATTCATGGCCATAATCCCCTTGTTGCTGAGAAAGTTGTTGAATGGGCCGGAAATTTGAATGAAGAGGCAAAAAAACTTGGAGCAAAAGGTATAAACCTGGTTGGTGTATGTTGCAGTGGAAATGAGGTTCTAATGCGCCATGGTGTACCAATGGCAGCGAATGAGATGCAGGCTGAACTGGCAATTGCTACAGGAGCCTTGGATGCAATGGTTGTGGACTTTCAGTGCATATGGCCAGTTCTTGGAGAGGTGGCGGCATGCTATCATACAAAACTCATAACTACAATGCCTTATGTTAAGATCCCAGGTGCCGATCATGTGGAGTTCAATGTGGAACATGCAGATGAAGCAGCCAGAACTATTGTTGAAAAAGCACTTGAAGCATACAAAAAAAGGGATCCATCGCGTGTCCTTTTATCAAAAAAGGTTGAGCCGGTAGTTGGTGGGTTCTCATATGAATCCATAGTAAAACTGCTCAGTAAGATAGACACCAATGAGCCATTAAAACCACTTATTAATTCAATAGTCAGTGGAGATGTATATGGTATAGTGGGCATAGTAGGTTGCCCGAATCCCAAACTAAGAAGGGAACTTTACACCGAAAGGATGATAAAACATCTTCTGAAAAATAATGTACTTGTTCTTGTAACCGGTTGTATAGCACATATTTCTGCACAAGAAGGCTTCTTGAACCCAGAAAAAGTTGATGAGTTTGAAATAGGTGATAAATTAAAGGCAGTGTTGAAACTACTTGGTGAAACTGGAGGGTTAAAATCACTCCCACCGGCTTTACATATGGGTTCATGCGTTGACAACTCAAGAATTGGAATGCTGGTTAAAGCTATTTCAGAAAAACTCAATCTTGAAGTATCACAGTTGCCCGTTATCGCCTCGGCCCCAGAATTAATTGCGGAAAAAGCAGTTGCTATTGGAACATGGGCTCTTTCAATTGGCCTGCCTGTTCACACAGCACCGGAACTTCATATAGAAGGCAGCAAGGCTGTCAAGGGAATTCTATCGGATACCCTTAAAAACCTTACCGGGGCAGAAACGTTCACGGAATTGAATCCGGAAGCAGCCGCTGATAAAATGATCCAGTTAATAAAGGAAAAAAGGGAGTCCCTGGGACTTCCGGCATGAGATGAAAATTATGGCATTCACGCAAATAAGCGAAGAAGAAAGAGATGCAAGGGTAAGGAAAATTATCCCCAAAGATCATTTTACTAGTATAAATAACTCGGAGAACAGGATTGTAATAACTGGAAAAGGAGGTACAGGAAAAACCACCATAACGGCCACACTGTCGTATCTATTGAAAGAAAAACATCATGTACTTGCTGTTGATGCGGATCCGCAGATGAACCTGCCATATGCCATGGGTATGGATAAGAATGCTGCTAAAAAAGTTGTTCCATTGAATATGCAGGTCGATTACATTGAAGAGAGAACTGGTGCCAGACCCGGCTCAGGCTGGGGAGAATTTCTATCGCTAAATCCTGATGTAAGTGATGTTGTAAATAGGTTCGGAATAAGGATTGATGATATGATGAGCATACTTGTAATGGGTACACTACATAAATCTGGAATTGGATGCCTTTGCCCGGAAAATGACCTGCTGGATGCGGTTGTCAGGCACATATCGATAAGAAATGATGAAAACATACTGATGGATACGGAGGCAGGTGTTGAACATTTTGGACGGGCAATAGCCAAGGGATTCGGGCATGCTATAGTCGTAAGTGATGTTACCTTTAATTCTGTTCAGGTGGCGGCAAGTGCAATGAAGCTTGCGTGGGATCTTGGCATAGGTGGAATACACCTTGTGTTTAACCGCGTTGAGAATAACATGGACGAAATAGATGAATTGTTGAATGAAATTAATGCCGATTTCCCATATACAGTAGACATGATACCCTATGACCACAATGTGAAAACAGTAAACCCCTCAGTAAAACATCTTATGAATGAAGAGAATTCGTTTCTACCTGCAGTAAAGAAATTGCTAACTAAAATATATCCTGAAATCAAGAAGGAAAACTATTCCTAAAACATAGAAAAATCAACCAGGATTGCCTGAAGCAACTATTTTGGCATAAATATTTGTATAGAATTCAAAATCATATTTTTTCCCTTTTTTATTGTATACTATATGTACTAAATATTATTCCAGAACAAAAGGGTTTTAGCAACTTTTGCAACTTCTAATAGGGTAATATTAGTTTTATTCATAATTTAACATTACTTCCCCAATTTTAATTTATCTAGCAATTTCATTTATATTATTTTAAAAAACTACAAACAATAAGATCCTGTTATTTATAAAAAATTAGACTTGTGTGGAGTCTGTTATTACAGTTAAGTTTAAATATAAAATTCTGATTATAGTATTAATTCTGTCACAGGAATTTTTCATTTTTTAAATATTTTTATGGCATATGGATATTGGTAAAACATTATTTCTTATTTTTTTCAATAACTCCATGGTTGTTTCATTTATTTTTTCACCATCAATATGATCTATATCAAAATATTTTGTTTCCAGGGCATCAGAATTGGCATGCATATTTCCTGATATGATATCACACTCATAATCCAGAATTATATAGTGGAAATTGGTATTGATAAATTCAGTAACCGCCATTAGGCTGCCCCTACTTACATTCAGGCCCGTTTCTTCCTTCATCTCCCTTTTTAATGCCTCCTCCAAAGTTTCATTTATTTCAACCTTTCCTCCAGGTATTGCCCATTGGTTTCTATCAGGATCATCCCTCCTCTTTATTAGTAAAATCTTATTATTTTTGATTATTATTCCACCAATGGCAATTTTGGGCTTTCTTATCATGATAAAATATATATAAAATACATATTAATAACTTCCCAACTTTAAATTTAAATAAAGGTTGAAGGTTTATTATCAAAATCAATTATTTTTATAGCTTTATGATCGATGGTTATCTCAAGATCGGATGCAGTAAAATTTTCTCCATCAATTTCATATGGAATTTCCCCCTTGATCATAAGTGAATCTGTTTTAAAATTGTCAACGTTACTATCATTTATGTATGTTCCGTTCTTTAGCGTATTCAATTTCCGAACCAGTTTCAATCTGCTGATCTTATGAATTATATGGATATCAAGCATATTATCGTTGAGAATTGAATCCTTAGAAGCAAGCATGCCCCCACCAAAATATCTTCCATTCGCAATTATCATCTCTGATACATCCAGATTTTTATTGTATTCATATGATTTCACTGTAATATTATAGGATTTCAAATCAACAATTTTCAGAAGTATGGATGAAACAAATGATTTTTTTCTTCTATTTTTTATAGAGTTTACACGTTGCATTACTGTTGCCCCAAATCCTGCCTCCATTATATTAATGAAATAATTTTTCCTGCCATCAAATTTTATTAAACCAAGATCACATTCAACATATTTTCTTTTTTCTATAAGATGCGGCAATTCCTCAGGTTTTGCGTAACCAATTGACCTTGAAAAATCGGATCCTGTTCCTGCAGGTAATGGTATAATAACTGTATTTGAATGTGCAATAGCTGAAACTGCTTTATTCAACGTGCCATCTCCACCAAGGCATATGACATAATCTATGTCCCTGTTATTTTTTATGAATTCCCTAAAATCCTCGCCAGATCGATCCGTAAAAGAATGTGAAATGTCATAATTTCCAAGCAATTTTTCAATCGGTGGAAATATTTTGAGTGCCTTGCCCGATCCTGCCACTGGATTAACCAGTATGTGTATTCTCATATTTGCATCCCCTCTCCCCTCATTTCATCAATAATCTGTTTTTCCATAGAATCAACTTTATGGGGGCAGTATATTCTGAAAGCATCTCGCCTTCTAAGAATATCATCCGGTTTCATTGGGCACTCGTGATAAATTTCATATTTTATCATATCCCCATGTTTGCCCCTTGCATAATCAATATAAGGATAATTCCTAATAGTAATTTTTTTATTCAGGATTCTCCCAACCTTCCGTGCAACCTTCCTGGATGCATATCTATAATCTGTTAATTTTCCACCCAAAACGTTAATAATATTTTCATTCACCGAAATATGGAAATCCCTGGATATCTTTCCGGGATCCTTGGATTTTCCAATTAATGGCCTGATACCTGAAAATGAAAAGAGTATATCATTTATATCAATATGGCCTGTAATGTATTCTGCACTTTTAATGAGATAATTTATGTCCTCATTTTCGACATTTTTATATTCAGGACTATCAACAAATTTATCCGTTGTCCCTATATATATTATCTCTCCAGTGGGTATCAAAAACAACTGCCTTCCATCGATGATTGACCTGAAAACAATGGCATTTTCAGCCGGATATTTTTCACGTGGCAGTACAATATGTATTCCCATGCTGAGTTTCATGGAAATATCGGGTTTAATATTAAATTTTCGTGCGATATTTAATGCCCATGGGCCCGATGCATTGATTAGTATTCTTGATTTCACTGTGGTGGTTTTACCAGAATTGGCATCATTTACACTTAATGAAATATTATCCGATAGTTTATTTATGCCGACAACCTCGCAGTAATTAAAACACTTGCAACCATGTTTTTTGGCCGAAACAATATTGTATATTACCAGTTTTGAATCAACTGTAATACCATCAGAATATGTATAGTATCCCGAGATATTTTTATTGTACCTCACATTATGATTATATTTTGGGATTTCGAATTTTCCGGCAAGTAAATTATAAAGGAAAAGACCAAACTTTATTTTATATTTGTTCCACATGGATTTTCCGATGAGTATATCAAAATTTAGCGTTTTGACTATATCAACGTTTTTTAAAAGATAGTCCCTTTCCTTTAAAAGCCTCCTCACTTCAAATATTCTACCCTGTTGAAGATACCTAAGGCCGCCATGAATCAGCTTTGATGAACCGGAACTTGTGCCAGATGCAAAATCATTTTTTTCGAACAAAACTGTTTTAATATTGTTCTCCGCTAGTATATTGGCTATACCTGCACCAGTTATTCCACCACCAATAATTGCAACTTCAAAGTAATCACGTTCAAGTGATGCTAGCTCAAGTTCCCTGGTTCTGAATGAAAATTCATTTTCCATAATTACCACCATGAAAACAATTTATCATACAATTTTGATTGCATTTCCAGAATATTTTTATCCATATAATCCCTGAATAATGTTCCAATACCATGGTGATCTGTTATTGCCCCCCCATTTTTTAAAAATGTTCTAATTATTGTGTCTCTTACTGTTTTCAGCTCCGACTCCTCATTTTGCAATGATAAAATAAAGGTAAAATATATACAGGCTCCACTTTTATATAGATGTGAAACGTGTCCCATTATTATTCCCGAAATATTCAGGGTATCTTTCACTCGATTAAATTCTGATATGACATTATGATATAATTTGGATAAATTTCCCCAGTCGGTTGATGTTTCAAGGGTATCGGTAACCAATCCGTTTTTCCATAGAATATTGGCAATTCCAGGCCTCGAATATCTTTCATCGATCCAGTTTTTTGATGGGATGCTGCCCGTCCTTATTCCATTAATGTTTTTAAGTGGTGTTTTTCCCTCATTATCCACCAAAATTAAAAGTGATCCCTTGTTAACCCCTCTTAGTTTCAGATATTTTTCCAGGATTTTTTTTGCTGTAGAATTTTTGGAACCGTTTATTGCTATATCCGTTTCCAACTCATCCGACAATCTTGCAACTGCTGGAAATTCTTTAAGGGATTTCAATGCGTTTAGCCCCACATCAAAGGATTTAAAAAAATACGATCTGAATACCCTTTTTCCCGGTTTCCTGAATAATTTTATTGCTGCCTCAGTAATAAGGCCATAATTTCCCTCACTACCTATCGCTATGGACTTTATCTGCAATCCAGAAGATTCCCTTGGTACGATTTTGTCCTGATAAACACCGGAGGATGTTATCATTTTGCTGGAAATGACAATATTCTCTATTCCACCATACATATTCGATTCCTGTCCAGTGGCCTTTGTGGCTATCCATCCCCCAAGTGTTGAATACTTAAATGATTCCGGGAAATTTCCAATTGTATACCCATACTTATTGAGTTCATTTTCCAGTTCAGGGCCTGTTATACCGGCACCGGCAATTGCATAATCATTGTAAATTTCAAACTGTTTAAAATTACGGGTATCAAGAGAAATAACTTTTTTTGATTCCCCGATTGATAGGGAACCATTTACAGATGTGCCACCACCATATATTATTACCTTATAATCATATTTTCTTAAATTTTCAATGACCTTTATAATATTCTGGTTATTTGGATAAATAACTGCATCAACTATCGCCAATTTTTTGTGTTTCATGGATAGCAATTCTGGTGAGGATCTGCCAAATGAATGCATTATTCTATCATGGATATCAAAACTTAAAATATTTTCAGGAACAATTTCACTTAACTGCCCAGAATTGGTTGTATATGAATCTATATCGTAGTCATAGCATCCATCCCACTGTTTTAATTCGGACGGTTTCAATACATTCAATATATATTTATATTCACTGGAAAAATTGCGCTTTACATCTTCGCCATAAAGAACATTTATTTTCATCTATATGGTATATATAAAAATATATAAATATTCATTGAAATGTGAATTATACCTTATCCAAGGAATTTCCTGATAAGGCCCATCTCATAAATATAGTTTTTTACCTCATCAAATTTTCCGTTTTTAAATGCAAGTAATGTAAGGGTGGAATACAGTATATGTTTGGTCGTTCCATATGAATCGTCAGTTGGTACACCTATATTGTCCTCAATATAATGCATATCCTCCTTTATCATTGAAATAATGCCGGTATCAACATTCCAAATATCCTTTAATAATGATAGGGATTCATAATTGAAATATTTTGCACTGACTTTTATGTCAAAATCAAGATTCTGGTAAAGCTGGTTTATTACTGAAAGTTCCTCATCATTCATATCCTTAAGTGCAGCCATGCCAATGATTTCTGGAGGTATTCCCATGGAATACAGGGCACCAACGAATGATATTGCCCTTGGAAGTACTGCATTTCCTGTGCTTCGTGAATACCCGAATAATCCTATATGAAGTTTTCTTGCCCTTCTTTTTGGAAGGTATAATGTAATGTCATTTATTGGTTTAGCTATGGCCTCTATTATGGTCTGAAATCTCGTTTTATATTTATCCAGGATGCTTTTTAATTTAACCGCAGAAATGTCATCTGGCATATTTTCATAGGAGGGTTCATGCTTATTTATAAAATTTACAGCTTTTTTTATGATATCGTCATCGTAATCATATTTAAATGCTGACTGAAGCGTGAATGTATAATACGAATCATATTCCTTCACTGATCTTTCAATATTTTCTGGGCCAAGATTACCACGAAAAGGGGAAGAACCGGCACCAAGCATTGGATAAATTTCCATATCCAGAGATTTTGTTAAATTCCTCATCTTCAATGTGGCATATTTTGACAATAATGTAGCGGGCAGCATTCCATAATTCATTGCAGGGTCGGATCTGGCTATGAATACCCTCATATGGCCTGGTTTCACTACTCTGCTGTAATTTGTTATAATAGATTCTATCTTTAGTATTGAATCCATATCTTCTATGAGAGGTATAACATTTATGCTCCTAGGAAAAACTTCTCCAGTTATATCCTTTATATAAACATCATCATATAATTTTGTCCCTTCATCCCTAACTATTGCCTTTTCATAATATTTTAAAACGGATAACAGATCGGTATAATCTGTGGTAAATGGTATTATCACCTCAAAAATTGGTGGTATATTCTTTTTAAATATTTTATTTGCAACATCATAATTCAATGGTATGCTTGCAAGTGTTTCCGACAGTATTTTTCTCTCAGTACCTTCAATCTTTGGATTTGGTACCCTGTATGTTAAAAATATGTCCTTGCCAAGTATATTGTCATTGAAAAATTTATTGTTTTTGGAGAATAATTTTCTTATTACGTGTGTATCAACATCCTTTCCTTCGGCGTCCCACATAACTTCCTTAATTCCTAATTTATTAAATGCTATGTATGCCTCCTCAATTTCATCCTCATTCTTTATTATGGATTTGTCTGAAACCCATTCAGGCATTCTCCCATTATCTGGATGCTGTGTTGACATGGTCTTGGGTATCATAAAACGTTAATACAATATTGTATAAAAATAAAACTTTATTTTTTATTATTCCGAGTAATCTCTATTGCATTTTAAAAAGGTTTAGGTTGTGATCCCCTCCTCTATCTTTCCAGCGGATAAAAAACCACTCCCAAACTTGTTGTTTGGCGGAATTAAACTTGTAACGAATGGATTAACACTCAAAAGTGATGTTGATAATATAGCTTTCATTACATTGGATATTATCCTAATCCTGCTTGTTATATTCAACTGAATCCAGGGATTGAAAAGTAATTGAATCTAATGTTTGGCCTCTTTGAAGTTGTCTTTGCAAGTTATTTCCTGGTTATCCCGTATCATGTTTTGATCTCCAACCTTCTTAAAGAATTCCAGTATATTCTTCGGTTGCAGTTTCGTGTTTGTTGCAAATATGTACAGGAAGGATTATTTCCTTTTTATTTCTACCATACATTGATAAAAGGGAAAATGTTGCCTGGCTAAATTTTTGATCTACTGTAAAGCCGTGGGAGGAGGTTGCGAATCATTTCCCCAACAATCAAAAAGGAGTCTACTTAGTTAAAAAGTTCTTCAACCTTTCTAACATCTACTCCCAACTTCTTGGCTTTATTGTACATTTCCTTGTCATCAGTAAGTAGTATGTAATTTAAATTTATAGAATAGAAGACATAAGAGGCATCATAAAAGGTCATACCTGTGGAATACGAAAGAGACATTATTTCAGATATATGCTTTGGTTTAAGTCGTATCACCTCAATTCCTGACAGAACCTTTTCTATTTCTCTAGTCAATACAAGAATATTGTCCTTAGTCAACCCATTGATGTGCCCATCATTCCCCTTTATAAGGACACTACCTATCTCATAACCTGTTAAATCTAAGATATAAGAATCACGAAGAAGGGTTTGAACACTTTTTTGAGATTCAGAAAAAAATAATGTGAATAATGAACTTGCATCTATAATATAGTTAGGTGGCAGAATATCACCTTTCGTCCCTGTCTTTCCTTAAGTCACTCAGAAGTTGATTACGATCAACGTTTTTGAGTAGTTTATGAATCTTCTGCAAACTCTCCAAAAAATCCTCTTCATGCCGTCTATCGATCTCTTTTTTCAAGGAGTCTCTCATGACTTCAGAATAGTTTATTTTCAGTTTCCTTGCCTCCGCCAAGGTTTGATCATCTATTCTTATACTTACAAGTTTAGTCATACATTTAAGTATAACTGGAATTATATATATACTTTGTGATCAATTTACATTTTTCGTAAATCCCCGGTTTCCTAAATGTCGTTACCGATCTAAGTTCCACCAAATGTAAAAGATGTACTTTCATGCTATTGAGAAAATTGAGTAGAAAATCTCCCTCCGAAACAGTAGATCAAAAATTACCTCCAGATCGGTTATTGGAAGGCATTAGAATTGTAACGAATGGATCAACTCTTATCAATGATGCCGATACTAAAGCTTTCATTGCATCGGATATTATCCCAAATGTTGGTGATAATATTCATGAGAACCAGAAATTGTAAACAATGATTGCAAGATAAAGGTAGAGTAGTCTGATGTTCTGCATCTTTTAAATTGTTTTTTCAAGGAATTTCCCGATCATCCTATACCCAATCTCTATTTCTTATCCCTTTTTGTACGATCTTTGTATATCCTTAGGCCGCAGTTTCGTGTTTGTTGCAAATATATATAGGATTCTGTCATTTTTATTTCTATTATACACTTATACAAGGAGAAATCTTGTATGACTAAATTGTTGATCTGCCGTAAATGGAATGCTATTTCCCGCTTAAAGTGTTAAATAATCTTCATAATAAACTGCGATAATCCATATACTAAAATAATTGTATTTTTCTAAATCCATGTTATATTCAAAATTTCATGTTTTTGAAATGTTTGTGTTTAATGGAATCGCAGGAGCTCTAACTGTTTAATTAAATTAAACAGCCCAGTGCATTGATCTTTCAACAGCTTTTTTCCAGGATTCATATAATTTTAGCCTTTTATCCTCGGAAAGCTGCGGGCGGAAAATTCTCTCCTCATTCCACATTTTTTCAATTTCATTCTGTGTCCACTCACCCATGGTTATTCCAGATAAATAACATGTTCCAAGAGAAGTAGTTTCCTTTATCAATGAACGCCTCACATTCACGTTTGATATATTTGACTGAAACTGCATAAGGAAATCATTTGCTGAAGCACCGCCATCAACTCTTAAGTCCTTTATCTGCATTCCTGCCTGACTCCTTATGGCCTCAATGATATCATTGGATTGGTATGCTATGGACTCAAGGGCACTTCTTGCTATATGTGACTGTGTGGTTCCCCTAGTAATGCCTATAATTACACCTCTGGCTGTTGGTTCCCAGTACGGGGCTCCAAGGCCTGTAAAGGCCGGTACAAAATATAATCCACTATTACTATGGACATTTCTTGCGAGTTCCTCAATTTCCTGGTTACTATCAGGAAAATTTAAGCCATTTTTTAGCCATTGGATAACTTCACCGGCAATGAATACACTGCCCTCGATTGCATATATTATTTTACTTTTATCAAGCCCATAACCAATTGTTGTTATTAGATTTTCTATATTCTTTATTTTATTTCCTGTATTGGCCATTAAAAATGATCCAGTGCCATAGGTATTCTTTGCCTGCCCATAAGAAAATGCCATTTGGCCGAAAAATGATGCATTTTGATCCCCAGAAACGGAAGATATAGGTATTTCATTTTTGGTAATTGAGGAATCTGTATATCCATAGATATGTGAAGAAGGGTATACGTCAGGCAATATACTCCTCGGAATGTGAAATAACTCAAGGAGTTCATCATCCCAATCAAGCTTTTTAATATTGAATAACATTGTTCTTGAGGCATTTGTATAATCCGTGGCATGAACCTTTCCTGAAGTAAGTTTCCACAATAACCATGAATCAACGGTTCCAAATTTTATATCCTCGATTTTGTGATTTCTTAAACGATTGTCAATTATCCATCTTATTTTGGATGCACTGAAATACGGATCGCATATAAGGCCAGTTTTTTCTTTTATCATTTTTTTCTGGTCAATCAATTTGTCAGTGATATTTTTTGTTCGGCGATCCTGCCATACAATTGCATTATACAATGGGATTCCTGTGTTTTTATCCCATAAAATTGTAGTTTCCCTTTGATTGGCAATGCCTATTGATATAAGTGACCCATAATCAATATTTGCTGAAGATATGGCATCATCCATGGATTTTCTCTGGAATTTCCATATATCTTCAGGATCATGCTCAACAAGCCCGGGTTCAGGAAATATCTGTGAAAAGGTATTCTGTCCAATTCCGCAGGGGTTACCATTTTTATCCCAAACAATGGCTTTTGTACTGCTTGTCCCCTCATCGAGGGATAAAAAATATTCTTTTTCCATCTTATTATTAAATCCTTAGATTATTTAAATAATTTTATCTTTACATATATGGTGATTAGTTTCATATAAGTAGATAAGAAATAAATGAACAAATTATGGGTATTTTCAAAACTTATTGTTTGATATTTGGCCGTTAAGCTATTGACTATAATTAATTATTCAATGGTAATTTATTCATTGTTATTCTTTTCCAAATATGAAGATACACCATTTATACCGTCGTAATTCCTGCATGAATTACAATTAAAGAAAGAATTAAGTAATAATATGAATTAATAAAATATGAAAATTTTGGCAATTCTCCCGGCCTTTTTGCCTCTCGACGTGATTAAAAAAAGTATAGACCAGATCATGCCGGGAATTGAAATTAGAAGCGACATGGATTTTCATAAGCATGATGCCGAAGTTGTTGTGATAACAACATTCACACCATTTGGAAAAGAGGAAATTGATAAATTTCCAAATATGAAAATGCTTCAGGTTGCTAGCACAGGATATAATAACGTTGATTTAAAATATCTAAAATCCAGAAAAATATCCTTATATAATGTACCCGTTGCAAATAAGGACGCCGTTGCTGAACATGTTCTTGCAATGGTTCTATCATTTCTGAAAAATTTGATATTTTTTGATGATGAAATTAAAAACGGAAACTGGCCACTTTTAACAAATTCGTCTGAATTGCAGGGTAAAACCTTCGGTATTATTGGCATGGGAGCTATTGGCATAAAACTTGCAAAAAAATTGTTGCCATTCAATTGTGGCATTGTTTACTATGATGTTCACAAGCTTTCAAAGGAAGAGGAGGAGTTTTATGGACTTACTTTCCTTGACCTTGATGAACTTATCAAAAATTCAGATATTATTTCCGTGCATCTTCCTCTAAATAAGAATACAAAATTATTATTTAACGAAAATAAATTTTCATTAATGAAGGATAATGCAATATTCATAAATACTTCAAGAGGGGAAATAATGGATGAAAAAGCCCTGATTAAAGCAATAAAAGAAAAGAATATTTATGCTGGTGTAGACGTTTATTCAAGGGAACCGCCTGATTATTCCTCAGAACTTTTTAAGCTTGGGAACAATGTAATATTTTCACCGCATATAGCAGGAGTAACTATGGAAAGCCAGCAAAGGTTCATTACAGAAACAATAGGCAATATAATAAGATATACGCAGGGCCTTGAACCTTTATACCGTGTGGATGAGGAATTATGAAAGGGTATGAAATTTTATCGAAAACACTTGAAAGTCTCAATTTATTAGAAGTTTTTGGAAATCCAGGTACAACGGAAATACCCTTTCTTAGATCCATTAAAAATTACTATTTAACATTGCATGATTCCATATCTGTGGGCATGGGGGATGGATATGCCCAGTACAATGGTTCTGCATCACTGGTTAATTTACACACATTACCCGGTCTAGGCAATTCCATGGCTTTCATTAATACAGCAAAAGCAAATAGATCTCCAGTCATAATAACGGCAGGTCAACAGGATACAAGGCATCTTGTATTTGACCCCTTACTTTCAGGAGACCTTTTATCGCTTATTTCAGGTTCCGTGAAATATAAATACGAAATAAAAAATCCCGAGGATATACCCTTTGCCATGAAAAGAGCCAGATCGATAGCAATGGCTCCTCCAAGGGGTCCTGTTTTTATATCTTTTCCAATGGATATGTTGGATTACCAGGGTGAATACTATGAACAGGCGAATCAGAAAATAGATATAAATTTCGGTGATAATGATACTGTAAAGGAAATATGCAATAAAATAAATAACTCAAGGAATCCTGCAGTGGTTTTTGGATATGAGATAGATGTATACAATGCATTTGAAGAGGCAAAAAAATTTTCTGAAATACTTGGAGTTCCAGTTTACTCAGAACCCTTATCATCAAGGTCAACGTTTGATACCTCGCTTTATATATATAACGGGGATTTGCTGCCTGCATCAACCATGATGAATCTTAAACTGATGGAAAACGATTTAATTGTTTTCATTGGAGGAGATATTACATTTTACCCCTATCTTCCATCAAAACCATTTATAAATAAGGAAGTTATTTTTATTGGAACTGATTTATCCTACAGAATAGGAGAATCATATTTTATGAACCCAAAACTATTTCTGGAAAATGCATTAAAATTTATTAACAAAAAAGGAAATTTTAAAAGTAAACCGGATTATATGGCGAATACAGAAATAGCAGCTGAAAGAACCACAATGGGAGTTGGTTATGTTTTAAATAAAGCAAAAACAGTATTCAGTGATTATACGGTGGTTGATGAGGCAATATCCCATTCTGAAAAAGTACGGGCAATATTTGGATATAATCACAAAAAATATTTCACCGCAAAAAGCGGGCAGCTTGGATGGGCTTCTGCGGCCTCTCTTGGGATAGCAATAAATAACCCAAAAGTTCTAGTTATAATCGGTGACGGTTCGTTTATGTATACAATTCAATCCTTATGGACAGCAAAGAGGTATAATTTACCTGTTAAATTCCTTGTTTTAAACAATTCTGGATACAACATTTTAAAAAGCTTTTCAAAGAGTTATTATCCTGGTGTTGAAAATTCAGATTATTTCAGGCTGAACCTTGATATTGCAAATATTTCAAGGGGATTTGGAATTGAAACAGAGATTGCATCAAACGATATGAATGAATTAAACTGGCTCAAAGAGGGTAATATACCAAAGGTTCTCATTGTTAATATTGATAAAACAGTTGAAAAAATGTTTTTATAATTAAAATAAGGATACAAATGACCATATTAAACTCAACTTTAGCATGTAAAATTTTGCCCTGATCGTGTATTTATATAGTGTCCAACATTTTTTGACACGATTTTATTAAATGGTTGTTAGTGTGTCACCGACCCCCTTCTTTTGTATAATTATTACAAGTGGGGATTGTATTTTATATGTATTTTACAAACCTGTTGTGAGTACGGGTTTACTACCAGGAATTGGAAAGTCGGAACAGATAAGTATTAAAGAAAAGTTTAATATATTCTTTGGGTTTAATATCTTATGAGTGCCTTTATAACACAGTACTCAGATAAATACTATACAGAAATACAGGAATTATTAAAAAAGGATATTCATGGAAATACATATCTCCTTTGTGATCTTGAGGATGAAAATTT
Source organism: Thermoplasmata archaeon (assembly GCA_021835025.1). Classification (GTDB taxonomy): domain Archaea; phylum Thermoplasmatota; class Thermoplasmata; order Thermoplasmatales; family Thermoplasmataceae; genus Acidiplasma. The sequence continues at coordinate 57,206 of JAKBQY010000014.1, read as the reverse complement.
AAGGCATAATTTTAGGTTGTTCCTTGATGATAATAAATTAAGGTCATTATTATTTCATATTAATGATGTGGATTTTAATATTTTCTGGATCTATGGTTATTATGGCTCTGACAAACTTTTAGAAAATATTAAATCAAAAAAATTTATTATTATAGCAGAAAGCGAACACAGGAAATTATTATCTGAAACTTATAAAAATTCAAAGATATATGAAGAAATAACAATGTTTCTTTCAAACGTTGGTAGTTTTGATATTCCGGGGGATATAAACGTAAGGCAGATCAAGAAGAATGAATATAGCCTCTTGGCTGATACGCTCAATGATGGAAAACACGATAAAATATATTATATGAATAAAGCAAAATTAAAATTAAAAAACAACAGTGTTTATGGTTATTTTATAAACAATAAAATCGTTTCAATAGCAGCGATAGACGTAATGTCAAAGTATGGATGCGCTATTGGCGGTGTATATACACTTCTGGAATACCGCAATAAGGGCTATGCAAGATCTGTTATATCAAAAATTATACAGAACTGTATAATAAAAAATAATATAACATTGTTTGTAAGGAAGGATAATTATCCTGCAATAAAACTTTATAACAGCATGGGTTTTAAAAATAATTCTGAAAGGATTTTTGTTGACAATGGTACGGGAGTAGTTCCATAACTCCATCAATATTCATGAATTTTTATGATGAACCTAAACAAAATATATCCCGTATTAAGGATACCTTGCCAGGTACCTGTTTGTCCACAGTTCATACGGAACTTTGATATCCCCTAGCTTTGTACATGCGATCCTGATGACGTATGCCTTTGCACTGTCGCTGATTGTTGTAAGGTGTCAGGAAAGTGATGGATGTACAGATTTGATCTCTCTATACTATACCTTACTTTATTTATTGTACAGGTGCGCATTCATTCTGTACATAGAAATTTACTAACTCAGCATGAATGTACGGTGAATGTACGAAACAAAATGACTGTACATTTGTCTTCTACAGAATAAGCATTGTAACGGATTTCAGTGAATGTACAGTAAGATTGATTCAGTATTTCGACCCTTTTCCATTGATTCCAGATTCATTTTACGCGTGTTCCACAGATTATGTAATGATCTCGGTTATAAACCAGAAAATCTGTAACAAGGGGTGCATTTCACACTCGAACATTTTTACTTATTTCTTAGCATTTGTACAAGTGTATCCGCACTTCTTGCACCAGAGATCTGGTTGTTTCCATCATATTCTGTAATGATTAATTTGCACTCTTCGGGACTGAACGGTTCCATTTTTTCTAATGCCAAAAACACCATGTCTGTGTCGTGATAACTCCCTATAGTTTTCAATTTGGAAAATATTGTTTCACGCATGAAACTCTTGTATGCTGGGTCAGCTAATAAAATGTCAACTATTTCCATTGAAAGACATGAATGTTTGTTTCTTTCATAGGATCTGATCTTGGATAGTAATTTTTGCATAATAATTTATCGATTTTAAAAGACATTTATAACCACTTTTTTATAATTATTTCTTTTCCTGCAACTCTCCTTTAATTTGTGTAAATATATTTTATAGTATTCCCTATATTCAAGATCATTATTGTATTTTTTAATAAATTTATTTGGCGGATAGTAATATATTATAGAATGCGGTCTTATATTATTGTAATCATGGAAAGCGTTTTCTATTATCTTTTTTCCTTCATTGTAATCCTCTATTTCATTTACCCAGATATAATCCTCTTCAGTGAATTGTGGAATGATTTTATATCACCATTTTCCTTAGGTGTTTCTTTTTCTATGTATTCATGTCAAAACCATATACCTAGTATTCAGTTATGAGGTGACTTATGAGGTGACTTATGGGTAACTTTATAATACTTTTATACATTTCTACTTTATGGTAGATAACAAAGAGAGTGCAGTTATAAAAATACGAAAGAGTACTCTAAAGGAAATAGAGAATGCTAGAATTAAGGCCATTGAGCTCGCAAAGAAGTCTGGAAACAAAGAGTTGGAGCAAGCATTAAATTCAATGGGAACTGGCGCCTTTGCTTCGTATCTTTTATTCAAAGGAATTGAAAGACTGGAGGAATTGAACGATCTTGCCAAGTGACGATTTTGAGACCATATACACCAGTCCGGGTACAAGGAAGCTCTTAGACGAATTGAAAAAGAAGGAACAAGCCAAGGCAATAAGTGAGGGAAATATAGAATTGGCCATCGCACTGGAATGCATGGACGTGGATAATTATGCTGAATACCTCATCAAGATTCAACTTCGAAAAGGCAACTTCCTGCCATGACATCAGAACTGAGTTTTGAGAGCACTACAAATTAGTATCGATTAAATGACGCGCTACCCATTATAGTATACAATGTTTACTTATAGCTATAAATGGGCCCGACCGGATTCGGACCGGTGACCTTCTCCGTGTCAGGGAGACATCATACCACTAGACTACGAGCCCGCTAAAGGTAATTTTAAGATTGTATATAATTTTTTACATTCGTTTTTCATAAGTATTGGATGAATTTGTGATCTCCACATGCATACATGGAATCACACGTGATTAGATTCGCTTCCATTATGTATACTGATTGGTATTTTCCACTAAAAATGGTTTCCCGTTCAAAGTGTTAATTTGCAATTTTTTTAATTTTCCTTTAATAAAGTTCACAATGAATATAATATCATTGACCAAAGAGGATTCACAAAACTACCTCTTTATATTGAGTTATATAAAATAGACCTTTAATAAACCAGATAATATAAAAACAATAACAAGTATATTACTCACAAATCTCATATCTCAGTCCAATCCATATCCAATTATCACTTAAAAACAAACTTGGAGGATTTACTTAAAAATTATTCATCAAATAAAAATTTGAATGATTGATAAATTTGTTTAAGTCAAACATTACCTATTCTGTGTAATGATATTATCATCAATATAGTTTTTGTATTTCTGCTGATTATTCAAATAATGTAAGGGATACAGGGATAAATATATTTTTAACTGAAGGGTATTTGTAACATATCCTGCATAAATAAAAATGTTTTACGTAACTTTATGTGCACCTATGCTTTGGCAATCATAATATATAAGAATATAATTTAAAATAAATGGCTAATAGAGATTTATCGTTATATATCAAAAGTTTGATGCCGGAAAGTGGAAGAAAATCTGACCCTGATAAACCCGTATCCATGTGGAAGGAATTAGATAGATTGAGAGGATACCCTGAAAAGACCATGGTATGTATTTTTAAAACCACAGGATGTGCATGGTACAATTTCAGTGCATGTTCAATGTGTGGATATTTCAATGATATTTCCCCAGAAATAAAGGATGAAAATTTAATGAAGCAGATTGATTTGTTATACGACTCACTAAATGATATAAAGGTTCTGAAAATCTTTACCTCAGGAAGCTTTCTGGATCCACTTGAAGTTCCACCATCGGTAAGGGATTACTTTTTTCAGAGAATGAAGGGCAAAGTCGATAAAATACTTGTTGAATCTAGAACAGAGTATATAAGAAAGGATATTCTCGAAAATATAAAGAAATATAAAATTCCATTGAGAATAGCAATTGGACTTGAAAGTGCCAATGATTATATTATGAAATACTCCGTGAATAAGGGAAGTACTTTAAAGAAGTTTATAGATGCAGCGGCACTGATAAAAAATGAAGGTATGGAATTGAGAACGTATCTTTTATTCAAACCTCCATTTATCTCTGAAAAAACCGCTATTGAGGATATTTTGAGATCCATCGATATAGTGTCACCATATTCGGATGATATATCTATAAACCCAATGAATATTCAGAGAAATACACTTGTAGAAAAATTATGGAAAAAAGGCATATATAGGCCACCGAGAATGTACTCTCTTGCAAAAATACTGTTAAGTGTAAATCACAATAAAACGCAGGTATTGTCATATCCTACAGGAGGGGGAAAGGAAAGAGGTGTCCATGATGAAAAGTTTGATTCAAAGCTTCTTGATCTTATTGTTACTTCATCCTTGGATCAGAATTTTGATGCACTTCGAGAGTATTTTGACTCCATTGATTTAAGCGAATACAATTATAATATGGAGCTTGAAGATAGGCTATTATTTCAGAGTGATTATTCTCTTCTGGTTAAAAGATTATCTTCATCCTCTATCTTTTATTAATTTTTTTAGGTCTTCCAGCTTGCTTGACATTTCATTAATAATCTCAGGCGCATATTTATTTAAAATAATTGTATCCAAAAAAATATCCGGATTCTCTTCCTTTTTTATATTGCATATATCAAGGTACCTGTTATATGAATTGGTTCTTATTTGAGAATCATTTGTAGTCGATATATAAGAAAATATATACGGTTTTACCATTATTTCCCCTATCAACCTGTCATGTTCATCTGCAGTCATTTCTATTATATTGTATCCAGGAAAAAGTTGTTTAACAATTTCCAGGGAACCACTGTAAGAAATATCCTTTATAAAAATGAGGTCCCTTATTTTTCCATAACTTAACGGTCCAAACAATGGATGTATACTTATTAATTTATTTTTATATTCCATAATCTCGGATTTAACTGATGATAGATCAATAAAACCTTTGAATGTTGGGTTTTCTGATATTATTCTTTTTTCCTCCTTTAAAGGAACAGCCAGAAAAGCGTATTCAGATTTTAATAAATATTCCTGTGTATCCTCTTTATTGTCCAGATCTATTCCGCCGGAGCCGGGAAAAATTCTCATTAACAATGACCCAAGGTTACCCTTGCTACCAATTATTGTAAACATGCTATCTTATTGTTATCATGTATATATTTTCTCTATTTTCAATAAAAAATCTGGAAAGCATCATTGTTCCATTATCAATGATTATACCTGAGCCATCGTGTTTTTTCATAGAGATGTACATATCAGGATTGGTAAATTCTTTATTTATTAAATGTATTCCATTATAGGAGAGAATATCAAAAATATCTGTGTTGTTTTTTACAAAGACCGTTGACCATAATGGTATAACCATTGGAAGCATGGAAATTAACCCCTTCTCTGTTCCATTTATAACTATATATTCATTGTCATTTTCTATTTTATCAACGTGAAATTGGCCATTCACCGATTTTTCTATTTCATAGTTGATTGAATATTCAAAAAGTGTATTCAAAACAAGTTGAGTGAATCTATCATACCCAAGTTCTCTTATAATTTCAATTTCCCTATCCCTATCTCTTATACCTTTTCCATTTTTAACTTTAATCAAGCCTATTCTAGAAGCAATTTCTGATCTTTTCCTTAAATTGTTAATAATATCTCTGGTATTATCAAGCATTTCCTTTCTAAGGTTATCAATCTCTGATATAAATCATATCACCCATGATAGAATATATCTATCATATAAATAATTTATTGGTATGCGGTATAAAATTTTTAAGTAGTTAAAACAATAATCAAATTTTAAAAATATTTAAATTATTATAAAGAATAAAGAAAGGTTGAAACTTAAAGATATCGGTGAAAGAGGAATTATAAATTTGATTTCGAATGAAACCATGCGGGATGACTGTGCAGTTATTAAAACGGGCAATACATATTTACTGGCTTCTACAGATGTAATAACCAGAAAAACGCACATATTTGAGGATACCGACCCAGAACTTGCCGGTAAATTTTTTGCATCAATAAATTTGAGTGATATTGCTGCTATGGCCGGAATACCTATAGGTTTTCTTGTTTCAATATCAATTTCACCAGAATATGATATTTCCTTTTTAAAATCATTTTATAAAGGAATGACAAATCAGTTAAAAAAATACAATGTAGAATTGTTAGGTGGTGATACAAAGGAAGGGGATGATTTTGCGGCATCAGGTACCATACTTGGAAGACAGAAATATAGTTTGATTCGAAAAAGGTCATATATTGCAGATAATCAATATCTCATGGCCACAAATTATATGGGAAAATCCGGTGCGGGATATATACTCTATAAATATGGGAATGATAAACAATATGGAATACAAAAGATGATGGGCATAGAGCCCCGTATACATGAAGCCCAGATAATAAGCAAACTTGGTGCGAAATTCATGATGGATCTATCGGATGGCATATATTCATCCATTTACCAGATGAAAAATGATTACAATATTGGATTCCGGATTTATCTTGACAGGATAAAGATGGATAAAGACGTTGAAAAAGCATCATCCATTTCGGGGTTCAATGTGGAGGATATAGCACTTGGATGGGGAGGTGATTATGAACTTTTATTTACAATAGACAAGAATATATATGAACAATTTATGGGAAGAATAAAAAAATATGGAATAAATGCCTATATGATAGGGGAAACGTATTCAGGTAAAAATATGATTTATGACGGATCATGGAATGAAATTAGTAATAGGGGATTCGAACACTTTCTGAAAGAACCATTGCAAAAGTAGCAGAAAATGTAAATGTTTATATAGAAAATATTTATATAGAAGAACATATATACTTATGATGAACGAAAATGATGAATATATAAACCCTGTTGAATTCGAAATTGCTGAAGCTAAAAAGAGAAATAAAATGCCAAAGAAAAATGAAGAATTGGAAAAATACAAAATGCTGTACCAGGAAATTCTCAAGGATCTGGACGATTATAAAAATCTTTATTTGCGGCAGAGATCAGAGATGGAAAATTATACAAAGTACAAAGAACGGGAGATCAGCAATATAAGGAAAAATGCAAACAGCGAAATGGTAAAAAATTTATTGCCATTTCTTGATACACTAGATGCGGCTATGCTGCATGACAAAAAAATTGAGCCCGTTAAAGCGCAAATAATAAAAATATTGAATTCATATGGGTTAAGTGAAATTGATTCCAAGGGTAAGAAATTTGATCCTAACCTTGAAGAAGCTATTGGAGTTTCTGATGATGGTGAGGATGGAACTGTCCTGGAAGAAGTACAAAAGGGGTATATATTGAATGGCGAAGTTTTAAGAACTTCAAAAGTCATTGTATCTAAAAGGTGATTTAAAATGAGTAAAATAATAGGTATTGATTTGGGAACAAGTAATTCGGCGGCATCGGTTGTAATTTCAGGCAAGCCGGAAGTAATTCCTGCTGCGGAAGGAGTATCTCTTGGTGGTAAGTCATTTCCAAGTTATGTTGCATTCACAAAAGATGGGCAACTTCTGGTTGGCGAGCCCGCAAGAAGACAGTCATTGTTAAATCCTGAAGGAACTGTATACGCTGCTAAAAGGAAAATGGGCACAGACCATAAATATAAAATTTATGGGAAGGAATATACACCACAGCAGATTTCAGCTTTTATTCTTCAAAAAATAAAAAAAGATGCAGAATCTTTCCTTGGTGAACCTGTTAATGATGCAGTTATAACTGTACCTGCATATTTTGATGATAATCAGAGGCAGGCTACAAAGGATGCCGGTTCCATTGCAGGTTTAAATGTAAAAAGAATAATTAACGAACCAACCGCAGCGTGTATGGCATATGGTGTTGACAAGTTAAATGAATCATTAAAAATTTTGATTTACGATTTTGGTGGAGGCACTCTGGATGTTACAGTAATGGACTTTGGCCAAGGAGTATTTCAGGTTTTATCCACATCAGGCGATACACATCTTGGTGGTACAGATATGGATGAGGCCATAGTTAATTTTCTGGCAGACGATTTCAAATCAAAGGAAGGCATAGATTTAAGAAAGGACAAATCGGCATACATAAGATTGAGAGATGCAGCAGAGAAAGCGAAGATTGAATTATCAACGGTATTGGAATCAGATATAAACCTACCATATATTACCGCAACACAGGATGGTCCAAAGCATCTGGAATACAAATTAACAAGGGCGAAACTGGAAGAACTTATAGGCCCAATAGTTGAAAAGTCTGCAGAATCGTTGAGCAAAGCAATAGATGGGGCAAAATTGAATAAAGGCGATATAAATAAGATCATTCTAATAGGAGGGCCAACAAGAATGCCCTATGTTCATAATTTTATTGAGAAATTCTTTGGTAAAAAAGCGGAAGGTGGAATTGACCCAATGCAGGCAGTGGCAATAGGAGCAGCAATACAGGGCGCCGTTCTTACAGGTGATATAAAAGATATAGTTTTACTTGATGTAACTCCTTTAACTCTAGGTATAGAAACACTGGGTGGAGTAATGACCCCATTGATAGAGGCAAATGCAACAATACCTACTAAAAAATCCCAGGTATTCACAACAGCGGCAGATATGCAAACTGCAGTAACAATACATATTGTGCAGGGAGAAAGGCCACTGGCAAAGGATGATGTTTCTCTTGGAATGTTCAACCTTGAAGGTATACCACCTGCACCAAGAGGCGTTCCACAGATAGAGGTTACATTTGATATTGACGCCAATGGTATTTTAAATGTGTCAGCAAAGGATAAAGGGACCGGAAAAGAACAGAGAATTACAATATCAGCATCAAACAAACTTTCAAAGGACGAAATTGAAAAAATGAAGAAGGAAGCAGAGCAATTTGCTGAAAAGGATAAGGAAGAAAAAGAAAACATAGAAACATTGAACAGTGCAGAGAGCCTGGCATATACAGCCGAAAAAACGATTAACGATGCTGGAGATAAAATAGATAACAGTACAAAGGACAACATAAAGGAGATAATAAAGGATATTAGAGATGCCGTTTCAAAAAAGGATGTATCAAAGGTAAAGGAACTTTCAGAAAAACTTACAAAGGAAATTCAGGAAGTTGGTTCAAAAATGTATGCAAACGCAACCGCCGGAGCTCAGCAGGGCGACTCCACTGGGCAATCCCAAGAGGAAAACACGGAAAATACACAGGAAAACACAGAAAATACACAAGAAAACGAGAGTGCGCAGGAAAACGAAAACTCCCAGGATAATAACAGCGAGGATACAGTTAACACCGATTATAAGGAAAACAAATGATGATACATGGCAGAAGATTATTATAAGGTTCTCGGAGTCGATAAAAGTGCCTCACAGGATGAGATCAAGGCAAAATTCAGAGAACTTGCCAAAAAATATCATCCTGATGTAAATCAAGGCAATAAAGAATCTGAGGAAAAATTCAAAGAAATTGCAGAGGCATACGAGGTTCTATCGGACACCAACAAAAGACAGCAATATGATGCTACTGGCTCCGCAACATTCAATGGGCCAGGTGGCCAAAGTTCAAATTTTAGCTGGGATGACTTTACACATTTCGATGATATAAATGATATATTCAGCAAGATATTCGGTGGTAATTTTGGTGGATCAGGCGGTTTTTACGGTGGATACAATAACCAGCCGGATCTGGAAATATATTTAAGGGTAAATGTAACATTGCAGGATGTTTACTATGGTGGATCAAGAACTATCAAATACAAAAGAAATGCGATGTGTGATGAATGCAAGGGTACTGGTGCAGTTGATGGAAAAATAGCAACCTGTCCCACATGCCACGGTTCCGGACAGGAAAGAATAGCAAGAGGACAAGGATTTTTCCAGATGGTTACAGTTACAACATGCAGAACGTGCAATGGAAGGGGAAAGATACCCATAAAACCCTGCCCTGCATGCAAAGGCACAGGCACAGTTCCAAAAATGGAAAATATAACTATAAACATTCCCAAAGGTGCAGATACAAATATTAAATTAAGAGTTGCAAAAATGGGCAATTCCTTTGGTGGTGTTACAGGTGATCTATATGCTGTTTTATTCGTCCAGAACAATTCAGACATAAAAAGGTCAGGAGATAATTTATATTTAAAAACCCTTATAGATTTTCCAACGGCTGCACTTGGTGGTGAAATTGAAGTTAAACTCTTTAAAGATAATTTCAAGGTCAACGTTCCATCAGGCACTCAACCCGATGATATACTGAGGATCAAGGGTGCAGGCATGCAAAGGTTAAATTCCAGGGGATCCGGCGATATACTTGTAATTGTTAAACTTCAGGTACCGAAGCATTTATCATCTGACGAAAGAGAACTTATAGAAAAATTGAAAGGGGAACCAGGAAAAAAATCATGGTTCCATATATGATTCTTAAATTTTTATAGAAGATCAAGATTTTTCAATCTATTTTTAAATTTTTCCTCATTTGTATCAAAAAGGGAAACAAGCTTAATAAGGTCATCTCCTTCCACCAATTCCTTTGCTTGTAATTTAAATGGAAACAAATCATCTTTATTTAAAATTTTTTTCTCTCCAAGGTCAATTATGGTTTCCCACGCATTCAATCTTATATATTGATTTGTGGACTTTAGCACATTGAATAAATATTCCTTAAAACTCTCATAATCATTCCTTTCAATTACATTGCCCTCAAGTAAAAGAGGTATCATATGCCATGCATCGCTCACAATACCTGGATTTTCACTTTTGAGACTGTTTATGAATGTATTTTTATATGGTTTCAGATATGAGGAATCAAGATAATTGCCAATAATAAGATCTACCGCGTTCCACCATGCTGTAAGATCACCCTCTTCAATATATGGAATCAAATATGCTTTTCTTTTGATAATATCCTCCTTTAAAATATATCCGGAATCAGCAAACCTTCTGGCAAGAACCCATGCATGGACCTTTACCATCTCATTTTCAGTTGTCAACAAATTAAGAAACTGATCCTTATTTGTAATAACATATTCCCTTTCAAGAATTCCGTTTTCTATTAGAAAATCAACTTTATACCAGGCATCAAGCCTTGAAAACTGATCCGGAAGAAACAAAGATTTCATATAATATTCCCTATTGTTTTTTATTGCTTCTGTTGCCATATCTATATTATGAATATTTATTATAAAAAGTTTGCCTTATGAATTATTACCTATATATGATAAAAATATGTTATATCCCTGATTTTTTAATAGCTATGTATAGGATATGAATAAAATATCATAAATACAATATTATATATTTTAATAAGTAATTCACGAAAATTATATTAATTTAACGTTTAAAATTCAAAAAAATAAAATAAAAATGAACCAATAAATATATGTCGAAATTAAATATTTTATAACTTATTTTATATTATATTTATCAGAAATTTAAGAAATAATACTAAATATATCATAATATAACATTTTATGAATATATTCATATTTATGAATAATAAGGTTTAAATATGACAAAATAATAATATATGTGGTGAAAAAAATGCCAAAACCATATGTAGCTATAAATGAAGTAGAAATGTTGAATAATCAGACCACCATGGAAATGTTTCAGAATGTTGGTCCGAAGGTTTGCCAGGTAACAGCTAGACATCCAGGATTTGTTGGTTTCCAGAACCATATGCAATTTGGTATCATACCCTTGGGATCAAGATATGGTGGAGGATCAATGGATATGACGAAAATGGATACCATGAATGTATACCAGTATACAATGTGGAAAAGTATAAAGGACCATGAGGATATGCACAGGGAAAACTTTTCGTCCATATTCAGGCTCTGCTCATCATGTTTATCGCAGGTTGTTTACGGTCCCTGGGAACCATTATACGAAATAACGGATTATGATATACCTTTAAACACTGAAATGACCGATTTTACCGTAATGTTTGGGAAAAAATTCGCCGCAGGAGATCCAGCAGGAGTTCCCCCAATTTCGATGCCATATGGCAAAAGAACTATAGCATTGTCTGACCATATAGTAAAACCTGGAATGGAAAAGGAGTTTGAACAGAATATATCTGAAGTTATGAAAGACTTCTCAAAGGCACCAGGATATCTTGGATATATGATACTCAAGGAGGTCGGAGTTTCTGCCGTTGGCTCATTCCAGTTAAAATCAAGGGGAATACACCAGGCACTTGAATCAAACGGAGAGGTTCCAACAGAACAGGAAGGAGCTTTCAAGCCTGAAGAAGCAAAACCAACACCTCCAGAATACAGGGTTCATATGGAGTGGTCATCTCCACAGGACGCAATGTTTGGAATAGGAAGGGTATTATTTGCACACCCAGCAAGAGAAATACATGATAGAGTTCTTGACACACTTATAAGAGGCCCATATATAAGATTGTTAAATCCCATGATGGAAGGAACTACATGGAGAGAATATTTAAATTCCCAATAAATTTTTTTATTATTTTTTATTTATAAATTTGGAAACATTAATTGCATTAGTAAATATTGCCAAATATAAAGGAACGTTATTTATCCCTTTTTCCAATTTAAAATGCTGATTATCCATGTTTATCTCGAATTTATCAATATTTAAATTGATCTCCTTATTTCTATTTTTAAAGATTTCTGGTATCGTCTCATTTAAAGGTTTAAATCCCGCTAATTCTGCGATATGAAGGGGTTTGACCATTAATCCTGTTTTCCCATGCAGACTCAGGGGAAATCTTATTAATCTATGAATATCCGTACTTACCGGTTCATCTATCTCTGCCATCGCCTCCTTCTTGAATACATTCAATAAATATGCCAGTACAATTTTATTATAATTGCTGTTATTTTTTATGTCAAATGTATCTATTATTTTAAATTTATTTCCATTTGTATCTTTAAAAAAATCTATTAACTTTTTTCCACTAAAAAATTTATCTAGATATTTAATATAATTATTTGTATTTCTTCCAAGTATTTTATGTATATTTTCATCATTAATGTCGGTGAAAAAATTGGATATATATTTATTTAATTTTTTTAATATGCCATAATTAAAATAAGAATCATCAAGGTTCTTCAAGTCTTCAATATTAATACCCTCTATCTTGATATAATCCCCAATTTCTCTCCTTGCATCAGAATCAAGCGTGTATATTTTATCGCTTTCAACATGGACATGATATCCCCTTCCCCCGGAGAAATAAAGATGGATGTTGCTTTCATTAAACCCAAAATCGTTAATTAAAATGTTGAGCAATCTCATTGTATGTTTTTTAACCTCTTCTAAAATTTGTTCATAAGTCATTTTGTCTGCATTTTCTATATGGTCTGCATCAAGATCGAATATAAGTTCAGCACCAAGCCATTCCTTTTCAAGCATTTTTGTTTTGTCTGGAAATCTATAGTATGCGGAAGAATAATAAAGATGCCTTGGTACCATTCTTTTAATGAAATTTTCAATTTCAACATTATTATTGTACATCTTATGCCTGATCATGCTACCAGAAAATGGAATATAGCCAATTTCTCTTTGAAATAATAAATCCGGAATCTTCACTGCATTTTTTAAATAATATTCCCGGAAATAATCCCTTAGTGTTAAGTCTTCCACGTAATGTGATAATAATTTTTCATATAACAATTTCTATTGAATAAATAAATTTATTACCGAATATTATATAATAATTCAATGATAGGAGTAGGAATTAATGGGTATGGAACTATTGGAAGAAGGGTTGCATATGGTGTTTCTGTTCAGGACGATATGTATATTTCTGGCATAGTTAAGAATACGCCGGATTATGTGGCAAAAGAGGCCTCAAGGCATTTTAATATTTTTGTGCCATCGGAGGAGAAAATAGAAGAATTTAAAAAAAGCGGAATTAATGTTAAGGGTACAGTGGAGGATCTGTGTAAAAATTCAGATATAATGGTTGATGGAACTCCTGAGGGCATGGGAGAGAAAAACTTATCATTGTACAAAAAATTTAATGTAAGGGCCATACTTGAAGGTGGTGAAAAACACAGCACCGTTGATGGGAGCTTTAACGCATATTCGGATTTCGATCAGATGAAAAATAAAAAGTATGTTAGAGTTGTTTCATGCAATACAACAGCTCTAGCAAGGTCACTGTTCCCCATTTTTGATAATTATGAAATTTCTTCTGTGAATGCAACAATATTGAGAAGGGCAACAGATCCAAACGACTCTAAAAAGGGGCCAATAAATGCCATTGAGCCCACAATGCAATATCCATCACACCATGCACCGGATCTTAAAACCATTATACCAAATATAAATATAAAAACCACCGCCGTAAAAATCCCAACAACATTGATGCATGTCCACATAATAGACGCTGAACTTCCAGGAAATGTGAATACAGAAGATATAAAAAAAATATGGAAGAAATACAACAGGCTTCTATTAATAAACAGCAATGAAGGGTTTAAATCAACGGCACAGATTATGGATATGGCAAAAGAAAGGTCAAGGAACAGAGCAGACCTTTATGAAATAGCTATATGGAAAGATAGCATAAATATTAATAATGGGATATTACATTACTTACAGGCAGTACATCAGGAAAGTGATGTAATACCCGAGAACATTGATGCAATAAGATCCATGTTCAATATTGAGGATAAGGAAGAATCCATTAGAAAAACGGATGATTCCTTGAAAATTAAAGGGGGAGAATTTTAAAATGGCAAGAAAATCTGAAGATAAAATAGAAGATAAACTGTTAGAGGATAAGGAAAATGAAAAAAAACCTATAACGTTAGAAGATTTACCCGGTGTCGGAGAAGCCACAGCTGAAAAATTGAGGGAAAACGGATATGATGATATAATGACACTTGCAGTGGCATCACCTAAGGATCTGGCAGACCTCAGTGGTATTGCCGAGGGAGCAGCAATAAAAATTATAAATGCCGCCAGGAAGTTTGCTGATGTGGGCAATTTTGAAACCGGTGAGGAAATACTTAAAAGAAGGCAGGAAATAATCAAATTGTCAACAGGCTCGAAGAATCTTGACAACCTTCTTGGTGGTGGTCTAGAGTCACAATCAATTACCGAGTTCTTTGGGGAGTTTGGGTCCGGGAAAACACAGATCATGCTGCAACTGGCAGTAAACGCAACAATGCCTGAGGATCAGGGTGGCTTTGGCTCGGACGTATTGATAATTGACACAGAAAATACATTTAGGCCAGAAAGGGTAATACAGATGGCGAGAGCCAAAAATCTTGACCCAGATGAAACCCTGAGAAGAATACACGTTGCAAGGGCATATAACGCCCATCACCAGATATTGCTGGCAGAAAAGGCTGCTGATATAGCAAAAGAATTTCCAATAAAGTTACTTATTGTAGACTCGTTAACATCACATTTCAGATCAGAATATGTGGGCAGGGGATCTTTAGCAGAAAGACAACAATTATTAAATAAGCATATGCATGATTTATTAAAATTTGGAACAATATTTAATGCGGTTATAGCTGTCACAAATCAGGTATCGGCCAATCCTGCAGTGTTTTTTGGCGATCCAATGACTCCAATAGGAGGAAATATAGTTGGGCATACTGCCACATTCAGGATTTATTTGAGAAAGGCAAAAGCTGGAAAAAGAATTGCAAGACTTATAGACTCACCATATTTGCCAGAAGGTGAATCGGTAATAATGTTGACAGAGGATGGAATAACGGACGGGGCATAGGTGGCAATTAAATCGCCTAAATAGTTATTTCATATATGTAACCATTTTTTTGGGTCTAACAGATTATTTCATCGTAAATATAAAAACCCTTTCATTTACTTTTGTTAAAGATATTTATGTTCTTTAACACTTTGAGAGGAAATCCCACTCCATTTACAGTAGATCAAAAATCACCTCCATACTCATTGTTTAACGGAATTAAACTCGTAATGAATGGATTAACCTTTGCCAGTGATACCGGTACTAAAGCTTTAATTACACCAGATATTATCACGATCCTGCTTCGATCCTCCACTTCTTCTTAAAGAATTCCAGTATATACTTCGGTTGCAATTTCGTGTTTGTTGCAAATATGTACCAGGTCCTGCCATTTTTATTTCCACCATACACTGATACAAGGAGGATACTGTCTGGCTAAAATTTTGATTTACTGTTTAGTCGGGGGTAGAAGTCACGTTTAAATAGGCAATTATAATTTGATAAATATGGAAAATATAGTTGAGGAGGTTCATTCAATATTGAATAATGAAATGGGCAAAATAAAGGATAAGCAGTATGCAATTGCCTACTCCGGAGGTCTTGATTCATCGCTTTTACTTGGTCTTTCCGACTACAAGCTGATTCCATACACTCTTGGTTTTTCAGATTCAAGGGATTTTTTAAATGTGGATAACGCCTCTTTAATTCTAAATATACACGTTAAGAAAATAGTTCTTGATAATATTAACATTGAAAATTATATAAATGAATTATTAAAAATAGATAAAAGCATTACCAGAATGGAACTTGGATATGAACTCGTATTATTTATTTTGATGGATTCAATTTCAGAAAAATTTGTTGTAACAGGTCAGGGAGCGGATGAAATATTTTATGGATACCACAGATTTCTTGATAATCCGAGGTTAAAAAACGATTCATATATTAATAGGTTGATAAATGTAACATTGCCACGTGAAAAGAAAATGGCAGAATATTATGATAAGAAATTGATTACCCCTTATCTTTCACCAGATCTTATGAAAATAAGAAAGGGAATTACGAGGGATATGAATATAAGTGGAAATAAAAATAAAATGATTTTGAGAGAAATTGCAGAGAGGATAGGAATGCCAGAATCCATATACAATATAAATAAAAAAGCAGCCCAATACGGTTCAGGGATAAATAGATATTTGTTGAATAATTTAAAATGAAACTATCCACAATTTTTGTCTGTATAATTAGGAAATTAATATATATTATTGTTAAATATGGTATATAAATAATGGGATAAATAATGACTTACATTGGAATAATAGGTGGAAGCGGACTTTATGATATTATGAATGAAACTAAAACCCTTGAAATAAAAACCCCTTATGGTGAAGTATCGGGCAAAATAGAAATAGGAAAGATAAATGGAGTTGAGGTTGCTTTTTTACCCAGGCATGGAAAAACACACACAATCCCACCCCATAAAGTTAATTATAAAGCCAATATGTGGGCTTTTAAAAGCATAGGCGTTGAAAGAATAATTGGTTTAAACGCTGTTGGCTCATTAAAAGAGGAGTACCACCCAGGAGATATCGTAATACCGGATCAGTTTATTGATTTCACGAAAAGAAGAGAGTTAACATTTTATGATGGCCCTGAAGTGTATCACATTTCTATGGCTGACCCCTTCTGTTTAGATATAAGTTCAAAATCATATATTATTGGTAAAAAATTGGACTATAACATTCATCAAAATGGTTCATACATATGTATAGAAGGTCCAAGATTTTCCACAAGGTCCGAATCAAAGATGTTTAAACAGTTCGGAGATATTATCGGAATGACACTTGTTCCAGAAATTAATCTTGCAGACGAATTATCCATGTGTTATAGCATGATTGCAACAGTTACTGATTATGACGCATGGTCTGAAACTGCCGTTGAAGCCGGCGATGTTATGAAAATTATGAAGGAAAGTGAGAAACAAGTATCAAATATGTTATTTAATTTAATTCCAGAAATTAACGATCAAAGAAATTGCAACTGTTCTTTGAGGTTAGAAAATGCTAAAGTATAGGTGATAAAAAATGAAAATAAAATTCCTCGGAGGAGCCGAGGAAGTCGGAAGACTTGCAATAAAAATAGAAGATAGAGACAGCAAAATAATGGTAGATTATGGCATTGAGCCCGAAAAACCACCGGAATATCCATTGCCACCTGAAAAGGTAAATGATCTTTTCGTGACACATGCACATCTTGATCATACAGGTGCATTGCCTGTATATTACCATAGCTATAAGGCAAATTTGCATGCTACTGCAATGACTGCAAACAGCATAATGCCAATTCTCAATGATTCCTTAAAGATCATGAGACTTGAAAATTATACAAAGATGTTCAATGAAAACGATGTTGATAATTTATTCAAATCATTGGTAACAGCGAAATATGGTGAACCATTTGAAGTTGACGGCTTAACAGCCACAGCATATACTGCGGGCCATATACCCGGTTCAAGCATGTGGTGGTTCCAGAACTCAAAATCATTCATGGTAACTGGAGACCTTTACACAAAAGATACCAATCTTTTAACAGGTGCTAAACCTGTAAAAACGGATATACTCATAATGGAAAGTACCTATGCCGGCAGGGATCATGAGGATCGTGATGAGGTTATTAAAAGGTTGAAAGACAGCATAAAGGAAACAATTGAGAATGGTGGGAAGGTAATATTACCAACATTTGCCATAGGAAGAACACAGGAAATGGTGATGATTCTAAGGGATATGGATTATTCAATATATGTTGATGGAATGGGAAATAGCATTTCAAGAATATATATGGAAACTCCCGGATTCCTTAAGGATTCAAAATTATTCAGGAAATCCATTGGTCGTGTGATACAGGTGAGAAATAACAGGATGAGGAGAGAGGCCATTGAGGAGGCAGATATTATAATAACCACTTCTGGAATGCTTGACGGCGGACCTGTTCTTGGATATATAGACGCACTTTCCCAGGACTCAAAATCTGCCATATTCTTAACGGGTTATCAGGTTGATGGTACAAATGGCAGGAGCTTGATAGAGAATGGAACAATAAAAATAGCCGGTGCCACAATTAAACCAGCAATGAAGGTTGACTTCTTTGATTTATCAGCTCATGCCGGCCATTCAGATTTGGTAAAATTCATTAAGGATATAGATCCAGAAACAATTGTACTCTGCCACGGTGACCAGAGGGAAAAATTACAGGAATCAATTCCAGAGTACAATTTTATTTTACCATTTAATGGACACGAATTCGAAATAAAATAAAATTATAAAAAAATATAATAAATATTTTATTATTATCAACAATGGGCCAATATTTATTTATAAGGCACGGGGAAAGTGATATAAATGTTTATGGAATATTATCAGATAGCACAGAAAATAATAGTTTAACTGAAAGGGGCATAAAACAGGCCAGGAGAACAGGTGAACAATTAAAAGGTGTCAGATTTGATGGTATTGTTTCAAGCCCGGTTAGAAGAGCCTATGAAACTGCAAAAATTATATCGGAATACGTAAATCTTGACGTTATAAGGGATGATCGTTTAAGAGAGGTAAAGCTGGGCAAAGCCAATGGCCATAATATAAATGAATTTATGGAAGAGTTATATCCAAATTCACATATTACTGGAAAAATAAGGGAAGAACTGGAAATGGAAGGTTGGGAACACCTTATTTCGAGAATAGTATCCTGCATGGATGATTATAATGGAAAATATATATTTGTATCCCATTCAGATCCAATAAGGGCCGCAATAGCATATACATTGAATATGGATGAAGGTGATACATACGGAATTACAGTTAAAAATGCATCAATTACAGGTATTGATACAGATAAGAAAAAATTGTTATGCATAGGTTCAATAAATCTGGATGATAAAATAAAATCCTTATTTAAATAGCTTTTTAGTTTTTTGCCTTTTCTGCTTCCTTATTTTTATTTCCACGCCACGTTTTAATCATTGTATAGTAAATAACACCGCCGAATGCCTGTATCGCCCCTCCTATAATCAGGGGAAAACCAAGATTCAAATCCATTAAATATCCTGATGCACCACTGGTTAACTGTGATCCACGGCCAGATACACCCTGAAAACTTGTTGACGTCCCATAATCCTCCTTATTGATTCCTCTCACATTTATTGCCCCCCTCATTGGAAATCCAACACCGGCAATGGCCATTCTGAAAATGTAAACAAAAGCTGTCAGGAAGAGAAATGGTGAAAATGCAATAAATATAAATAAAGCTCCCTGCAGAATATGGGCCATGGATGCCATTTTCAATGTGTTTACCCTGCCATTTATATATTTTCCGGAGACAAAGGAACCAATTGCAGTTGATAAATATGCTATTGTATATATGTATCCCACAACACTAGGGTCGACGTGATATTTTAATTCAAACCATAAGGGCAATAATGGCATCACTATGCCAATCGCGGCAGCATTTACAGTATTTGGCAAAAGAATTCTCAATAAATAGGAAAAACTTTCTTTTTTCATTATTCTGGTTGTTTTCTTTGGCCTTTTATATTCCTTCAATCTAGAAAGAAAAATCAGGGATGCAAGAACAAGTAAAAACGAAACCACAAAAAACAATCTGTAAAATAATATTGCACCTATAATATTTTCAACAAAAACATATAAACTCAGAAATATTCCACCAAATATGGAAAAAAAGGAGGCTGTGGCAGTTAATAAGGACAATCTAGTAACCCTATCGGATTCATTACCATAATTGTTTGCCACAAAAGCCATCATTCCAGGAGAGAAAGCCCCTCTCATACCACCCGCTCCTCCTGTGATTCCGGCAATGATTGCACCTGTAGCAATAAAATATATGTTAGTTGATATGGATATTAATAATAGGCCTACAACAGGAAAAATTTCGCTTATAAATAATATTTTTGAATAGCCAATATTGTCGCCCAACCTTCCAAGGATAAGTATCAAAAGCACATTGAACAATATAATAGGAACATACAGAAGTCCGATAAATATAACGGAAAAATGAAGATAATGTAAATATAATGGAAGTGATAATGTTACAAATATAAGGGCTGCACTTCTAGTAGCCCTTGATAATAAAAGATATCTAAACGATTTATCAACGTCCTGCTTTGAATCGGAGAACATAATTTCCTATATCCTTTATTAATATATTATTTATTTGTTTTACCGATACTTTTACTTTTGAGCTTTATATAGACATATATTACCACTACAATGAATAATACAACACCTATGTAAGAAAATTGGTCAAAGTATTTTAAAAGTATTTGCCAGTGTGATCCAAGAACTATCCCAAGATATATCAGTATAACATTGAATAGTGCATCCCCAGTCAAAGTAAAAAATGAGAATCTTTTTACATCCATTGTTGCAATGCCCGCCGGTATTGAGATAAAAGTCCTGAAAACAGGTATGAATCTTGTTGTAAATACAGATAAATCACCGTATTTTTCAAACCATACCTTTGTTCTTGCGATTGTGTCTTTTTTAAGAAATAAATATTTACCGTATCTGATAATAAAAGGATCTCCACCATATTTCCCAATGGCATATGCAATAAGAGCACCTACAAGGTCCCCAACTGAACCTACCACAAGAAGGATTATGACTGAGGCTAATGGGGTAAAGGGATCAAGAAATCCATAAAATGCCAAATAACCTGCAAAGGTCATAACAACCTCCGATGGTATGGGAAGTAGCATACCTTCCAGCAACATCAAGATAAAAACACCTGGAAATCCCATGCTCACTATTATATCTTCCACGATTTTAATCATATCTACTGCAAGTAATGTTATTATACTCAAGTTATTCTTTCTACCAATTGAAATCATATTATTAAGGTTTTTTATGGTAATTTTAGATCATAAGTTTATCGAATAATATAGGACTTTCCAACTGTCCTAAAATATTTTCCATTTCTGTAACCATATGCTATCTTTTGTAATGCGTATATCTTCGAGTTCAACATCCTGCTATTGAATTGGCAACCCTGTGAATGAAGCATGCAAATACCAGTGGGGGATGTTTTTAACCTTCTTTGCCTCTTTTATTATCTGTGCTATCTTTGATTAATTTGCCCATAAGCACTGGTGCTTTAGAACTGTTTTGATCTTAACACAGTGATGCAGTTACAGAGCTTACTCAGGCAACAAAGTTAACTTTCCACACATCCTTACACGTATATCCAACAGGTAATTTCCACCATAAACGATTGTAATTTTTAGTAATTATGTTTGCATCTGCCATATATGGATACTATGAATTATTACTCAAACCACCTATAGACAAAACGGCAATTAGGTTGAAACAATAGAACACAATTAAAACTACAAGGGAAAGAGGATAACTCTCAAGCGTTACAGTTAACCCCATAACTTAACAGGCACTAAGGGTAAAAAAAATTCAGTCACAATTCCAACACTCATTGTCGGGCACATGTTTCGGGCAATGTTTTAAATACATTGTTTTATTTTATTTATATTATGCCAATACATAGTGAGATTATACCCGCTCTTAAAACAAGGCCGGGAATGGACGTGACTTGGGAATGGTACGACAAAAAGGGTGGAGTTGTGAAGTGGATTGTTGAAAATAAATCATCCATAACATTATCTGGAATACTTGTAAGAGGGGTGCTCCAAAATAAAAGTATACATGAGACATATCCTTTTGGAAATGCATTTTTCCCTGTTTATTACCATGATTTCAGCGAAATTTTCAATAAAACTCCTTCACCATTGAAAAATACCGGGGTTAAATCAAATGCCCCAAATCTTGGAATTTTTTCATTCAAAAAAGAGCGTTTTGCAGCATTTTTATTTACTCTATCTGCCGGTGAAAACTACGAAATGCTTGAGGGCGGATTTATTGACAACACAGAACCAGCAGCGGAAAAGATGGTTCTTGCGGATTATATCAAAACAACTAGCTTTGAAATTTCATATAAAGAGGAACAGTGCAAGGGATACGATAAACAGACAAATACAAACTATAAATGCCCTGAAAACCCGTTTAAGGTGACTTCATCATTATGGGAACTTTCATCCGAGGTCAAACCATTATTTGCTGATAAAATTGTGTTTTCAGGGGAATCATGCAAGAATATTTTTGAAAATGCAATAGTAGCAGGAAATAATAACGAAATGCTCAGAGCCCTTATGTGCATGTATGAAAACCAATAATAAATTTATATTTATTCCCATAATAAAAATTTTATAATGAATTAAATTACAATATATAATGAAAAAAATACTTGTAACCTATAAATTTCCCGGAAATTATCTAAACGAAATAAAAAATTACGAAGTTAAAATAAGACCTGAAAATGAAAATCCGGAAAAATGGCTTTTGAATAATATAAAGGATGCATATGGAATATTGATAACACTTATGGATAAAATTGATAGAGAAATCATAGATCATGCTGAAAATCTTAAAGTTATAAGCACATACAGTGTTGGATATGACCATATAGATGTAAAATACGCACTTTCAAAGGGAATCAGGGTAACAAATACGCCAGAAGTTCTATCAGATTCAACGGCCGACATGATATTTGGACTTATGATTGCCATTGCAAGAAGGCTTGTTGAAGGTGATAAACTCATACGCAATAATAAATGGGAGGCAGGATGGTACCCTGAATTCATGCTTGGCACTGATGTTCACGGGCTGACCATTGGGATAGTAGGGATGGGCAGGATAGGCAGGGCAATCCTTAAAAGAGCACATGGTTTTGATATGAGATGTATATATTACAGTAGACATAAACATGATGTTGATGCACAGTATGTTGACATTGATGAATTATTAAAAAAATCTGATTATGTTGTATTATGCATGGACTACAATAGCGAAACCCATCACTTTATGGATTATGATAAATTTTTAAAAATGAAAAAATCGGCATTTATTATAAATGGCACAAGAGGAAAGGTAATCAATGAAAACGATCTAATAAAGGCGCTTAATAATAAAATAATAAACGGTGCGGCTCTTGACGTATTTGAAAATGAACCACTGAAGAGTGAAAATCCATTGACCAAAATGGATAACGTAATAGTTACACCGCATCTTGGAAGTGCCACAAAGGAAACAAGGGACAAAATGGCGTATGTGGCAGTAAAAAATTTAATCAATACACTTTCTGGCAATGAACCACTTTATGAAATAAAAATATAGCGTAGTTTAGTTAATCCCTGCTAAATTCACAGATATCGTGATATTTAACAAAATTGAGCGAGAAATCCCCTTTCGAAAGATAGGGGAGGATGTCACTTATGTATATCACAGGTTACAATATTGATGCCAGTCTTTTGAATAGTGTATCTTCGCAGTTGTATTTTTTGAAATCATCAATAAATTGATCAGGGTTATTTCTGTATTCTATAAATTTTGATATGTATTCTTTCAATTTTTTTTCTGAATAAACGTCAGGATCTTTATACACTATTCCATTTGCGGTTTTATGAGTATTAATATTGCCTCTCAGGCTTATATATCCAAGGGCAATATGGATTTTACTAATATCTATATTATTTTTAATTGAATATAGAATTTTATAGGACAATAACTGGACTCTATGATGTGATGTATTGTTTGTTTTTTTATCCGTTTTATAATCAAGTATTATATACTCATCTCCATTGCTGAATACCGCGTCCAGTTTTCCAAAAAACATAAGGGAATCATCAGCATTCTTGAATTCAGGAAACATTTCATTTATTTTTGCAATTGCAGATATTTCAGACCCTATCTGCTCAGCATTGTACGTTTTCTTTATTTGATTATTGACCTCCTCAATATTTGAGACAAGAACGGTTTGTTCTTCCCGAAGAATTTCCTTTTTCAATTCATTTTTGTATATCATTTCGGCTAGTTCATGGGCACCCAGTCCATAATACAGTGCTGCGGTTTTTTCATTTAACTTGAGTATATAATTCTTCATTAACCAGAATGGATTCTCGGTAAGATTTATCAGGGAAAATGACCATACATTTTTTGTTTTGAAAAAGTTATGGATAAGATCCCTAAGCCATGTATTATTCTGAGTTAAAATATCATTCACCTTATCATAATTCCCTGCTACAAACTGGAAATACGCCTCATTATATATTGACTTTTTTGGTAACGGCAATGAAATATTCTCAATAATTTCCTTTTCTGAATGGCCAGGGACATAATAAAAATCAGCCTCTTTTTGCTTTGTTACTATGTTTAGATTATTTTTTGCTCTTGTAAAAGCAACAAAATTAATTCTTATATCCTCATTTTCAAGTTCATTCTCCACATCAATATTTCTTACAATATTTATTATTGAGGTCGTTATTATATCTATGTATGAATCGGTTTTTCTAGTTTTTTTAGGTACATATATTACTGTATCAAATTCCTTGCCCTTTGCTTTGTGAACGGTTGTCAGCACTATTTTACTTTCCTTGCCAGCTTCATAATTTTCGGAATATGACAGATCAAGATAATCAAAGAACTCTTTTCTTGTAAAATCACTATTCAGGTCAAAAAAGTCTTTCAATGATGATTTTATTGTTGCAGCTGTGAGAAAATATTCCTCATTTATGGACACTGCAACAGGCAAAATTCGTTCGTCAAAAATTTTATAAATTGTTTCCTTATTGAATTTTTTATTTTTTAATTTGAAAAATGGGTCATTTTCTCCATATTGGTCTATTATAGATTCCTTTTCCTTCAAGGATTCTGAAATTTCAAAGGCATTTTTCAGTGAAATTCCTGAAAATGGGGAGAAAATTGCAGGCATGATATTGTCGGTATCATCATAAAATAATCCTTTTAAAAAATTTATTACATCTTTTTTAGCCTCGTTTGTGGTATGTATATTTGAATCGCTGCTGTATGTTATATTATAATTGTCCAGCAAATTTGAAATTTTATCAACCTGGTCATTTGTTCTTGCTATAATTCCAATTTGTTTATCGTTGTTGTTTATTTTGTTTAAAATTGATATTATTGCCGATTCAGGTTCCTCGGAAATAAAAATTTTAACAGTTTCCCCATCCTTTCCTTGGCCATGGAAATTTTTCAATTCATCTGATTCCCCATCATATTTTCTATAGAATTCCCTCGAATAATCCAATATTCTTTCAGTACTTCTATAATTCTGGTCAAGCACCTCTCTCTTAAAGTTTTTATCTTTCAGCAATTCCTTAAAAACGGATAATGCCCCTCCTTGAAATCCAAAAATTGATTGTTTTTTATCACCAACAAAATATTTGTTCACTCCAGATGACATTGCTATTTTTGCCTCAATCTGGTTAACATCCTGCAGTTCATCAACGAAAATATAATCATATTTTATTTTATTCTCTTTTTTATAATATTCAAATAATAAATCATTGAAATCATAATTTTTTTTATTCTTTTCATAATAATCATAGGCTTCGTAGAAATAGTCAAATAAATACAATTCTTCATCGATATCCAGATTTCTGATATTTCTAGAACTATGCATTTTCCGAATATTATTTTTAATTGCATCATTGCTTTTTAAAATGTCATCAGGCGTTATTCCAAAGCTTTTTATATACCTTATCGCATTTTCAATTTTTGGTATAATTTCATTGATAACATACTCCCTTGAATAATGAAATGCCTTTAATTCAGTGAGTTTTTTGTATACAAGATATCTTATTAAATTGTAGGAAATAATGTCCGATTCGTAATCATCCAACTGTTCATAAGCAAATCCATGAAAAGTCATGATTTTTATATCATAGGCGGTTACATTCAACACATTGTTATTCTTTAATGCCTTATCAATCTTAATCTGCATTTCTTTAACTGCATTATTTGTAAATGTTATACATAATATATCTTCTGGTTTCACACCTTTTTTTAATAGATTTACTATTTCATTTGAAATTTGAGTTGTTTTTCCTGTTCCGGGATTTGCAACCACAAGGCTATTCATAACTCATAATATTCTTATTATTATTAATATATTTCATTGTTAATTCTGATTATGATTTCCGATGCAATGTACAAACATCATCCTCCTAAATTCCTTGTAATAAATCTTTTTTATTTTACCTCATTTATGATGTGCCACTGCCTTGCTGCCCTGATTTTTCCAAATAACACAGTAAACTGTTTGGAACATTGTTTGTTTTGTCTTTATTTACTTGATCTTCCTAAGAAGTTCATTCCAGTGGGTGAAAACTATGGAAAGTGTATATCTTTTATGTAAATTATGGCGGGTTATTAGTTAATTTATTTTTGGTACTAATAATATATAGGAATATTGATAATGGAATTGAAACTTTATCGCCTTCAATTTTTGGAATATCATTTTTTGTAAGTAAATAACCCTTGCTATAATACAAATTGTTAATCTTTTTGTTCCCATACTTTACTTCAACTCCTGTATCTTTGTAAACAAAATCTACCTCCTTCCCCTTTTTTGTTTGAACATAATATATATCATTGTAAATATTATAAAGGTGAATTCCAACTATGCCCTCAATAATTTTTGACTCTTCATTTTCTCTAAAAAATTGATCGCCAGTAACAAACATCTTCATTATTCTGTAAATAAAAGGATCCGTGAAATATATCTTTTTATTGCTTCTATACATTATTTTATTATCAATTTTTTTGTTGAATATTTTAATTATGAACAATTTCTCCATGATATCAAGATATTCTTCAACTGTTTTGTGGGAACCTATTGAGGTATTTTTAGATATTGAATTTGCGGATAATCTTGAGGTATATCCCAATAATATCTCGTTTATAATTTCCCTATAAAATCTCTGGTTTTTATTTAGTTTTGAAATATCACTTATAAATGCATCTTTATAAATTTCATATAATTCATTTATAGGATCCTTATTATTTTTATAGATATAGGCAGGCCATAAAAAACCCCCAGTATATAAATAATCATTCAAAGCCTTATTTAAATCCTCAATATATGGGAATACATCCAGTGATAATTTATAAACATCATTTATGTTTTCTATGTTGATATTTGTACCTTCCCAAATTTTGGTGTAAAATAAATCAACATATTCCTTAAATTGCATTGGCAAAAATAATATTTTAATAATATCTCTTCCTGGAAATGTTTCTTTCAATAATGAAATAGAAGATGAACCTGTTAAATATATCCTTTTATCCTTTAAATATCCTGAATTAAATAATCCAAGTATAAATACGTTCCAGTTCTTAACAAAGCTTATTTCATCTAAAAATATATATTTTTTATTATTTTTATCTGATTGTTCATCAAAAAAATCCAATGCTGTTTTTATATCATTTTTATCATCAATAAAATCACATGTTAAATATAATATATTTTTTGGGTTTACATTTTTGAATAATAATAAATCTCTTATAATTAATTTAATGAATGTTGTTTTACCCACTTGCCTTGGACCCAATAAGATAATATTTTCATCCCTATATTTATAGGTATATTCTGGATGTGAATGTAATGCTCTTTCAACCTTTTCATCCTTTAATATTTCATTTTTATTCCTCCACCATGGATTTTGAATTGTTATCGTTATTAAGTTCATATTTGGTAATATATTACCAAGTTTTATAAATTTTTTGGTAGTCTATACCAAATTTATGGAAAAATTTGGTAATAAAATACCATATTTGATTAAATATGTATATACAATACCGATATTTTTTTCCCTCGTTTTTCTTAATACATGAATCTGTTGTATCCGCATTTAAAATGAAGTAGTGGTATTTTATAATTTCAATTAAATGCACAGAAATATTGGAATTTCAACGAAGAATTGAGAATCCTAAATTATGCAAATTTTTTTATAATAATTATTTACATAACTTAAAAAAGTTAACTACTGGAAAAAGGAGCTAAGCTTTATATCTTGGTTGTTTATTTAACTAAATGGTGGAAAAAGGGTTCCTTGAAGAACTCGATACATTAAAAACAAAAAGATACCATTATGTTATAACTGTGCTTTCAGATATGGGGTATTTTCTTGATGGATATGATTTGCTTGTTATCGGGCCAGCATTATTATTCATAGCACCCTTATTTAAAATCGGGCCTGTAGTTTCAGCATTAATAGGAGTTGCTACCATAATTGGGCAATTAATAGGTGGTGCAATATTTGGTTTTATTGCAGATATAAAAGGCCGGAAAATTATATATCAGTGGGACATGCTTATATTTGCCATATTTGCAATTTTAACTGGATTATCCCAGAATGCCACGGAATTGATAATTTTTAGAACATTATTAGGTTTAGCAATAGGCGCAGATTATGCTTTAACATTATCAATAATTGGTGAATACAGTCCCGTTAAAGTTAGGGGCAAATTTCTGGGCACAGGCCTTATGTCATGGTGGATAGGCGGGGCCTTCGCTGTATTCTTAGGAATATTATTATTTCCATACGGTGATGTTTCATGGAGATATCTTCTTGCAGCAGGAGCTATACCTGCAATTATTGTTTTAATTTTAAGGAGAGATGTCCAGGAAACTCCAAGATTTGCAGTAGAAAAGAATAATAAAAAGGAAATACAAGATATAGAAAAAAAATTCAATATTAAGGAAACAGAAATAGGTAAGGGAAAAGAAAGTTTATTATCACATAATTATAGAAAAAGGGCATTTTTTACGTTTACATCCTGGTTTTTCAATGATTTAATATTTTATGGTATAGGAATATACACAGCAGTTTTATTGCTCGAACTTCATTATGGAACCCATTTAGCAGCATTAACATTAACATTTTATTTATATTTAATAGGGGTTGTTGGGACTATTGTTTTTGTTTTCACTGCAGATATTTTCGGTAGGAAGAAATGGCAGGGTTATACATTTTTATTGCAAGGCGTATCATTATTTGTATTAATGTTGTACGCTCTGATAATAAAATCTGCCCCTCCTTTATTGTTGCTTTTCCCAATGTTCGCAATATTTTATTTCGCTAATGCAGGCGGAACAGGTGAGACTACAGGAATATTCGTAAGTGAATTATTTCCAACAAGAATGAGAACAACCGCAATGGGTGCAGGAACGGCAATAAGTAGAGTGGGAGCTATAATCTCAGCTGTTGTCTTTCCAATTACATTAAAATTGTATGGGCCAATTCCAATGGAACTCCTTCTTTTTATAGTTGGAGTTCTTGGATTTATTATTACAATGTTATTGGGTGAGGAAACCAAAAATAAATCCTTAGAAGAAATTTAACCTGTAATTATAACGATATTTTTATTTTTTATTTTTTTAAATATTTTCTCATATGATATGACTTTTTGAATTTATAACAAAACATTTGCATGATCAAAATTAATTTTAATTTAAATTTACATACGATAAGTAAATTACTTTTGCGGGTAAGGTACTTTGGGAGGCAAAGTAATTTTTACAGAAAAGCCAAGAAACGAGATTTCAGAAATCTTTGGAAGAGAGAAAGAGATAAATAATATTAAAAATATTATCATAACTGAATGATGTCATTAGATGAACCATCTCATACTGTACAGTAGATCAAAAATCATCTCCAGATCGACTGTTGGAAAGCATTGGTCTCGTAACGAATTGATTCACTATGAGCGATGTTGATACAAGAATCTCTATCACATTGGCTATTATCCTTATTCTACTTATTATATCCATGAGAACCAACGATTATAAACAATGATTGCAAAATAAAGCTAAAGGAGTTTAATGCTCAACCTCTTTGAAATTGACTTTGCGAGGGATTTCCTGGCCATCCCGTATCCAGCCTCTACTTCTTATTTTTTTGTACATTCATCTGTTATACAAACTGCTCATGCGTGTCACACATACCATTTACCATTATTTTAATTTTTTAAAAAATATAAAATTTTAATCCCTTGACCTTGCAAGGAAAAACGACAAAATTGCAGGGACAGCTGCCCATATTACTCCTATTAATACAATGTCAATGGCGCTGATACCGCTTGGAAGTGTGCCGTTAATAAAATTTACCACCATTGTAGGATAATTTGATGGTGAAATCATTTCAAGTACGGACATAAGTATCGCACCACTTTTTACTGCAATATCCACTTTTAGAGAGGTGAGGGATAAAATAATTATTATGTCCCATATTCCTTGCAATAAAATGAAAAATAATGCAATGCCCGATCCCAAAATTACGCCGGGAGATTTTGCATACTGTGATATTAAATAAATAAGGCCTGCAAATGCCATCGCCTCAACAAAATAACTTAGGACAAGAAATAAATACTGGTATGAAGGAAGAAATCCTCCTGTATATTTATAAATGAGAAGATTAACAATGCCTATGGAAGCGAACATAGTTATAATAAACGTTATTGAGCTACCAAACAATCTTGATATATAGATATTACCCTTGGTTACCGGTTTTGATATTACAGATTCAAGTACACCTGATGCCTTGTCCTTCCCATAATAAAAGTATGCAGAAAATAATCCAAACAATGGGATTAGAAACATATACGGCGTATCCAGGGCTAAACCCACAATTGAAATAGGTTTAACAGAAGAATAAAAGATCCCAGATAAAACAACCTGTGTTTTGTTTGATGAATTCATCAAGCCAAAAGAAACAAATTTATTATTTACTGTCCTATTTAAATGTAAATTATTGAAAATTTTATATTGTACATTTTGAACTGTACCTACATAGGTCATTGCAGCTGATGAGCCAAAGTTTCCTGTTTCATTATAATATAATTTTTCCTTGGGTATTTTTGAATGGTTTGCATTAACAAAATAAGTCAGGATATTGGATTTTACATCGCTGGTATGTGAGTGCACCTTCAGCATATAAAAAACATTTCCATGATTAATAAAATAGCTGCAAATAGAAGAGGAATAATAGTAGGTTCCGTTTGTATTATTTTTTATTATAAATGCTGAAGCTATACGGGACGTATTTACTCCTGATAAATATTCTGGATAATATTTATATAGATTGTAACCAGTTTTATTGTAGCTTGTGTTATAAAACCCTTGTTTATCAGTGGTGACTGTGATATTATGATATTTATTAAGAGTTGAATTTTGTAATGAAATCATAACTTTTAAACCGGGAGCGGGTGTGCCATATCCATTGACAGCAAATATAGATATATTATATCCTTTTGACGTTTTAAAAACGGCTGGCATTACATGTGCCACTTCCTGTGGAGGGGTAGGTGCAGAAGAAGATGAAACCGTTCCATAACCTACGGCAAGGGTCAATAAAACGATGAGTATTATCATTATAATTGTGAATCTTCCACTTAAATTTCTTTTAAGGTCATATAAAAATCCTTTCATAATGAGCCTCCAACAAGTTTCAAAAAGTATTCCTCAAGATTTTCACCTTCAGCGGAAACATTAGCAACTTTATACCCTGCTTTAACAAGTTCCTCATTTATTTTATAAATATCATCCACGGGTAAGGTAATCTTTTCAATTAAGATATCCCCATTAGATTCATGTGCATTTCCAAATTTATTCAATATATTAAAGATCTTGTCATCCGGATTTTTAACATCGACTATAATCCTTGTTTCACCAAGATTGTCAATATCTGAATGCTTTAATATTTTAATAAGCTCCCCATTTTTGATTATTGCAATTCTATCAGCTATATTTTGAAGTTCAGATAATATGTGTGAGGATAAAAATACAGCCTTCCCATCCTTTTTCATTGACAACATAAGATCTCTCATTTCTTTAACACCTCCCGGGTCAAGGCCGTTTAATGTTTCGTCGAAAAGATAATTATTTGGGTCGCCAATCATGGCAGCAGCTATTGAAAATCTTTTTTTCATTCCCTGTGAATAATCCTGAAGATGTTTTTTTCTTGCATTCCATATACTAAATTGCTTCAAGAGTTTCTCAGCTTTTTGCTCTGCTTCTTTTGACCCTATTCCAAAGAAACCCGCATAATATTTTAATAAAGATATTGATTTTCCCCTTGGCTCAAAGTTTGGCAGTTCTGGTACCCAGCCAATATACTTTGATGCTTCTACCTTTTCATTAACAATATCTTTTTCCTCCACGGTAACTGTACCGGAAGATGGAAAAATAATGCCGGATGCTATCCTTATTGTTGTGCTCTTACCAGCACCATTCAGACCCGCAAATCCAACAATTTCGCCATTTTTTATGTCAAGATTAAGATTTTTCAATACTGGAACCTTATTGTAGTTTTTTGTTAGTCCCGATATTTTTATCATTGTTATACATCTAACAGATATATAAAAAACTTATACATTAATCACAACTATTTAAAACGTCTATAAAGATAGTGTGTTAGATCTGTTGTAAAATTGAATAGGTCCCGTACATAGGGGTTTTATATGTACAAACCATTTAAGAATTGGTAAATTTGCGAGGTTTTTAGAAAATGTCACACATAGATGCAACATAGCTTAACATTTCAACTTTTGAATTTGGAAAAGATCTTCAAATTCTGAAAAGTTTAAATATATTTATTGTTATTCATAAATTATGAAAACATTAAAGGATGATTTTCTGGATT
This sequence comes from Thermoplasmata archaeon, assembly GCA_021835025.1. Taxonomy (GTDB): domain Archaea; phylum Thermoplasmatota; class Thermoplasmata; order Thermoplasmatales; family Thermoplasmataceae; genus Acidiplasma. The sequence continues at coordinate 24,277 of JAKBQY010000014.1, read as the reverse complement.
CTCTAGATGAAGAGGATGGAAAAATTCTTTTAAAAATAGCGTTAAATTCAATTAAAAAGCAATTTAATTTAAATTATCAAGATATAGAAATACCTGAAAAACTCAAAAAGAAATCAGGAGCTTTTGTTACAATAAATGAAGGCGGTGAATTAAGGGGGTGCATAGGATATCCATTTGCAGTATATCCATTATATAAGGCGGTTGAAAATTCTGCTATAAGTGCGGCTTTTGAAGATCCAAGATTCAGGCCATTGAGTGAAAATAAAATCGATTCAATTGATATAGAAATAACAGTACTTGGGGAACTTCAGAAAATTGATTACATGGATGTGGATAAAATAGAAATAGGAAAACACGGGTTATATGTAAAAAAAGATTACAAAACAGGGATTTTATTACCTCAAGTAGCTATAGAATATAGTTTTTCAAAAATGGAATTTCTACAGGAAACATGTTTAAAAGCCGGAATGGAAAAAAATTGTTATAAATATTCTGAAATTTATGCATTTGAAGGGAAAGTATTTAAATAAAAATTTATATAAATCCCACTTTATTTCCATAAACATGGCCAGATAATTTTTTAAGATCAGAATTTCCATAGAAAATCGATCTCATAACCATTGCATCCCTGTAAAATTTTTCTACTCCAAAATCACCGAAATATCCGTAGCCACCATGGACATTAAGAGCATATCTTGTTGTTTCTACCAGAATATTCATTGAAAAATTTAGGGCATAGTAACTATCAATATTATTATTCAATATAGTTTCCAGTATATTCTTCTGTGAAACCATCCTTGATAAATTGAATGCAACCGGTTCATATGAACTTAGGGGGGAATCAAAGGCTTTCCTTATTGTTGAATATTCCATTGCCTTATCCAGGGCACCTGAAATTAAGCCAAGATTTATCGAGGAAATTGCATTATAGGAATCTTCAAGAATATCATTCAAGGTAACCTTTGTATTAATGTGCTGGAGCTCGCTTTCAATTTTAATATCCCCGAATTTTAGCCCCCTGAATCCCATAAAATCCTTTTCCATGACAGTACCCCCATTGACCAATGATGGGCCTTTTCCAAAAACTATAATATTATTTGAATCCGCATTTAATATGTCATTCAAAGTTCCATTGAATTTTTCTCCTTCTATTTTATTTTTATTTAAAAAGTCAACGGAAACATTCATTTTTCCTGATGAGGCATCGGAAAGAGTTGATTCCATTTCCGTATTTTTGACAAGTGGATAATAAAGTGAATTTAGAATAAATATTTTCATTGCAACGGAAGGTGAATATTTCGATATTTCCCGTAGAATTATATTGTATGATTTTTCATCAAGTTCGGATCCACCGAATTTTGATGGTATTTTGGCACCAAGAAATCCCTGAGATGCTATATTTTGAATAATATTTTCCACAATTCCCCCTGTTTCTATCCTTTTTTCATCAAGATTTTTTTCAGAGAATTCCTTTACTGTATCCCTTAAAAGTTCATATTCATCTTCCATTTAATCACCCTTCAATATTTGCCTTGATATTACAAGTTTTTCAACTTCACTGGTTCCTTCCCATATTTCCATGATTTTTGCATTCCTGAATATCCTCTGTATGCTTTCATCAGGGGATTTTCCTGTTATCTCCATTGCCTTTTCAGAGGAATATACCGCTGTTTCGCCGGCATATGCCTTTGCCATGCTCGTTAACTCTGGTTTTGGGTCATATTTGAATAAATACGATGCTGCATTGTATGTTAACTGCCTTGCAGCTTCAATCCTTGTTGAAACATCAGCCACCTCAAACATTGTTGCCTCATCCGTAATATTATTGGTTTTTACGTAACCCTTAATTTTATCAAATGCACCTTCAGATATGCCCAAAGCCTGGCCAGCGACATAGATCCTGCTTATATTGAAAAATGTCATTATATAGTAAAAGCCCTTGCCCTCTTCACCAATTAAATCATCTTCACTCAATTCAACATCATTGAATTCTATTTCGGCAGTATTTGTGGCCCTTACACCCAATTTATTCTCGAGTTTCGTTGCCTTAAATCCCCTTGACTTTGTGTTCACCAAAAACGTACTCAGGCCATGGTGCCTTTTTTCTTCTTCTGAAGTCCTTGCAAGAACAACCATATAATCCGCTATTGCGCCATTGGAAATGAACATTTTAGATCCATTAAGGATATATTTATTTCCGGATTTTTTGGCAAATGTTTTCAATCCTGCAACATCGCTTCCTCCCGATGGTTCAGTTATACCTAAACTCAACATTACTTTTCCATGGTAAACATCATTTAAGATTTTTTTCTGTTTGTCATTGCCAAATAAAAATAAAACCTCTCCACCAAAATATGGCAATGTTGCCGATATTCCCAATCCTGCATCAACCCTGCACATTTCCTCTATTGCTATTAAGATTTTTGCTGGATTCTCCATATCAACCATTCCCAAAGACAATGATTTTTTTGCAATTTCGAATGGAAATTCTTCATTTCTATCGTATCTTTCTGAAGTTTCTTCCGTAAATTCCCTCAAAGCGAATTCTCTTATTTTTTTTCTGTAATCACTCAGTTCATCAAACATTTTAAACACGCTCCAGCAGCATGGAATATCCCTGTCCCCCGCCGACACACAGTGTTGCTATTCCCAAATCTTTCTTTTTATCGTTAAGTGTTCTTCCGAGTGTACCTGCAAGTCTTGCTCCTGTAGCACCAAGAGGATGGCCTATTGATATTCCACCTCCATGTATATTCACCCTATTTAAATCCAGGTTAAATGCCTTAACAGCATTCAGAACAACAACAGCGAACGCCTCATTTATTTCCCAGTAATCTATCTCATCAGGGCTCAATTTATTTCTTTTTAAGACCTTTTCAGTTGCGGGAACAGGTCCTTCACCCATAATGGTCGGATCTACACCGGCTGATGCAAAATCAATTACCTTTGCGGCAGGTTTTAATCCGTATTCCTTCACTTTCTTTCCGGACATTAACATTACCAGGGATGCTCCGTCATTCAATGAGGATGAATTTCCAGCTGTAATTATTCCATTCTCATTGAAAACGGGCCTTAAATCCTGCATCTGTTGAAGGGAAACATCCTTTCTTATTCCAAGATCTCTATCAATTGTTTTGCCGTTTATTGTTACCGGCAAAATCTCATCCTTCATAAAACCGTCATCATATGCCTTTCCAGCCCTTATATGTGAGTTATAGGAATATTCATCCATTTCTTCCCTGCCTATGTGTTTTAATGAAGCAAGTTTTTCTGCTGTCAAACCCATATTGTATGAAACATTCATATTGTATTTTGCGTATTTTGGGTTTACCATTAACTCCATGTTTGGCCGTATATATGGATTATCTATGCCAAGAGGAACATGTGTCATATGTTCCATCCCTCCTGCAAGAACAATATCAGATTTTTCAAGCATAATTTCCATTGCAGCTATGCCTGTGGCATTTAAGGACGATGAACATGCCCTATCCATGGACATTGCAGGAACGGTATATGGCAAATTGGATAAAAGCACAGAATGCTTTCCGCCATATGTCCAGTTTTCTCCCGCCTGAAACGCACATCCAGTTATAACGTCACCTATTTCTTCCGGCTTTATTTCAGTATCCTTTAATGATTTATTGATGAGTTCCGACAGTAGTTTATCCATTCTAACATCATTGTAGGCATCCTTTTCAGGATCCCTTGGCCTCGCCCTTGAAAAGGGGACTCTTTTATAATATACCAAGTATGCATCTTCCATTTTATCACTCCATTTTTTCTCTTAATGCTTTTTTATTTATTTTTCCTGTTCCAGTTTTGTCAAATTCATCCACAAATATATAGATGTCAGGCAACCAGAATTTTGCTATTCTTCCAGTATCCACATATTCATTCATTTTCTTTCTAATGGTGGCTTCATCAACATTTCCCTTGATAAAAGCGGCAGGCCTTTCCCCCCATTTTTCGTCCTTTTTCTTCACAACTGCAACCTCTCCAATGCCAGGTACAGTGCTTATTAAATCCTCCAGTATTAAAGAGGGGATAAATTCACCACCGGATTTTATTGCATCATTTTCCCTGTCAACTATTTTTATATAATTGTATTTATCCATTACGGCCAGGTCACCAGTGTGAAGCCAACCATTCTTCCATAATTTTTCTGTTTTTTCTTTATCCTTTATATATCCTTCTGTTAACCACGGGGATCTAACGATAATTTCCCCTATTTCCTTATCATCCTTTTTTACATCGTTCATATCAGAAGTTACAACCCGGAGGTTAACCATTGATATTGGAATTCCTGTTTTTCTTCTGTATAATCTTTTTGTATTTTCATCGCTTTTGTCAATATAATTACTATATGTTGCTAAAGTAAGTAAGGGTCCAGTTTCGGACATACCGTAGCCTGTTACCACTTCTATACCCATCGATTCTGCCCTATCGGCAAGCCCGGAATTCAATGCAGCTCCACCTATTATTGCTTTTAATTTTGTTTTTGCAAGAATTTCTGGACCGTTTTTTTCCGACATTAACATATATAATATGGATGGTACCATTGCTGACCTGTTAACATGTTCCCTCTCCATTTCCTTAAGTACTGTTGGCCAGTCATATTTTCCAGGAACCACATATTTCATCCCCTTCATTATGGAAAAATATGGAATTCCCCAGGCATGCACATGAAACATGGGAACAAGTGGCATCATTACATCGGTTCTTTTTATATTTATTGGATCATCTGATAAGGAGGATATAGAGCCAAGTGCATGCAGCACAAGCTGTTTATGCGAATAATATACGCCCTTGGGCAATCCTGTCGTGCCTGATGTATAAAATAATGTTGCCATGGCATTTTCGGACGGTTCTTTTATTTCTGAATCATTATCTGACAGTAATTCATCGGCATAGTAAATGTTATCCATATTATATTCTTCTTTTTTGCCCTCATTATAAACAATAAATCCCTTAATAAAATTGAACGTGTTCTTATATTGCATTAGCAATGGCATAAAAGCCGAATTTACCACAATGTAAGAATCTTCAGAATTCTGGATTGTATAAAAAAGTATTTCTGGTGGATATCGGATATTAACCATATGCATTGTTGCACCAATCATTGGTATTGCGTAATAACAATACATGTAATTTATTGAATCATAATCAATAATTGCAATTCTATCTCCGGGCTTAACACCTATTTTTATAAGATTTCGAGCAAAATTCTTCACATTACGGTAAAATTCATCGTATGTCATTTTACTGTCATGGTAAACAATTTCCTGGTCTCTGTTTGATCTTACAGCACTTTCGAGTAAGTTGTTAATGGTCAATTGATATTCTGACATGATATATTATAGATATTTTACTTATAAACCTTATTAAAGCAACCTTATCCTTTTTATCATTAATGTGAAGCACCAAGAAACACGTCCAGGATAAAAAATAAACATTTTCAGGTCATATTTGTTTGGATAATTTCCATATGAAAAGAGATTTAAATATATAAAATATAATGATATATGATAAAAACTGTGGCAATTATAGGAGCCGGAACCATGGGACATGGAATAGCAGAAGTTTTCGCTCTGAATGGGTTCGATGTGAATCTTGAGGATTTTTATCCAGATGTTATTGAAAGGGCAAAAACAGGCATTAATATGAGCCTTGATAAACTTGTATCATCAAAAAGGATAGACGAAGCAACCAGAAAAGAAGCCATTGGACATATAAACTTTTATAATAATATAAGGGAAGCCGTTGAAAAGGCAGATATATCAATTGAGGTTGTTCCAGAGATATTTGATATTAAAATAAAAGTATTAAAAGAAATTTCCGAAAATACCGATAAAATCATTGCATCAAACACGTCAAATATGAGGATAACAGAAATGGCTGAATCCATTAAAAATCCGGAAAGATTGCTTGGAATGCATTTTTTTAACCCACCAATATTGATGAAACTAGTTGAAGTTATAAAGGGAAATAAAACATCAATGGAATATGTAAACGAAGTTTATGATCTTGCAAAGAAGATTGGAAAAACACCCATTAAAATATTAAAGGATGAGGCAGGTTTTGTCGTAAACAGGATCTCTGCACCTGAAATGCTGTTGTTATGTACTGCTTTCCATGATAGGATAGCAAAACCGGAAGAAATAGATAAATTTTTCAAATCGCAGGGATTGCCAATGGGGCCCTATCAGTTATTCGATTATGTTGGCCTGGATACTGTTGTTGATTCACTGAAATACTATGGAAAGGAATTATCGGAGGATTATGGAAAGTGCCATGGATTTGATAAATATATAGAATCAAAAAAACTTGGAATGAAAACAGGGGAAGGTATATACAAATGGGAAAATGGAAAGGCCATCATACCTGATTCTGGTGAAAGTGATAAAATAAGCTTAATGGATGTATTTTCCTTGGAGATAAATGAGGCAACAAAACTTATTGAACAAGGTGTGGCAGTACCAACAGATATAGAAACGGGAGTAAAACTGGGGCTTAACAGGCCATTTGGCCCAATAACTGTGGCCCAGGGATTATCAAATGATGAGGTTTTAAACACATTAAATGATCTCTATAAAAAATATAACATATCCGTATTTTCTCCATCTGGCACAATAAAAAATGGGAAATTAAAGGAGGCAATCAGTCCCAAGGTTGAAGCAAAGGAGGAAGTAAAAAACTCCCATATAAAGTACGAGGTTAAAAATAAGGTTGGAATACTAAAATTGAGCAATACAAAGAACAATTTGATGAGCCTGGAGGTTATAAATGACATTGAGGACGTATTGAATAAAATAGAAAAAGATGACGGCGTCCATGTCGTGGTTATCACCGGGGATGGTGAAAACTTTTCGGCAGGTGCTGATTTATCACAGTTTATAAGCAATGCATATGCATTCATGAAAATCTCCAGAAAAGGGGAATCTGTATTTGACCGCATAACCAGAATGAACAAAATATTCATAGCTGAAATGAAAGGATATGTTCTGGGTGGAGGATTTGAACTTTCACTGGCATGTGATATAAGAGTTTCAACATCAAACGCAGTAATCGGATTTCCTGAAACATCACTGGGTTTGATTCCCGGCTACGGTGGGTCACAGAGATTGCCAAACCTCATTGGTTTGTCAAGGGCCATGGACATAATATTATCTGCTGAACGCATAAATGGACAGAAAGCATATGAATATGGGATAGTTACAAGGATTTTTGAAGAAAATATAGATGATGAAACATTCAAATTGGCAGATAAATTGTCAAGAAAGATTTCACCAGCGTCTGTGTATGTAGCAAAAAAACTCATGTACAATACATCCACAATGAATTTTGATGAGGAATCGCTGTCCACGGGGATGCTCTATGCTGGAAATGATCTAAAAGAGGGCATCAAGGCTTTTCTCGAGAAAAGGGAACCAGATTATAAGGGCAATTGAAAATATAGCTATATTTTGTTGCCGTTGATTTCATATATTCCTATTTTTACATTGTATTTCCCCGGAGCAATGGAATGTTTATCCATTTTCCCTGCCATATCTTTGGAAAAAAATATTCCATCATCAGGGCCGCATCCCGCAGGAAGAACATACATTTTGGTTTCCATGCCTGAAAAGTCTTTGAGGTCTTCTGTATTTAGATACTCCATCAAACCCTTTATTTCAAGTATTTTGGCATTTATTTCAATTTCAGATGTGATATTATATTTTCCTGAAAATAAACGTGATCTTATCCTGGCATGAAGTCCTGAGGCCTTTTTATTAAAGGGTTTAAGAAATTTTTCATATTTAATTTCTGATTCAATAACCATTGGCATAAATGTAAATACCTGGATTGGTAATTAAATATTTCATTTAGAAAAATTAGAAATTATTTTTTTGCAGATACAGGAGTGAATCAGAAACAATATCAGCACACAGGTTGATCTCATTTACACTGATAACCTCATTGGATGTATGGGACAATTTTGTATCTCCCGGGCCATAGGTAATTACAGGTATTTTCCAGTCATTGCCCAATGTATTCATATCACCGGACCCGCTTTTGAATATCAATTTTGGCTTTAAATTGTAGTTATATATGGATTGTTTGAACGACTTTACCAGATTGCTTTTCATATTGGATATATAGGGCATTGCACTGTTCTTTATTCTATATGAATAATCCTCCTTGAGATTTATTTTAAGTTCTTTTTCCATGTATTTTATGATCTCTTCTTCATTAACTGATTTTGGGTATCTTATATCAATGGCCATACTTGCATTTTCAGGTGTCATATTGTCATATTCACCACCCTCGAATTTTGTTATACCTGCGGTGATGGAGTTGAAATCCTTGTTGTTGCCCCATTTTGATTTTACGTTTTCCCATAAATTTATCAGCGAGTCTATTGCATTTTCCTCCATCCATGATGAACTGGCATGGTGTGGATTGCTTTTTTTGTATATCTCAAAAAGTGTTCTGCCTTTGTAGCCGGCTGTGATATTTTCGGCTCCACCTGGCTCACCAAAAATTGCAAAATCGGTTTTTTCATAATTGGCTTTTATGTAGTTTATTCCTTTACCATCGCTTTCTTCTCCAGACGCAGAGGCCATTATTATCTTCCCCTTGAATCCGGATTCTCTTGCCTTTTTTGCACCCAGCAATAATGATAACAGGGATGACTTGGCATCCACCGCTCCCCGTCCATATATTAAATCGCCATCGTACTTTACAGGAATAAATCCTGGAACCGTATCCTCGTGGCCACAGATAAGAACAGAAGGTTCACCATTACCAGTCAAAGAAACAACATTATATTTTTCATCAATAACAGGGTTTTCAAAATCCATTTCAACCATATAGTCCCTGATCAATTTGGCAATTTCAAGTTCCTTGCCGCTTGGGGAATATATTTCAAGCATTTTTATTAACAGGTCACCTGTATTCATTTTTTTGCCTCTTGAATAAGGTAATCAACTATTAATTCTGGTATATTCACACCGGTTACTGGAACGGTATTTTTAAACTCTGTATTTCCATTTATTTCATTCACAAAGAATCCTTCCTTTGATTCCAGGATGTCTACTCCATATATGCCCGGGCCAATTGATTTTATTGCGTTAAGTGTTATATCCTCTATTTCGGGCGTTATTTTTAACGGTTCTGCCCTTCCACCCAATGCAGTGTTTGTTCTCCAGTCCAGCGATGATTTATATCTATATATTCCGGCAACAACCTGGTCATTTACAACAAATACCCTCAAATCGCGCCCAAAATCATTGATATAGTCCTGAGTATAATTTATCTGGTATAGTGGATACATATACTCCTTATATTCCGCGATATCCATTGCAGCGTAATAATCATTTAACAGTGATATCATCCTCCCCCAGCTTCCTGTAACTGGTTTGGTTACGGCTTTGTTGTTGAAATCCCCGCTGAATGATTTTAAGAAAACATCCTTTGAAAACGATACATAACTTTTTGGTATCCTCACATGGTTCTTTGATAAAAGCAAGGATGTAAACATTTTATTGCCGGTTATTATTGTTGAGTTAAAATCATTTATTATTTTATTTCCTGTAAATTCAACATATGCTGTTGAATGGAGGTTTCTGTAGTAGCCGGTGGATCTCTGCAGGGAGATGTCACCAAAATCATAATTGTTTCCTTCAAGATTTAAATTCATGTTTTTAACATCAATATGCATCGCTTCTATGTTTTTGTCCTCCATGGATTTCAGTATGGCCTTCTCTTCCCAGCGTATTATATCATAAAGCATTGAAATTCTCATTTTATTACCCCATTGTAATATGATTTTATAGTTTCAGAAATTATTGCTGATGCTTTTTTCAGATCATCATCCTCAATAATGTATGGGGGAAGCATCCTGATTATATTAATTCCCGAATACAATGAAAGGACTCCCTGATTTATCATATCCATTAAAATTGGCAGGAATTTTACCTTCAATTCTATGGCATTCATCAAGCCCAACCCCCTAATTTCCTTTACAATTTTGGCATCACCCAAACCATCATATAATGATTTTCTGAAAAGTTCACCCTTTCTTTGGACTTCCTGAATAAGTTCAGGCGTAAGCTGTTCTATAACCGAAGAGCCTGCTGCACACGCAATAGGATTCCCTCCTGTAGTGGATGACTGCTCCCCCTTTTCAAGGTTGTTCATATATTCTGGTTTACCGGCAGTAACTGATAATGGAATACCACCGCCTATGCCTTTTCCTATGGTAATGATATCCGGCGTTATGTCAAAATTCTGATATGCCCACATTTTTCCAGTTCTTCCAAGACCTGATTGAATTTCATCGGCAACCAGTATGATATTTTTTTCCTCCGTAATTTCCCTTAAATGCCTTACATATTCTCTATCCGGTATATTGATGCCCCCTTCACCCTGGACAGGTTCAAAGAAAACAGCAGCTATATCATCATCTTTCCTTATTTTTTCAAGATCTTCCTCATTGTTGTATCCAATGAACTCAACATCCTTTATCAAAATGTCACCAAAATATCTTCTATATTTGTTTGAATGTGTAATGGACAGTGCTCCAAGGGTTTTCCCATGATATGAGTTATTCATTGCAACTAATTTATGTTTTTTCGATGATTTTTTCACAACCTTTATTGCGGCCTCAATAGCCTCTGCGCCAGTGTTTCCAAGATAGAATTTATTAAAACCTTCAGGAACTATGCCAGAAAGTTTTTTAACAAAATTTCCCCTTGCCTCAGTATATTCAGATGCATGTGCAATTGGCAATATATCCATTTGATTGCATACAGCATCTTTTATTTTTTTGTTGGAATATCCAAAAATGGCTACACCATAGCCACCCATCATATCAATATATCTTTTTCCATTAACATCATACAGATATGAATTCTCTCCTCTTTTTATATTTACCGGTAAACGCTGATATGTATTTGCAATATATTCATCTTCATAATTCATGTTTTCACCACAATTTCAATAATTTTTATTGACCTCGGCCCTTTTATAAATGGTGGTTCCATTCATAATATCATTAAATGGATTGGATATAATCACTCTCTGAACTCCCATATCTATGGCCTCTGTGGCGGCCAGCAGCTTTTTATCCATTCCATGGCCCACTTTATTTATTATATTTTTTATATATTCATTATCAGCTTCATTCACGATCCTGTCTTCCATATACAAGCCATTGACATTTGTCATAAGTATAAGTGTTTTGGCTTGCATATAACCTGAAATGTATGCCGCAGCCCTATCTGCATCCACATTCAGATAACTTTCATCTGAATACGCTATTGGTGATACTACAGGTACATATCCTTTATTTAAAAGTGCATTTAAGGGCTCGGCATCTACATTATTTATTTTTCCTGTATAACCGCCATCAATGACCATTTTTCTATTTTTTTCATTCAATATAACAAGTTTGTCCTTTCTCCTTGCATTTATGAATGATTCACCATTCAATGCAACGGCTTTAATTCCAGCCTGTTTCAGTGAATGAACTATTTTCTGGTTAATCAGGGACATGACCATTGTGAATATCTCCAGCGTGTTTTTATCTGTATATCTACTTTTAATTCCTCCTGGAGAGGTTACAAATTTCTGTTCATACCCAAAATTATTTGCATATTTATTGAGATAATTGCCTCCACCATGAACTATTATTACATCTTCGCCAATATTTTGTAATATTTTGGGAAGGGCATTTTCATTGATTATTTTTTCAAGTATGCTTCCACCTATTTTTATAACTATCATTTTTCACACCGGGAATAATGAGGGCATTGTCAACCCCTCATTCTCTTTAAATCCATACATTATATTCATTGACTGAATGGCATTGCCAGATGCACCCTTGATCATATTGTCTATGGCACCAAAGGACACAATTCTATTGATATATTTGTCTATTGCAAATCCCAGGTCAACAAAATTTGATCCTATGACGATTTTTGGATCTGGATATTTGAAATTGCTTTTTTTATCCATAATCAACCTCACGAATTTTTCATTATCATAAAATTGCCTCAAAAGTTGCCATGCATTGATCTCGTCAGTTTTTGCATAGACATTTGATGTGGTTAAAATACCCCTTACCATATTCACGGAATGTGCCGATAATGCTATTTTAACATCTTTGCCTGAGGCATATTTAAGCTCCTGTTCTATTTCCGGAGTGTGCCTGTGCTGTACAGGTTTATATGCTCGTATAGAATTGTATCTTTCCGAAAAAACCTTTGATTCGTCCATTTCTGCTCCTGATCCAGATGAACCTACCTTTGCATCAACATTTATTATATTATTGTCGAGATCCAGGCTAAGGAATGGAGCAATGCTGTATATTGATGATGATGCAATGCATCCTGGAACTGCTATATATTTTGTATTTTTTAATTCCTCTCTATGCAACTCAGGCATTCCATAAACGAATTTATTTAGCAAGTCCGGATAATTATGTTCATAACCATACCACTTCACATACTTGGAACCATCCTTCAACCTGAAATCAGCGCTCATATCTATTATATTCACGCCGGATTCAACAAGGTCAGGTACATATTTAATTGATGTCCCATGTGGCAATGCCAGAAAAACTACGTCTAGATCATCCAAAAGATCAAAAATACTTTCTCCAGTAAATTTCAGATCTGTGAAGCCATAGAGATCTGGATGTATCCTCGCCAATTTTTCTCCCTTGTGCCTCTGTGAGGTGGCCGCTTTTATTTCAACCTCATTGTGGGTAACTAGCAACCTTATCAGTTCCCCACCCACATAACCGGATGCTCCGACGATGCCAGCTTTTATCAATTTATTCTCCCCAGTCCTCACCCACATTCTCAGCAGGTTTTATTTCCACATTGCCCTCAACCGTGGAAACTATTTCGAAATTCATTCCGCATGAAGGGCATTCTATTAATTCTCCGACCATTGAATCTTCTGGCACGCCAATTTTTTCCCCACATATTTTGCATTTTGTGTTCATTTTTTCACCCGTTAGTTTGTTAATAATGTGATATTAATAAATTTTTGTATATCACAATATTATTTTTAACATTATAAGTCTATTTTAACCCATATGTTAATACTACATAATTAATTCATCATATTTAAAATATACGAATTATGTATTATAAATTAAATATTCGTAATAATAAATAAAAATAAAGTATGTTTATAAAATAATAAGAGACCTTCTGCATTTAATAAAAATCAATTTTACTATTTTTTATATTTAAACAATATCATTTCATTTTGCTTCTTTTATATTTTTAAAATAGCATAAATAAAAATTATCCTTTTTTATTAAGTTTACCAAGATATTTTTTAAATTCGCGTATATTGTTATCTTTTTTGTAAATACCCAAATCGCAATATACTGAAAATTCCGATTCATCATGAAATATTTTTTTCATAGTTTAACAATGTTATATTGATTGAAATATTTTACTCTTTTTCCTTCTCCATATCCTTCAGTAGCTGATTTAATTTTTCATCCTCCTCTGATACCTTTTCAGGTTCTTTCTTTTCGGTTTCCTTCATTAAATCCTCAAGGACCTTATCACGTGCTTCCGGATTTATTTCAGAGCTCTGATCTACTGCATTTTTTATCTGGTCAAGTTGATCGCCAAGGGATTCCTGTATTCTCTCCTGAGATTGAACTATTGAATCTATACTTTGTGATATTTCCATTATTTGTTGTGGAGACAATTGTCCACCCACAAGATCCTGGGAACTCTGTTTTAATGATGACCATATATCTTTCTGAGTTTTTGAATATTGGAGGTTCAAATCAACGCTCTCTAACAATAGTCTATAATCTTTCAAACCAGTGATTGACGATTCAAGCGACTGTATAAAAGAGGCAAATAGTTTTGCTTTTCTCATATTGTTATCTTTCAATGCTATTTTTGCGTCTTCCATGCTTTTTGCTTTGAATTTTTCATATTGCCTCACTGTTCTATCGATGTTTGATTTATTAATGCTGATTCTTGATCTTTTCTCAAGAATCTTTTCTTCCTCACTTTTGCCGAATTTGAAGACTGCCATATGTAATAAATATAATCCTTTAAATAAACTTTTCTATATTTTCGATGGCAGGGGCATTCCCTGTAAAAATTTTAGATAATTTCTTCTCAGGATATCATGAAGTTAAGAATTTATAAACATATTCATTTTATATGTTAAATGCAGGTATAGTGGATACAAGCATATATGTAGAAAATCAAGGTACTGGTGAAAAATAATTTAATCGCAATTGAGTGGGAAATCCCAATTCTAAAGAAAGATAGAAGGTTCGCTTTGCATATTATCTTAAGCATCCGTATACATTTTATATCTATTAAGCATATTTTCATCTATTGATGGTTTAATTTGATAAATAACAGACATTAAATCTTCACTGTTTACCGGAATCTTATTTCCCGTTTTTACAACTTCCATGAACACATTTTGAATTGCCTTTTTACATATAAATTCTATATCTGCACCAGAATATTTTTCAGTAATTTCCGCAAGATGACCATAATCAATATTTCCCACGGGTTTAATTTTGGCTAATTTTAATTCAAACAACTTTTTCCTGGCTTCATAATCAGGTGGTGGCACATATATTTTAACATCAAATCTTCCGGGTCGCAATATTGCTTCATCTATGGCCCATGGATTATTTGTGGCTGCTATAATGAATATATTTTTATCCTTTTCCGAGGTTAATCCTCCAACTTCCGTTAATAACTGCGATACGCCTCTTTTTGCCGCATCTGACTCATTTCCGCTCCTTTTTGGAACAAGGGTGTCAATCTCATCAAAGAATATTATTGCGGGTGATAATAGATAAGCTGCCTTAAATAAGAGAGAAATATTTTTTTCAAATTGCCCAAACCATTGGCTATACAGGGACGAGGGGTTAACGTTAATAAAATTCGCCTTTACCTCATTTGCTATTGCCTTTACGATAAATGTCTTTCCAGTTCCTGGAGGACCAAATAAAAGCATTCCTCCCCCAAATTCTATGTCATATTCCTCCGATAATTCTTTATATCGCATAGGATATATGATTTTTGACATTATTTCATTCTTTACATCTTCAAGACCTGCAACATCATTGAAGGTAATGTTTGGTATTTCTGGAGTTTCAATATTTAATGATTGCAATATTTTTTTTCCATTGTTTATTTTATCCTCATTGATGTCCACATTTTTTAATGAATTATACGCCTTTAATACATTTTCAGCCTGGGATAACCTTTTTTTCCTTTCTTCTCCCTTTGAATTTTTGGCAATTTCTAATAAATATTTATGTGCATTTTTATATGATTCTATTGCTTCTTCTTTTTTCCCCTGAGTTTCATAATTTATCGCTTCTTTCAATAATTTTGTAATTTTTGATATATTTGTTGCATCATCCTTCATTTGAACACCTGAAATTATTTATCTATAACTATACCTTTATTGAATAATTTAATTTTTCTGAAGCCACAGGAAATTGTACTAAATTCAAATTTAATTTCATATTCCTCCGGGAAAATGGCAAAGTTGACAAGTTTGTTCCAATCTTTATTCTGAAAAAACAGGTAATCCTTTTCTCCTTCTCCTTCAACGTATATCATATCAACATGCATTCCACTTATACTTTCAAGATTTGGCATGGCCACCTCTATTTGTTTATCCCTATCAACTGCCGAATTAATTTCATCTATCCTGCCATTAATGAGGCATCCGCTTTTAATTTTATACATTTGCAAAATTTTCTTGGTTACATTTATATAATTATCTGAAGATTCCTTACTTTTTATTTCTGAATTATATTTATGTAGTACACCTATAACTATCAAACTCATATTAACCCAACAATAATTCAGAATTATATAAATTTATTTATTATTGCCCTGGCAGTCATAGAATGTTGGAATCCCAATCTATTTTTTGCTTAGAGACATAGTAAATTCCATATTGTATAAGGATATATGATGCATTACTTAATTATCAGTTATGGCATTGGCAACAAGAAAACACGAGAGTGGGAAAGATTACGGGGTCCTTTTATATCACAGAAGAATATTATTCCTGTCCACTGGTAGACATAATGGAAGAAGGTCGGATCACATATAGCACTATGCATGCCTGTGCCAGTAAAGTCGAATGGCTTAGCATGGAGGGCAAAGTACCCAAGGGCCGAGGGGAATTCAGGCCTGTGGAGACTCCACCGGTAACCGTCGAAACAGGAAGCCCATGAATTCATTCGTGGGAGGAGGTCACATATCAATAAAAACTCCTATTTTTATTATTATCGTACATATCAAGAGGAATCCAGTTAAGGGATTTCAAATATAGTTTACTGCCAAAATACGTGAACAATGATACGGAACAATTGTTTATTTCTATATTTACAAGCGCTTTTCCATCGATATCCATAGAAATAGAAAACATAGCCCTAATTGGTTCAAGATGTGTTACCACAAGAACTCTGCTATAGTTATTTTTCCCTGTTTCATTTATAAAATCGTTAATTCTTTCCTTAACCGAACTAAATCTTTCAACGTTGTATTTATTTTCTATATCATCTCGAAATGTTGTATACCAGTTTTTATCTTTTTTTGAGATTTCTTCAATACTTTCACCTTTTAATGTTCCAGTATCAACATCTTTAAGCCTTTTATCAATTATATACCTCTTTTCTGTCAAAATTTTGGCCGTTTCAAGAGTTCTCAAAAAGGGGCTGGTATAAATCGCATCAAATTTAATATTGCCAAAAAATTTACTTGCAGTCTTGGCTTCTTTTATTCCCTTATCTGTTAATTTTGTATTTTCATCTGGAAAGACTGCTCTGGCATTATCCACAGTCTGTCCATGCCGAATAAAATAAAATATCATCGCTTATAATCATGTTATTATAAATTAATCTTTTCGAATTTACAGGCCCTCCACATGTCTATTTTTTATAAATGATGGAATTTTATTTTTTCAGATAAATTAAAATGTGGATGTACTGTTGAATTATGAAAGAACCAACATTACCCTCTTGAATGCTGCAAAAGGGGTTAAAAAGTTTTTCTATTCTTGGCATTGCCAACTTTTAATTGATTGTTAACAGGAAATTCTAACATGAAAGCCTGCAAAGTCTAGAATCAATCGGAAAAAGAACTCTAGTGTAAAAGAAATAAGTTATAATTTTATTAAAAAAAATCAACTAATATTTGACAATATTAGGCTCACAAAAATTTAAATATGACTATCTCCTGTCTTTTTATGGTAGCTGTTGAAGGTTATATAATTTTGATTCTTGCGTTTATTGATGGATTGTTCTTTGGATTAGCAATTAAAAAAGGTATTTCATCCTTTGTTTTGCTAATTATTGCCATTTTTATTGCAGGCTATGCAGGATTTGCATTTTTGCCCAAATTATCATTTTCTGCAATATTGTCACATGTAAAGTCATTTATATTCGCAAATATAGATAAATTACCATCCATTTTACCAATAGGCAAAATTGGTTCCCTGTCTATTATACTTGTATTATTTTTAATAGGTCTGGGAATTGGAATATGGAAAGGATAATACTTTTTAATAATATTTCATCTTAAAATTTTTTTATTAAATTTTTTTACCTGAAGTGACACGCCTTTCCTTCCCATTACAATAATATTATCAGATTTTTCTATTTTTTCTGCTCCAAGATTTACGGCTTCCCATGATATCCCATCCAGGGTAACAGTTCCTTTGCTATTTGCTTCAATTGCTGTCCTTGCAATTCCAATTTTATTAATAATGGACTCGGCTCCTGTAAATTTTTTACCTGTCTGTGATGTAATAATTTTTATGGTATAATATATAACGATGAAAATTATAAGCAGAATCAGTATAAAGCCTATTATAAGTACGGCCAGGGCACCATTGCCCGTTCCAGTGGAAGTGTAATATAAAAATTGAGGGCTCATGTTAATCGTTAAATTTTTTTTACTGATACATGGTAGCCGGAGCATTGCCTGAGTCCAGAACTTCACTGATCAATTTCTCCGCTTCTTCATCTCTGAGACCTATTGTTTTTACCAGGTAATTTTTGATATCTTCTCTGGACTTTCCTTCCTGTGCCATATTTTTAATCATTAAAAATGTTCTTTCGATGATCTGTTGATTGAACTGGTCTTCAAGATGCAGAGCCTGGACCATCATGTAGAACGATGTTAATATTGCATTCAATACGGAATTTAAATCATCACGCGTAATTGAGTGGATTTCCATATCTGCACCTGCAATTACCTCCTCATTAATGCCATCAAGCATAAATTTCACAATTTCAACTCTTTTGTTTAATATAAGTAAAACCCTGTAAATTGTCAGTCTTTCCTCATTGTCTATTGTTGCTGTTTCTATACCCGTTCTTATGAGTATATTCATAATATTGTCGTCATTGAACCCAATAAACATTGAAAAAGGTATTTTATCATTTTGAAGAATTGTATAATTGCCTGTTTGCACTATTTGCCATTTTAAATCTATTAATTTTTGCGCATTTTCATTGGTATTTTTAAACCACTCTAGGATCTCATCTTTCGTTGCCATAATAAATAATGTGTTTATTATATTTTAATTTTTATTCATAAAAATTTAACGCTTTAAACGAGTAATTACACTTTATTTCAGCAGATCAAAAATTTAGCCAGATAACATATTTCCTTGTATCAGTTTATGGAGAAAAAAAAGAAAAGAATCCTGTACATATTTGCAACAAACAGGAAACCGCAGCTTAAGGATATATTGAGGATGTACAAAAAGAGAGGAAATAGAGACGGGATACAGGACGATTAGGAAGTTCATTGCAAAGACAACATCAAAGAGGCTAAACATTAGGTTCTTCTACGTTTATCTCGCAATTATTGTATACAATATCTAGTGTGATGAAGGTGTTTGTAT
The DNA here is from genome assembly GCA_021835025.1 of Thermoplasmata archaeon. Taxonomy (GTDB): domain Archaea; phylum Thermoplasmatota; class Thermoplasmata; order Thermoplasmatales; family Thermoplasmataceae; genus Acidiplasma. Next base: position 5,356 of record JAKBQY010000014.1, on the reverse strand, counting down.
CAGCATCACTCATAATAGTGAACCCATTCGTTGCAATTCTAACGCCTTACAACAATAGACCTGGAGGTTATTTTGCTCTACTGTTTAGTCATGGGTGGAGGTCACAGGGCCTTGTATCTTTTCAATGAAACCTCGTAAATATCTCCATTAGAACCAAGTACATTCAAAATTTCATCAAGCCTGTTCTGATTTATTCCCTTATTTGACGAGGCTATGATTATATCATCATATTTGCATCCTGGGCCATCATCATTATTCTTGATATAATCCAGTACAAATCCCTCGAAATCTGGTATGAGTGTATTATCCTCCTTTTTTTGTGTGTCCTTCTCTATATTTACTGGAACGGGCGATTCATAATTTACAGAGGATATTGCATTACTATATGATTCAAAATCATAATTAGGATATTTATCACTGGATCTTATGGCCGCCTCAGCTTCTTCCTCAGAAAAGCCAAGTTTTGTAAGCATTTCAAGGGTTGCATTCTCATTCTTTTTTGTCTCCCTTATTGCATATAATTTTCTTCTGGAAATATAAAGAGTTCTGATACCCCAGAAGAACCTTTCACTTTCAGATATTTTATTTATCATTTCTGGATTTATGGAAAAATAGAAAATTCCATCATCAGTTTTAAATGAGCTTATCTTTCCCATAATAACAACAGTATCATCCACATTGTATTTATTCACTTCATCTGCTATTTCACTGTTGAATCCCGTTTTGAATGCGGTAATATAGAAAGATCCTATATAATCTGCAACTGTTAACTTTATAAGTTTTTCATCATCATTTTTGTATGTTATTTTTCCAGTTATCAATATTCTTTTTATTCTTGAACCCAGGGGGGTAATTATATATGGTCTTTTATCTTCCCCTTCCAGTATATTTGAATCCCTTAGTTCTCTGGAAAAAATCCAGTAGGATCTCTCTCTTTTCAGTATAGTTCTTGGCATTTTCAAACCTCCTCAATCATATCGTTCTTGAAATCCGTTTCATTCAGCTCTGATATGTTATTCACTCTTAGTGATAGTTCCTCTTCATTCATTATAAAATCTACATTCATTTTAAATGCGTGGCCATATAATCTTTCACTAATTTTATTGTATATATCGTTTGCATATTTTGCTATCTCATCATCCCCAATTCCTATTATTGGAAGAATGGCTTTTTTTCCTGCAATTGCCTGCATAATTCCTGTGCCATCATCAACGGTAAAATATGTAAATATATCCAGAATCGTTCCTGCATTGGGATGATCCTTGCATATACCAGTATCAGTACTCAAAAGCTTATTGCATATTTCGCATCTTTTTATAATTCCACTTTTTAAGCCAATTGTTATAACAAAGACTTCTATATTGATACTTCCCGCAGGGTTTTTAATTTCGAATATCTTAAAATTCCTTTCAAAGTCCACATTCTGTGAAATCTCCTCAATATCCGTTTTATCACCCATTGATAGTTCCATCTGTTTGTTAAATTCCGCTACCCTTGCACCTTTTATTGAATACATTTTACCGTTTTCAAGCGGTTTTCCAAATGAGGAAATTCTGACCTTCGAAGTATTATCCTCAATAAAACCGGAATAGATCAAAAATTCCCTCCCCTCTTTACTGTATTCCCTTGTCTTTATGCCTGAAACCATTCCGGATACAGATACAAAAGGTGTTTTTGTTGATATATCCTGCAATTTTACCTCTCTGTATGTATTCTTAACATCCAGATTTTCACCTGGCTTGAGGATAATTTCAGTTCTTGAATCCATATATAATCTTAATCTTCCGTTATATTCCTTTACTCGGGCATATTTGATTTCCACCACATCTCCAACTTTTATGGCAGTTGGAAATTCCCAGGCAGTGTACGCCATAACGCTGGTTTCATCCCCAATCATTCCATAATAATATACACTTTCCCCCCTTGAGGTGTTTATTTCCCGTTTGTCTATGGATAATATTTTGACCTTTAAATCAATTGTAGTGGCTTTATTGTTTATTTCATCTAATTTCATATATCTCTTTATTGAATATATTTATTTAATGTTTTTTGCTTGATAAATAAAAATTATAATTTATTCTGAATTTTTTAGGTTCACCAGTGCAATATAAGGTTTCTGGCTGCTTTGACCTCGTCTATTCTTCCAACTGAAGTATTTACAGGAGAATTTTTTAACGTTTCATCATCCATAGATGCTGCCCTTTTCATAACTTCAATATAAAGATCAATTTCCTTTTTTGTGGAGGATTCAGTTGGTTCAATCATCATCGCCTCTTTTACTATCAGGGGGAAATATGTTGTTGGTGAATGTATGCCAAAATCAAGGATATATTTTGATATGTCAAGTGCCCTTTTTCCCGTATTTTCTGTGGATAATACAAATTCATGCTTCTTCAGTTTTTTGTATGGTATATTATAATAATTTCTCAACTGGCCAGCCATGTAATTTGAATTCAGTACCGCCTTTTCAGTATTTTTTCTCAAATCGTTCCCATTCTTTAAAATATATGAGTATGCCCTTAACAGTATAGCAAATGAACCATAATATGATGAGACCTTTCCGATGGTATTTTTTATACTGTAATCAAGAAAATATTTTTCCTCTTTCTTTGAAATGACCGGTACGGGAAGGAAATCCTTCAAAAATGATTTTACTGCAATCGGCCCTGACCCAGGCCCACCCCCTCCGTGTGGTGTTGCAAATGTTTTGTGAAGATTAAAATGGACTATATCAAAGCCCATGATGCCAGGAGTTGTTATCCCCAGAATAGCATTGAAATTGGCTCCATCATAATACAGTAAAGCACCATTTTTGTGCATTATTTCGGCGATTTTCAATATATTGTCATCGAAAATTCCAAGTGTATTGGGGTTTGTAATCATGAAAGCCGCAGTATGATCGGAAACAACCGACTCAAGGGCATCCAAATTTATCAATCCATTTTCATCTGAGGGCACCTCAATAACATTGAATCCAACCATGGCAGCGGAAGCAGGATTTGTTCCGTGTGCAGAGTCGGGAATTATTATCTCATTCCTGTGGTTTAATTCATTTCTCATTTCAAAATATTTTCTTACAATTAATATTCCCGTGAATTCACCATGGGCACCGGCGGATGGTTGAAGTGTTACAAAATCCATTCCTGAAATCAATTTGAGGTATTCTTGAAGATTATACATTATTTCAAGCGAACCCTGTATATTTTCCTCGTAATCAAGGGGGTGTACATCAGTAAATATTTCCATTGAAGCTATATAATCATTGTATTTGGGATTATATTTCATAGTACATGATCCAAGGGGATACATTCCAATATCTACAGAATAATTCATTTCAGATAATTTTGTGTAATGCCTTGAAACATCAAAACTTCTTAAATTTGGCAATTTTAGTGATTTCCTTTTAATATTTTCAGGCAAATCACATTTTTCTCCATCAAGAATGTAATCCGAGCCTGTATTGTAATCTATTAAAAAATCCTCATCATAATGTGCCTGTTTATACATTTTAAAACCCCCCCAGTGATTTCACTAGATAGTTTATATCATCATCACTGGTTTTTTCAGTAACTGAAAAAAACGATGCATCAGGGATATCATTTATATATGTTAAATCAGATAATTTTACACCACCGGAAATTTCTTTACTTTTCAATATGTCAATTTTATCAAAGTGGAATAAATTGTCGGAAAAATTAATACCATCAAAAACCGTGTTTATGCCAATAGATTTCATGTTTTCCCTTAACTTTTTGCTTTTATTTACTGTAATTGATGCAATATTTCTTAAACCACTTTCTCCAAGAATCGATAAATAAGCTGTTGCGGCGACTGCAAGCAATGCCTGGTTTGAACATATATTGCTCATGGCCTTTGCCCTTCTTATGTGCTGTTCTCTTGCCTGTAGAGTCATAACAAATGCCTTATTATTATTTTTATCATTGCTGAGGCCTATTAATCTCCCAGGAGATTTATGGACATAATCCTTTTTAAAGGAAAATAAGCCAAGCAAAGGGCCGCCTACATTCATATGTATTCCCAATTGCTGCCCTTCGGCTACAGCTATATCAGTATCATATTCACCGGGAGGTTCCAAAATTCCCAGGGATATGGGATCATAATATGTTATTGTGATTGCGCTCTTTTTTATTTCCTTTACCCTCATTGCATTTTCATCTATAAGTCCAAATGAATTGGGGTTTTCAATAATTATGGATGATGTATTCTCATTTATTTTTGAACTCAAATCGTCAAGATTCAGCAGTCCATTTTTATTAAAACTATATTGAATGAATTTTACATTCAAACCATTAACATAATTTTTGATTATTTCATATTTTGACTTATAGATATTTCCTGGTATAAGAATTTCATTTTTTCCATTTATACGATATGCCATTCTAACAGCTTCACCAAGGGAGGTGAAACCGTCATACATTGAGGAGTTAGTGACATCCATTCCTGTCAGATCGGATATTATACTTTGATATTCAAAAAGTGCATTCAAAATACCCTGTGATATTTCGGGTTGATACGGAGTATATGAGGTCAAAAATTCACTTCTTGAAATTATTTCATCTACAAGATGTGGGATATACCGATCATAAATACCATTTCCAAGAAATCTAACCTTATTAACATTTTTTTTTGATATTCTTTTAATTTTTTCAATGAGTTCCTGCTCACTCAATGGTTTTCCAATATCCATATTTGCCCTCAATTTTTCGGGTATATCTGAAAAAAGGTCATCATAAGTGCCCATTCCAATGCTTTTAAGCATTAATTTCTCATCTATCATTTTTTAACGATTAATATGTGTTATTTAAATGTTTTATAAAAACGAGACTGTCAATTCTTAGCTAAAATTTTAATATTCCTTTAGGCATGGTTAAAATTATAAAATACACGGGATTAGTTAATTCCATGAAGTGTGTGAACCATAGGATCTCCCCAAAACATACCAGAAAGTTGCCCACGATTTCATTCATTATTTCGGGCACAGAATATACGGGAATTTCATTATATCTAATAAATGTCAGGCCAACCATTAAACATTGCTGGTTAAAAATTATTTATACAATTCAGAATAAGATTAATGCAGACTCTAGATATGGAAAATAAAAAAATATTTCAAAACAATAAAGTTTAATTTGATTGAATATTTACATATAATAAATGGAAACATCAAATATAGCAAAAATGGAATTATTAACCGATCATTCAACAAACGTTTCTTTTTGTACTGCTATTTTTGATTTTAATTCCGATTTTGATAAAAATATGAACAATATAATCCAAATTGCGGAAGATATTGGATTAAATTATGAAATTATTGTATCCTGCAGGAAACCCATGG
>JAKBQY010000021.1 GCA_021835025.1 Thermoplasmata archaeon | reverse complement strand
AATGTTTCTGGTTCCAAATAATCAATTACCTTTTTTATATAATTTTTATATAAATAATCAAGAACGTCAGAAATAAATACAATTCCATTTAATTCGGTTCGATTAAACATTGATTTAAATGTTTTAACATCCCTTGTTCTCAATGGTACAAAATTTATAAAATTTATGTTTAAGCCCTTATTTGTGCATGTTGAAATAAGATCTTTATATTCATTTCCAAAACAATTTTCAGGTTCATCATCATATTTTAATTTGCCATTGAAATTGATAAATAATAAACCATGCTTTTCTATCATATTTTTTGGACTGTATAAAGTAAAATTATCTATTGTAAAAACTAGAGATGGGTCAGAAAATTCAAGATCTTCTTTTTCCAAACCGCCCTGTTCCATTGTTGTATCATAAACATATGAATTGTCTCTTATAATATCAATATTAAAAAGGTATTTTATTGCTTTGTTTCTTAAATTCTGTAAATATGAATCTTCCATTTTTCTTTATTATAATATTTTATTTAATTGTTTATTTGCATCTTTCATTAAAATATTTTATTAAAAACTTTAAATTTAATTTATTATCAAATTTAAAATGCTATTTGCAATTTTATTATTTTAATGGAAGAATACTTTATTTTAATTTATTGGATTTTTTTTAAAATGTGAAAAAAAATTTATTTTTTATTCGTAAAATTTATATTTAGTTTATTGTTTATATTTTACGAATTTTGTATATGAATTAAATAAAATAACCGGAATAAATAACTTCGAGGAAGATATAGAAGTTGAAAAACGTGGAAAGATAATAAATATAAAAGGGAACAAAAATATAAAACTTGAACGTGTACATAAAAAATATAACATTATAGAAGAAAATATAAATGTTGGAAATGTAAATCCAGATTCCGAAATGGAATATAAAGGTCAAAATTATAATATAAAATGGGGATACGAACAATTTTCAAATATTGAGTTCAATGTATATTCAAATGAAAAATTAATTTATAATGTTGAGGATGATTATAATACTTTAAATATTTACACAGATGTTTTGGATTTTATGCCAATGGTCATATATCTTTCCCTATTATCAAAATATTTGAAAATAAACAGGAAAGGGAAACTTATAAAAAAATCAGTTAACAACATTGTAACTGTTATATTTTTGCCTTTAATATCTGTATTTTCATTATCATATTTTTCATCCATTTTTTCATTTATTAACGGATTAATAATTAGTATTATGCTTACCATGACATTATATTTTCCCTTTTTAATTTACACTAACAATCATAAAAGGCTTTTTTATAAATAAAATTATTATTTAACCTTTCTAAAAATATGTACCCACGCCATCTATTTTTACTAAGACTGTATACGGGCGCTTACTGTTCATCTTAATATATTCCCTATCACTGAAGGAACCAAAATAAAATTTATTGCTTTTTATAATAGAATATTGATTCGTTCAATTTATGTTTTCCATTTTTAGTTTATCTTTTGATAATTAGGATTTTTCTTTCTATTTTTCAATTTATAAAGATAGCCTCCTATGTTATGAAATTACAGTATTGGACTGCTATGCCAATGGTTATGTATCTTAACTATATTTCGGAAATTTCACTCCGTTTTGAGAACCGCTTGTTTGAGTTGCATATTATGAACTCTTTTGATAATATGGTAACACAAATTAGAAAAATATATTGAATTCTTTTCCTGCCATTTGAAGATAGCTTATTATATGGAACAATTTTACTTTGCCAAAAATAATCAAATTTCAAATGCCACTTCCAATGTACCCACGATAGATATAAGGAAAACCGATTGTGTACATAATGTAACTCGTATAAAGTTGTGAAAATAACTTAATACTCTTTTGCCGCCATAGTGCGGTATTTGAACATTGTATAACACGCCACGGGAGAGATTCGAACTCCCGATCCACAAGGGAACCAGCTCTCAAGGCTGGCGCCGTACCACTGGGCCACCGTGGCATAAAAATTTTATAATTTATTTCCTGAGTCGTCCATGAGATCTTATTGAGGGTCTGCTTTTTGAACTTCCAAGCCTTCCATGTCCTAGACCTCTATTTTTATATCCAGCAGATGTTAATCCACGATATGCCCTACCTTTATTCTGTGATTCAACAATCCATGATATTTTTTTATCGTTATAGATACTGGGACTATCTTTTACAACAAGAATTACCTCATAGTATTTGTATAAACCATCTTCACCAACATAGTATGAATTTAATACTTCTGCGTTTGGATATTTGTCAGCAGCCCTTTCTTCTGCTATTACTTGTATATTTTTCTTCAGTGTCATCTTTGTATAGGCCATTCTTCTTGGTCTTCTTCCACCCATTATTTTTGGACGATTCTGTCCTCCTCTTCTAACTCTGGAGCGGACAACAACATATCCTTCCTTTGCTTTATATCCTGCCTGTCTTGCCCTATCTATTCTTGTAGGGTATTCTACTCGCTCTATTGAATGCCCTCTTCTCCAGGATATCATTCTTTGCTTTTGAAAGCCGTAAATATCTGATTTTTTAAGATCCTTCCATTCATTTCTTATTAAACTGTAAGAATTCATTTTATTCACTTCAATTTTATACATTATTTGAAAATAATATTTATATGTTATTATGTTTAATTTCCAAATACCTCTGACCTGACTTCGGTTGTAAACTATTTGTAAAATTCATAATACATTTTATTTTACACTCAATCCCAAGTTAATTTTTTTCCATTCCTCTTTAACAACATCTATTCGGATATGTTGATTTGTTCATCTGTCTTTTATTATAATAATAAAAAATTAAAAACTTGTTTTACATAAAGTTGCATGAAAGCTCTTTCTCTTTTTTCGGGAGGCAAGGATTCATTTATGTCAAGCATGATTGCAATGGAACAGGGATATACAATAGACTATGGAATAACCGTAATACCTGAGGAATATTCAATGATGTTCCACTATCCAAATGCATATTTATCAAGATTTTCTGCATCACTCCTGGGATTAGATATCAAATATATAATGGAGAGTGAATTTGAAAATTTTATTAAAAATATTTCAGATAAGTATGATGCAATAATCACTGGGGCAATTGCTTCAGATTATCAGAAAATAAGAATAGAAAAATTGTGCTATGACCATAATACAATTGTCTATTCTCCATTATGGAGACTTAACCAGGAAGATATACTCGAGGAATTGGTGTCCAGAAACATTAAGGCAAAAATAGTTTCCATTTCTGCTGAGGGCTTTGTAAGGGAGGATCTTGGTAAGGACATAGACAGTACATATATAAAATACCTCAAAAAGTTATATGAAAAATACAAGATAAATATTGCAGGTGAGGGCGGAGAATATGAATCATTTGTTTATGGATTGTCCGATTGTATTTTAAAAATTAAGACACAGAGAATAGTATGGAAAAATTCAGGTGGATATTTAATACTTGAAATTTAGCAATTGTAAGAGAAAAGTCCCATTTTGCAATAGATGGAGTGGATGGAAACAATAAAGTTTATTGGACTTAATTCAATGAAAATGAACGGTTTAGAATTTACACATGTGGAGATCAGACCAACATCCGTAAGGTTATACCAATGGAGAAGGATGCCATATGTACGGATATGGTTACAAAAAGATTCGTGAAAATAAAAGGTAAAATTTTTACGTGGATGCTTTTTTGTGTTTAAAACATTTATATTTTAATCATAAACTATTAATAGGTAAAATAAATGTGCATTTGATATACATTGAGATATATATTAATGATATTTATAATAACCATTCTTGCATCTTTATCATTTATATATTATGTTTTAAATATTTATTATTCCGATAAATACCACCAAGAAAAGACAAAGAATGATATTGATACCTCAATGGCTACCATTCTTGTCCCAGTTTACAATGAAGATGAGTCAACGTTCATTTCTGTTATAAAGTCAATAAAAAACCAGGGGGCAAAATTTATTGTTGTTGGTGATTCAAGCAATGAACCTTATAAGTCAATTACAGAAAATTATGGGGGCACATTTATATTAATGAAGGAACATGGAGGAAAACGGATGGCCCTAGTTGAGGGTATTGGCCATGTTGTTACACCTTATATTATGCTGGTGGATAGCGATACAGTTTTACCTGCAAATGCATTGAAAGATATGCTTTCTAATTTTAAGGATAATATAGGCGGAGTGAGTGTAAATATAAAAATCAAGCAAAATGGAACAAGAGTATCCTATGCGTCGGAATTTATTGAAAGAACTAGAGAGCTAATATTCAGGGCTATGTCATATCATGGAAGCATAATGGTTGCAGATGGAAGATGTGCCATGTATAGAACCAATTTAATAAAGCCATACATTATTTCCGATGATTTTAAAAATAAAAGGGTACTTGGCAAAAAAACCGTGCTTGGTGATGACATTCAAATAACAAGTTATTTAATTAAAAACAAATACAGGGTTGTAAAAGATTATAATGTTGTTGTGGAAACAGATTCCCAGGAAAATTTCAAAAAATTTTTACATCAACAGATCAGATGGGCAAGAAATGGCTGGTATTACTTTTTTAAAAATTTATCCAACGGGACAACAATAAAAGCAGGTAAATTTTATGCTTTTGAAGTTTTATATTTATATATAGTTCCATTTATTGGTTTCCTTTTCCTTTTATATAGAATGTATTTTATGCTGAGACGTTTTGGTTATTATGATTCCCTGACCATTGAAGATTTGGGCAAGAGAATGTTTTTTGAAATATTTCCCTTAGACAGGTATTATAGTGTACAGCATTTTGATCCCATATTCTTCTTTATATTGATGAATAAACTAGCAACAGTTATTCTGGGAATTACAGGAAATGCCCTTTTTATTACTGCAGTTATGATAAAAATACCAAAGGATAGATTAAGAACCCTTGTATATGGTGCAGTTGCAGTAGCCATAATGTTCATAGCAAATCTTTACGGGTTCTTTACCTTCTGGAAACAATCAAAATGGCTCACAAGGTAGATTTATTCAACATAGAAGGTTAAAATTTTTTATTTATTATAATTAAAGTCTATGTTTATCTTTAGGATATCATTATCCTTTAGGTTAAGCTTTTCCCTTAAGTATTTATCCGATATAACCTCTATAATATCAGTATAATTGCTTCTTTCCGGGAAGATTATAAAACATTTTGTTCCATCAATATGTGCATTGAAACATTTTACACCACCAAAAGTCCTTTCCTTATCTTTGAATCCCTCTATGCGTATACCTTCTGCTCCTCTTATCTGCCTCAATATATTTTCATATTCCGGAAATATTTTTATGTTTAATGTTCCTGGATATGGATTAATTTTTAATTTATAATAAAACTGATCCATATATCCCTTTTTGGAGATATAATATTTTCCTTCTCCAAGCCCATTCTTTATGGTTCCCTCCATTTCAAAACTTTGATTAATCTCCAGAATTGAGTAAAGATCATTTAATTCTTTATAGAGAATGTCGAGTGATTTTTCCATCAAAATTATTTTTTGCTTCCTACTTTCCATTTTCCTATCTATGTATTTCTCATCCAGTAATTCTATTATCATTCTCGATGCGGTTTGCTGGCTAACATTCATTTCCCTTGCCAGTTCGTTTGATGAAATATAAAGTATATTTTTGCCTCCTGCAATACGTTTTAAAGTTTTAATTGTTTCATATATAGTTGAGTTCATATGTGGTTATAATATCGAAGTATAATATAATTTTTAACATTTTGATTGGGAAATCCCATATTTTTGGGTAGGACAAAAGCGAAACCTTTTTTAGTGGTAGAGAACACCAACCTGCCAACCAGCAGACATAACGGAAGCGGTCCAAATCACACATGATTCCATGTATGCCTGTACCAGTAAATTCGAATGGCTTAGCATTGAAAGCAGGGTGCACTCAGATATAAGATAACCAGGCATGTAGAGGTTTACATATTCAACCTATAAATGCCATTGATTTTACCCTAATTCAGGGTGTTTTAATAAAAATATCATACGCGAATGTTAAAATAATGTGTTTTACCTTTCCAGATAGAATTGCCAATATGTACCAGATTTAATGAATAATTAGATAATTTCCCACAATAAACTTTTTAATAATACATGCTATATACTCCTATGAGCGGAATCAAAATAATTGTTTCTATAAAGCAGGTTCCAGATGCAGATGATTTGAGAATAGATCCGGTTACCAATAATTTGGTAAGGGAAGGAGTACCGGCTATTATGAATCCTCCTGATCTCCATGCTATTGAAGAGGGCTTAAGATTAAAGGAAAAATATGGTGGCACGGTAACAATAGTAACAATGGGACCGCCAAAGGGCGATATTTCTTTAAGAGAAGGCATTTCAATGGGTGCAGATGATGTTTATCTTGTATCTGATGCGGCAATGGTTGGGTCTGATACATGGGCAACCTCATACACCATTTCACAGGCAATTAAAAAACTTGGTGGTGCTGATATCATACTGTTTGGAAGAAGGGCAATAGATGGCGAAACTCAGCAGGTTGGTCCGCAAACAGCAATGTGGCTGGGCATACCTGAAGTGGCATATACAGATAAAATCCTTGATATAGATACGAAAAATAAAGTGGTGAAATTGCAAAGAACAACCGAATTTGACACTGAAACTATTGAGGTGCAATATCCATTGGTTGCAACAATCGGTGAAAATTCAAATGAGCCAAGAGAAGCGACTCTCGAAGGGCTGATCAGGGCAAAACAATTTAACGTTAATAAATTTACAAAAACAGATATAGATGCTGATCCAAAACATATTGGTCTTGCAGCTTCCCCAACAAAAGTTATAAGAGTGAGGCCCCCACCAAAAATGAGAAATCCACAAATAATAAAAAATGAAAACTTAAACAAGACTGTGGAATGGCTTGCAGAAAAAATAAAGGAATCTGCGATTGGAATGAAATCCATGGAAGAAGGCTATGTTAAACCAGAAGCTGTTACAGAAATAAAAAATGATGTTTGGGTGTATATGGACCATATGAATGGAGAGTTAAATAAAACCTCACTTGAAATACTTGGAGCAGCTAGGAGAATAGCTGATTTAATGAATACCAAACTTGGTGCCATTATGGTTGGAGATGGAATTGATAGCATAGCTGATGATGCATTTAAATATGGCGCTGATGAGGTTTATTATTGCCAGGTTGATGGTATTAAATTATATGACAATGACATATTTAGCAGAGCTCTTGAACTCATGATAAACAAATACAAGCCGGATGCAATATTCTACCCTGGAACTTCCTCCTCCAGAGAATTGGCTTCAACAGTTGCAATTAAGGTTAATACAGGATTGATAGCAGATTGCATTATATTCGATGTAGATGAAAAGGGGCAACTATTATCAACAAGACCTGATTTTGGGGGAAAAGAAACCTCAACTATCATATGCCCAAACAATAAACCAATTATGGTTACAACAAGGTCGGGAGTGTTTTCAGCTTTACCTTCAAGAGACTTTAAGGGCAAAATAATAAAGGAAAAAATGGATGATAAATCCACAAGATTCAAAATAACTAATTATAAAAACATTGAACATACCAGTGTGCTTGCAGGATCAAAAATAGTTGTGGGAGTTGGAAGAGGAATTGTAAATAAGGAAAATATTTCCATTGCTGAAAAACTTGCAAATAAAATTGGTGCAGTTGTTGGAGTAAGCAAACCACTGGCGGATTCAAACTGGTATCCAAAGGACAGGCAGGTTGGGCAGACTGGAACAACCATCAGGCCGGATCTGTATATAGCTTTGGGAATTTCAGGTGCCATACAGCATCTTGTAGGAATACAGGGGGCAAAAAGAATTATTGCGATAAATACGGATCCTGATGCCCAGATCTTTGAAAACTGTGATTATGGTGTTGTTGGAGATGTATTTCAGATAGTTCCAGCACTTGTAAAGAAAATAGGTGATTTAAATGCTTGATTATGATGTTGTAGTTGTTGGTGCAGGACCTGCTGGTTCGGCTGCAGCTTTAAAAGCGGCTTCGGCTGGAAAAAAAGTGCTTGTTATTGAACGTGGACCGGAACCTGGATCAAAAAATGTTTCCGGTGCCATGATTAGAAAAGATTTTGTATCATCAGTTTTTGGTGAAGACATTCCCTTTGAAAGAAAAGTAGATACCCTGAAATTATCATTATATGAAAGGGATAACCCAATAAACATTGATTTCCGTCCAAATAATCTTGTGACCACTGGACGATTAAAACTGGATAAATGGATGTCCTCAGTTGCAGAAAATGCCGGAGCAATGGTGATAAGCAAAACCACCGGATTGAATCTTATATGGGATGGAAATAATGCAAAAACTCTGGTAACGGATCGTGGTGAGGTTTCTGCTAAATCCTTTATTTTGGCTGAGGGTGTAAATGCTCTGTTATCCATGAAGTCTGGCATAAGACGTGATTTAAATACAGAAAATTCCGTCGAAACAGTTAAGGAGGTTTATTCAGTAAAAAAGGAGGATATAAACTCAATTTTTGGTTTCCCGGATGAAAATACCGGAATGTCGTGGAGATTTATTATGACTGATCCACTGGTTGCAGGTTTTCTATATACATATAAGGATAGCATATCAGTTGGAATTGGTTCACCAATTAACCAGCTGGTGGAGAGAAAAATTCGTCCGGAGAAATTGCTTGATGATTTTCTTGACAAAACCGGTTTGGCAACAAAATTAAAGGGCTATTCCTTAAGGGAATATTCGGCTAAGGTAATTCCTGAAGGTGGCTTCCCAAACATGAATGTTTCAAGAGGGAATGTATATCTTTGTGGTGATGCACTTGGTCTTGTTGACCCATTAACATTTGACGGCATAAGCCCTGCAATAGCATCTGGATCACTTGCTGGCACAGCAGCACTCGAAGGGTATACTCCAGACATTTACAAATATGAGATGATGAAAAATACGGAAATCTCTAAAATTGCCAAGGAAAGGAAACTTGAGTCCGAGTTTATGTCTGGAAATAAAGCAAGTGAATATATAAACATGATTTCTCTATTGCTTAAAAACTGGGCATCTGGAGATCTCTCTGGTATACGTGGAACTGTGATTGAAAATTATAAGAACATTATACCTGACATGTTGAGTTTTGTAATAAATATGAGGTGAATAAATGAAACTTGAAGAAAAATTATATACATTGAGATATAAAAAAGATGAAGAACCACATCTTTCAATTAATGATGCGGATAAATGCATTGAATGTGAAAAAGAGAATGGTTTTCCTATGCCATGCATATCCATTTGCCCTGCAAATGTTTATTCCTGGGAGGATAACAAAATAATTATAGGTTATGAGAATTGCGTTGAATGCGGAGCCTGCAGGATAGCTTGCCCATACGAAAATATACATTGGGAATATCCAAGATTTGGAAAGGGCATAGCATTAAGATATGGATAAATATATTTTTAAATAAAAATTTTTTATTTTGAATACTTATAGTTAAAAATATTATGTGTGAATTATTACAATTTTACCTTTTATTTTAATAAAAATACTTATTGTTAACGTGTAATCCGCCACAAAGTTATAATGTCATAGCAAAAATATTTTATATAACTTTCAATTGAAGGGTTAAATGCCATTCTCTATTTTAAAATGCCCAGTATGCGGGACAGAATACAATATCGACCGTTACGACTATCTTTGCGATAAATGCAGTAATATACTCGAGGTAATACAAAATGATATTAATGGATTTAAAAAAACAGATTACAAAGGTGTTTGGAAATATAAAAATATAATTCACCCCGGACTTGATCAAAAATTTTTAATTACAAAAATGGAGGGTGATACAAATATATATCACCATCCTAAAATGTCTGAATATTCTGGAATCAAGGATGTATATATGAAGCATGAGGGGGAAAATCCTACAGGATCCTTCAAGGATCGAGGAATGACGGTTGCAGTTTCTGAGGCCATGCGCCTTGGATTTAAAAAAACGTTATGTGCTTCTACAGGAAACACGTCTGCCGCTGCAGCAAGCTATAGTGCCTATGCCGGTATTGAAAGCTATGTATTTATACCCAGCAAGAAAATATCCAAAAATAAATTGATGCAGGCATATTCGTATGGGGCCAATATTATAAATGTAGCGGGGGATTTCGATACCGCCATGACCAATTTAAAAAACACATTGAAACAGAGAAATGATTTTTATGTATTAAACTCAATAAATCCATGGAGAATTGAGGGGCAGAAAACAATAATATATGAAATAATGGAAAAAATGAAACCTGATTTCATATCCTTCCCAGCAGGAAATCTTGGAAATACATCAGCATTTGGTAAGGCACTTATGGAAATGAAGAACATGGGAATGATAGACTATGCCCCTGGACTTATTGCGGTTCAGGCCGAAGGAGCAAGCCCATTTTACAATTTTATAAATAACCATGAAGAAATCCTGCATTCCGTTAAAGCTGAAACAATAGCAAGCGCAATAAAAATTGGAAACCCGGTAAATTATATCAAGGCTAAAAGAGCAATAGAATTCACAAAAGGCATGGTCGAAAGGGTAAGTGATGATGAAATTATGCAGGCAAAAAAAATTATTGATAGATCAGGTATAGGATGCGAACCTGCCTCGGCCGCTTCTCTAGCGGGTATTAAAAAACTTCGGGAAAAGGGCGTCCTGGATAAATCAGACAAAATAATAGGCATATTGACGGGAAATCTTTTAAAGGATATGAATACTGATATAGAAATAAGTATGTTATCCATTAACCAGATAAAATAATCATTTTTTTGAATAAATATAGCATGATTTTACAAATCTTTCGGGTATTTTTTTATTTGATGGGAAATACAAATGCGAATATCCTGCAAGTATATTTTCATCATAGTATCCATCATTTTTTCCTTCATTGATATCATATGCATATTCATTATCATTATCATACAGTATCCTTGAATAATGAAATTCGTGCCCTCTTATTTTCATCCCTTTTTTAAAGAGTATATTGTCATCCCTTGACACAATATTCCTGTATCCAAGAGTTAATCCCTTCATGCTAACACTGGCGTTGATTAATCCAAGCATGCTGTAATTTTTATTGCCCATTTCAATACTTTTTGAAAGATATATATATCCACCACATTCTGCAAATACTGGCATACCGTTCAATATTTTCGATCTTATATCATATAAAAACTTTTTATTGCTGGAAAGTTTTTCAGCATATATTTCCGGGAATCCACCACCAATATAGATGCCATCAACATCTGGAAGTTCTTTTGACTCCATAGGGCTGAAATACTCAATTCTGGCCCCATAGTTTTTTAAAAGATCAAAATTTTCATTATAGTAAAAATTGAATGCCTTATCATAAGCAACCCCAATAGTAACTCTGGGATTTCTTGGCCTATACTCTTTTAATCTGTAATTCAAATCCCCGGATTTTTTGGAAATGTCTATCAGTTGGTCTATATTAACCTCACTGGTGATTTTTCCAGATAAATATGTTAAAAATTCCTTGCTTTGGTATTCCTCTATAAAGGGTATAAGCCCAAGATGCCGGGAGTTTAATTTTAATTTAGTATCCCTTTTAATGCACCCAATTACCCTGATACCTGAAAGTGTTTCTATTGAATATTTTACAATTGAACAATGGTAATTACTGCCTGCCATGTTTAGAATTATTCCAGCAATTTTGATATCCCTATCCATCTCTTTCAACCCTTTAATAATTGCAGCGGCAGTTCTGGCCATGGAAGATATGTCAAGAACAATTATCACTGGCATCTTAAGAATTTTTGCAATTTCTGCTGTACTTCCTTTTATGCTTTTTTCAGACTTGCCATCAAAAAGGCCCATTACGCCTTCAATAATGGATATATCGGAACCAAGGGATCTTTTAGCAAAAATATATTTTACCGTATCTTCAGAACCCATCCATGTATCGAGATTTTCCGATTTTTTTCCAGTGGCATAGGTATGGTATCCTGGGTCTATATAATCAGGTCCAACCTTGAAAGGTTGAACAGAGTAGCCCTTCTCCTTTAAAGCAAGCATTATACCAAGAGTTATAGTGGTCTTTCCCGATCCACTGGAAGGAGCCGCAATGATAATACCATTATTTTTCATATTCAAATACTGATATTACAACATCTTTAAACTTTTCTTTTTTAACAATATACTTTCCATTTTTCGATGCTAGTCGTGCGGCAGCATTTGCAACGGAATAAGCCCCAGTATATTTATAAACTTCATCTGATCTATCCATAGAATATTCGTTTAACTGTTCCTTGCTGTAAAACTCAAGACCGGCGTTGTAATGCCTTGACAATTTTTTTATGTCAATATTTCCACGTTTTATATCAATCGTTGCAATTGTTTGTATTGCATATATGTATAACCTATATTTGTTGAACACATATGATATGCATTTTTTCATCTGATCGTATGTTGCCGATGTGGAGAAACCAATTCCCACAACGAGTATCTTTGGAATCATATATAATACCCCTTCATGTTTTTCTTTGGTAAACGTTATAAGAATTTTTGGGAAATTATCTTCATTTAAGTTCTCTTCTTTTATTTTCAAGGATGTTTTATTTATAATCTGGGCTCCCCCTTTTTTTAATATTTCAGCGGAAATTTTTGTAAGCAATTTTTTATTTATAATTTTCATGTTATAGCGATATGCAATATATTCCGGTGAAATAATATTATTTAAGTCAGAAGCAGTGGTTATTACTGGTTGATTTCCAAGTATTTTTGATATTTTAAGGGTGATATCATTTGCACCCCGATGTCCTGATAAGAGACTTATCGTAAATTTTGATGCGTCATCTATAACCACTATCCTTGGATCAATGAATTTATTTTTAATATGTGGATTTATAAGGCGAATTGTTGCACCCACTGCCATTATAAATATAATACAATCATATTTTTTAAAAATGATGTCCAAAATTGTTTTAATATTATCAAAAAAATTTGCATTTACCTGGTCCTTATATGCAGTAGGAAAAAATAAATCCACATTCATGGAATTCTGGATTTTTTTAGCTATATTGACCCCATTGCTTGTTATCCCGATAACCGCCGTCCTTAAATTATCCACATATTGGAATGTGTATATAATTTATATTTCTTTTTATCAAAAAATAAAATTTAATAAAATTCTTCAAGATCCGATTCGGTTAACTGGTATGGCTTTGTATCCTTGAGATTGTATTTCGATAGAACAACATCTGCATCTTCATATATTGGTGACTGTACATCATAAAATATTCCTGTTGGTATACTTTGAGGTGCATCGCCCCACATTGAAGATAGTTTAAATGCCTCGTAAAAGTCTTTTGTATTGTTATCCTTTACTTCATATGTTGTTTTTCTGAAGAAATCATAGCTGTTTATTTTGTTATATGTTACGCATGGACTCAAAACATCTATAAATGAAAAGCCCTTGTGTTGAATTCCGGCCTTTATGATATTTGCCAGGGATTTTATATTTCCAGATAATCCTCTAGCAACAAATGTGGCTCCGGCTGTCAGAGCATAATGAAGGGGGTTAAATGGCGGTTCTATATTACCATCCGGTGTATCCTTTGTTATTCTACCTATTGGTGTTGTAGGAGATGCTTGCCCAGTGGTTAATCCAAATACTTGGTTATCTGATACAATGTATGTAATATCTACATTTCTTTTTGCGGCATGGTAAAAGTGCTGCGTGCCTTCAAAGAATCCATCACCATCGCCACCATATCCAATCACTGTCAAATTTTTGTTTGCCCATTTTATACCTTCTGCCACCGGAACCAATCTTCCATGCAGGCCATGGAATCCATATACATTTATATATTCAGGCATGTTGCTTGAACATCCAATTCCAGATGATATTACTGCATCTTCTGGCTTTATATTCAATTCTGACAATGCCATTGAAATGGCTCTAAGCTGTGAATAATTACCACAGCCAGGGCACCAGTCGGGACTTACCTTTCCTTTATATTCATCCATTGCTATCATATTTATTCCTCCAGTATGGGTTTACCCACTATTATATTCTTCAATATATTTTCAAGCTGTTCCGGGAAAAATGCCTCCCCATCATATTTTCCGATAAATTTAGTATCAACAAGGAATTCCTGTTTGATCAGTTTATTCAATTGCCCGGAAAAGTTATTTT
This sequence comes from Thermoplasmata archaeon, assembly GCA_021835025.1. Taxonomy (GTDB): domain Archaea; phylum Thermoplasmatota; class Thermoplasmata; order Thermoplasmatales; family Thermoplasmataceae; genus Acidiplasma. The sequence goes on along the minus strand of JAKBQY010000021.1, from coordinate 43,187 downwards.
CAATAACTATTATTTTTTTATTTTTTAAATATTTTTCAATGTCATGGTTCATTGGATATATATGGTCTATTTCTATTGCGCCAACCTTTATACCTTCACTCCTCAAAGAGTCAATAGACTCTTCAATGACACCTTTTGTTGAGCCCCACTGTATTACGACATATTCTGCATCTTCCATCTTATAAGTTTTCGTAGGTGGAAGATTTTTTATATAGGTATCCAGTTTTCTCATCCTCTTTTCCATGGAAAGTCTTCTCAACTCAGGATCAGTAATTACATCGCTTACAACTTCACCAAGTTCATTATGCTCATCTGAATCAGCGTTGTGCATCAGGCCCTTTTGTCCCGGTACGGATCTCTTTGAAATACCATTTTCAGTGTATTCATATCTCTTAAAATTCGGGTCATTTTCCTGCGCCCTCAATCCATGGTCCATTTCATATTTAAGATCAAAGTCAACAGTTTCTATATGTTCCGCTAAATAAAGATCCGAAACAACAAAGACAGGCAGCTGATATTTTTCTGCAAGGTTGAAAGCTTCCTTTGTCATGTTAAACGCTTCTGTTACATTTCCCGGGGCAAGAACTATTTTTGGAAAATCACCTTGACCTGCACCCAATATCTGATTTAAATCACCCTGTTCAGTTTTTGTTGGCAAGCCTGTTGATGGACCTGGCCTCTGTGCCTCGTAAATAACGAGGGGTACTTCGGTCATACTGGACATTCCCACTGCCTCTGTCATCAAGGCAAATCCACCTCCAGAAGAACCGGTCATAGCCCTTACACCTGCATAATTTGCGCCTATTGCCCCATTTATAGCCGAGATTTCATCCTCAGTAATTTTTAAAAATACATGAAATTTTTTACTATGCTCAGCAAAAAATTGAAGAACGGATGAAGCAGGTGTCATTGGGTATGCAAAATACATCTGCATACCGGCATTTATAGCACCAAGACCAACTGCTTCACCTCCACCTATCATAAATAATTTTCTTTTCTCAACCTTTATACTTTTATATATCTTGTAATTATTTTTGTAATATTCATATCCCTCTTTTGCTGCACCGATATTTGCATCAATTAGCTTGCCCTTATGTGAAAATATTTCCTTGATAACCTGTTCGTAAATACTGAAGTCCATATCAAGTGAGGCCATAACTGCACCTAAAGCAACGGTATTTTTAAGCAAGGGATTTGAATTATATTTGAGGGCTATATCCCTCAAAGGTATTCCATAATATTTTACATCATCATATTTTTCATAATTTGTGATCATTGAATCATCAAATATTGCAATACCGTTTAACCTTGAGGCCCCACCTTCATTTATATTCTTTGATGTGTGTCTTTTCAAGGCATCTTCAGTCAACGCGATCAATATATCAAGCCCACTCCCCTGATTTTTAACAACTTCATCGGAAGCTCTAACCTGGTACCAACTCTGTCCTCCCCTTATAAGGCTCTGATAATAATTGTATGTCGTAATGTAATAACCACTTCTTGACAAAGTTTTTGCCAAAGATAAACCGGATGATTGTACACCATCACCTGCAGATCCGCCTATACGTATAATTATATCATTCATGATTACTATAATTTTACAATTGTATTTAATTTTACGCAATTATGTATTAATAGAATAAAGTTTTATATTGATATTCAAATAATTTCACTTTACTAATATTTAAATTTTTGTTATTATATGGAAAATGTAGTTTTTTTTACTTTAATATTAATAAACTTATTCATTTATAAAAATAATTTCACTAATATATATAAGATATTTTTTATTTATTTTTATACATATTTTTAATTTTAATATCTTAATAATATTTAAATATTATTAATAAATAACCCCTTACCGGGGAGCTCTGAGAGCTGAGAGGATAGGGATCGACCCGTGGAACCTGATCCGGTTAATACCGGCGGAGGAAGATAGCTATGGAGAATTATATAAAATTAAATGGTGAATTTGAATGTTAACCCGAAAGCAGCATTTTATGCTTCTTTCAAGTGCGTCAGGGTTAACTTTCTGGGGAATGATTGCTACACTTGGACCATTAGCAGCAGCTGGTTCATTGATTGGTACTTTACCGCATGGACTAAAAGTTTTTGTGCTTCTTATCGGACCGATATTTGTTCCGTTTGGAAATTTTATAATAGGTTTCTTATCTGATATTATTGGGCGGAAAAAAATATTCATTATAACAATGATAATGTATGGTGCCGGAATAGTCGTGATTGCATTGAGTTATACATTTGTCTCACTGGCGATAGGGCTTATGTTGGCGGAATTCGGAGTTGGTGGAGAGGAAATTCCGTCATTGTCTCTTATATCAGAGGATTCTCCTGTATCACAGAGAGCAAAATGGTTAACAATAATAGCTGATTTTGATAATATTGGAAGTGCTATTATAGCGGGGCTGTTTGTGGTTGTATCCAACACGTTTTTTGACAGGGTTTTATTATTGGTATCTGCGGTAATTTTAATCGTTATAATGGTAATATCAAGGATAAATCTTCCAGAATCATATAAATGGCTCAAAAACAGAAACGTAGAAAAATCCGAAATGCAGAAGTCCGAACTGTATATTGATACTGAAGGGGTGAAATCAAATAAACCTTCATATAAATTGAGTTTTTTTGTTTTATTATCAATAGGGATATCACAGTATACAACCTTTGGATTGATGGCATACATAATTGGGCCATATGAATTCCCTGGCGCGTATACAGATGATATGATAATATTTGTTGCTCTGGTTGGTGCATCAGTCGCAGGATTTATTGCTGCCCCCTTGATTTCCAGGGGGAGGCGGTTTTTTACATTATACTCATATTTTATTGGCCTCTTGAGTACTGTAATGATACTCGTATTTGTTCCATTACTTAACAATATATTCATTTTTTATCCATTACTATTTATAAATATGATGATGAGTGAATTTGCATGGGCGTCTAGAACTACACTTGAGCCCGAATTATTCCCAACAAAATACAGGGGAACATTTATAGGAACGGTTAGACTTGGGCCGATGGTTGTCTATCCAGTACTTGTTTACCTCACCAGTAGCCTTAATTTATATGACTTTATACTCTTAAATGTTTTTCTATGGGCTCTTGGCGCTGTGGGGGCAGCTACATGGTACATAAAAGGACTTGAAACATCGAATATCGATATAAATTATCAATAAAATATTTTTTTAATCATAAATTTAATATATGATAATATAGATATATAACAGATTTAATGAATATAAATATGGAAGAAAGTATCTCAAAATGGGAGAAGGATGTTATAGATACGTCAAGGAACAATAAATTACTGTATTTTGATAATAGTGGATTTTTAAGAATTAAATCACCAGCTATGAATTTTCTTTTTGATGACCTTGTGAATAAAGATAAAAAAATGTCTTTTCAACTCAATGGTGATGAAACCAGAAAAAGGGATGAGATAATAATATCTACAAAAGAAAAGGTCATTCATGCATTGAGGAATATATATTACAGGTCTCAAAATTCCATAAAGGAACATGGATCAGTTTCCCTATACATTTCCTTTGGAATTCTCAGGTGGGGGGAAGATGTGGAAAAACCAATTGAAACCCAATTGTTTTTTGTTCCTGTAGAGATGACAAAGAAAATTTACGATGAATACTATATAGAATCTGTTGCGGGTGATATATTTTTTAATCCCGTTCTAAAAGAAAAACTTGAAGAATATGGAATTAAATATGATTTTAATTTCAATGAAAACCTCAACATAGTTGATGCAATTAAAACATTTAAAATGACAATAAAAGACATAAAATGGGAGGTAAAAAATAATGCTTATCTTGGTATCTTATCCTTTACAAATAATATCATTTACAATGATATAAAGGAAAATCATGAGAGAATCAAGAATAATGAATTGACACAGGCTTTGGCTGGAAACTTTGAAGTGGTTAAAAAGATAAATTCCATAATACCACATAATATAGATTATAATGACATAACAACAATAATGGATGCTGATTCAAGCCAGCTTCATGCCATACTTGCGTCACAAAAAGGAGCGAGTTTTATTCTGAATGGACCGCCTGGAACAGGGAAAAGCCAGACCATTGCCAATATTATTGTTGATTCCATAAAAAATGGAAAAAAAGTGCTTTTTGTAAGCGAAAAGAAAGCAGCCATAGACGTGGTAAAAAAAAGACTGGATGACTATGGTTTTTCAGATTTTATTCTTGAATTTCACGGAAATAAATCAAAATCCGATATTATTAAATCTCTCTATAAATCTGTTGAGGTTAAAAAGGATGCAAAAAAGGAGATCATGCCTAAAGATAGATTTACAGGTATTTTAAACGATTATGTATCAAGCATTCATGAAAAAAGGGACAATGCAAATATCTCAGTATATGATTCCTGTAATGGAATAATAAAAAACAGTACAGATATTAATGTGGATATAGGAGATGAAATATTAACATATTCCAATGAAGAACTGGATAATATTGAATTCCAGCTGGGGGAGTTTAATGATTATACTGATTTAATTGAAAATTACTATGAAATTCCAATAGGATTCAATATAGAAAAATTTAAGGACACGAAGGAGGAATTTTATAAAAATCTTGAAAAATTCCAGAATAATACAGAAATTTTGATGGATAAAATTCCCTTAATTGTGGAATTAACAGACATGAATTTGGATAATATTGACAATCTTAAAATGGTATACAATTTATTATCTGTTATGAACGATGAAATTAAGCTTAAAAATGATCTATTTTTCGACAAAAATTTTATTGATAATTCTTATGAAATTATACAAAAACTCATGAAATTAAAAAATGAATACCAAGATATGTATGATATAATTGTCAAAAAAAGGTCTGACAAACTTCTCAACCTGGACTTAAGCAAAATTCTCGAAATGCTAAAAAATCAATATAAATCCAGAATAAAAAGAGTATCTTCCGAATATAAAAATCTTGTAAACCATATAATGGATTTTTCAAATGATAAATCAAGAAAAAATTATAATGAAATACTTGAAGATATTGAATATGCACTTAAAGTTAAACATAAAAAAGAGGAAATAGAGAACGTCAAAAGTAAAATGCATAGTGAATTTTCGGAAGAGGATATTGATAAGATTGTATTTGCCAAAACAATTTTATCGCTTTTTCCAGACAATAATGTTAATGGCAAAATAAGAAAAATTTTGTCCGGTGAGGTAAATATTGATGAGATCCTACCAGTGAAGGATATATATATTGACATAATTAAAAATATGAATAATATTTCCGTGCTTTTTGATTCCGAAACTATGGAAAAATTAAAAAAACTTGATTTTCCAAATTTAAATCAATGGGCAATAAATTTACTCTCGTTTGATATGGAACGATATTTAAAATTATATGAGTTAATTAAAAACACAGAGAAGAATGGTATTAACATTAAAAATGCCCTTGGAAAACGAGTACATGACAATGACATTTTAAGGGGATTTTACCATAAATTTTATCAGAAATTTGAAGAATATTATGTTAAAAATGATGAAATTTTAAAGGATTTCAATGTTTCATCCCATGAACGATTAATTAAAATGTTCATTGAATTTGATAAAAAAAGAATGGAAATTTATAGAAACAATATAATTTCGGATTTAAATTTAAGGAAAAATGAAGCATTAAATAACTACCCTGAAGAAATTATGATAATAAAAACCGAAAATGCCAAAAAAAGATTTCAAAAACCATTAAAAAAATTATTCCCAGAAATTTCAAATATACTATTCGATATAAAACCGTGCCTCATGATGAGCCCCATAAATGTAAGTTCCTATATTGATAAAAATCTAATGTTTGATATTGTTATTTTCGATGAGGCTTCACAGGTTACACCACCTGAGGCCGTAGGATCATTATTTAGATCCAAACAGGTCATAATATCCGGAGATACACAACAATTGCCACCAACAAGTTTTTTTGAAAATGTAAATTTAAACAAATATGATGAAAACTATGTTGTGCTTGACAATATAATGGATCAATTCGATGCTCTTGGCCTGGAGAAGATATCCCTGAAATGGCATTACAGAAGTATAGATGATAAATTAATTGCATTTTCAAACAAATATTTTTACGAGAACTCTCTTGAGACGTTCCCCTCTGCTTGTAAAAATTCGGCGGATTCTGGCATAATTTTCAAGTATATTGAGGGTAAATATGGACGTGGAAAAAATCGTGCAAATTTAACAGAGGCAAATGAAGTTGTCAAAATAATAAGAGAAGAATTGAACGATTCTGATTCAATTGGTGTGGTAACATTGAGCGAGGCACAGAGATCAATGATTGAAGATATAATGGATGATTATGCCAAAAATGATGAAGTATTCTCAAAAATAATCAACAGTGATGATATATTTATAAAAAATCTTGAGAATGTCCAGGGAGATGAACGGGATGTTATCATTTTGAGCATTGCTTATGGAAAAGACGACGCTGGTAAAATTACCATGAATTTTGGACCCTTAAACACACTTGGTGGTGAAAAAAGATTAAATGTTGCAATTACGAGGGCAAGAAAAAAGGTTATAATAGTTTCCTCCATGAAGCCGGAGGATATTAAAATCCCCCCAAACTCCGTTGGAAGGGGGCCTGAACTTTTAAAAAAATATATGCATTTTGCATTATATGACGAAAATGATGTTTTGAGCAGATTTTCAAATACGGACGATATTATAAATGATGTATATAAAACCTTGAGAAAGGCGGGATTCAAGGTTGACAAGGATGTTGGGTATTCGAAAAATAATATACCGCTTGCCGTCATGGACCCGTTCAATGACAGCCATTATATTCTTGGCATAGAAACTGATGGAAATATATATGCAGGAATGAAAACACCTGTGGAAAGGGAAAGACTCAGAAAAAAGATATTAGAAGACAGAGGATGGAATTTTTACAGAATCTGGTCAATTGATTATATAAAAAATCGTGAAAGCATAATAAGAAACATAATAAATACGATCAACAGACTATCAGCCCAAAATGATAGTAAAAAGATAGCTGAGTGATAAATAATCAGGCGTTTAAAATTCAAAAATTTATTTTAATATTTTTATTTATATAATTTGTTATAATATAAAATTGTATGAAAGGTTTTAACAAAATTAAGCGAGAAATCCCCTTCTGCATGGAAAGTTGAAGGTAATAGTTCCATGGTCCAGTAAACATTCCCGATTCTCAATACTTTTCAAATCTCTTTCATTGGATATAAGTTATTTTTTTCATAATAGTGGGAATAACATGGAATATTGCACATGGCATCATGAATAGGGTGAAAAGTAGACTTGCACAAAAAACGTCCGCACCTGATCACATAGACATTAATGAAAAATCATATGATAGGAACCATCATAACACAACTATATTATATATTATCTGGACAGATCCATTGTTGACCATGAGTAACTTGATCTCTTCGGCCAGGGCTGGTATTTTACAGTTCCGTCTATAACTATATCAAACGTACTGGTTGCAATGTCCCGTTATGACACTGGATACAGAAGAAAGGGTAAAAGTGAGGAGCTAGAACTCCATTTCCTCTGATTTTAATACCGTTGCAAATTCTCCGTTAATGGAGGCAAGGTTAACATTATGCACAATCTGCGCCGGTATTTTTTCCCCATCCATCCCCTTAGCTTCATGGGCTGCACAGGCATCCTCTATCACAAATGACTCGAAACCGAGGTTTCCGGACATTCTTGCGGTGGTGCTAACACAGTGATCCGTAACAAGGCCCATGTAATATACAGGAGGATTTCCCATTCCTCTCAGGACCTCCTCAAGGTTGGTTCCGATGAATGCACTATTCACATGCTTTGTTATGATCATCTCTCCTTCCAGCGGCTTTACCTCGTCCTTGAACTGGAAGGTCTCTTTGCCGCTGTGGAGCAGTGAATTAGGGTTCTTGGAATCATGTCTAACATGTATCACTCTGAGGCCGTGTTCCCTGAATTCCCCAAGGACCTTTTTCATCTTCTTTTCAGCATCGGGGTTGTTCCTAACACCCCATCTTGGATCTGCAAACCCCTTCTGCACATCTATTATAACCAGGACTGAACCCGGTACAATCTTTACCATGAATCGAAGAATTAGTTCCTGATTAAAAAGGTTTCTATTAATTCTTTTATTCAGCACCAAGCATATGTTCCTCCCTTTTTTCACTGAATTTGCATATTTGCCCCTGTCATTTTGCATTGGAGCATATGTACGATATAGACAAAGCTGCAAACATGAACTTCACCCTCACTCTCCTCGCAAGCATGAACAGGGCATGCGAGAAATAAAATACCTCTTTATGACGGCATACAGATGTTCCACCATGGCACGTTTGTGGGATATGAGTTTGTTCCTCTTGACCCAATCTATGGAGAACTTCTATACCCTGACTGCCCTGTCCATGGTTCTGTCATGTCATCTGCAGGCAGTTCAGGGGTGTCCCCTGTCCTTGTAGTTCGTCCTACCGTCCACGCTAATATGGTCTTATAGATGAAATATGATTTCCATCCCTTCTCATCTGTCTGTTTTCAGCTGCCCTGATCTTCGCTTCCCTTATCTCCTCCTTTGTCAGGCGGTTTCTTCTTCCCACGTTTTCCCGGATCGACGGTTATGGTCATAGCGTCCTGCGCCTCGCCGCTGATCTTAGAATCCTTCACAGAGCAGGGGAAACTGTTATCCTCTTTTGTTTCATCTGCCCGTTTATTTCATTCAATATGGCACTGTCCTTGCCGGTCTTTGACAATTTTCCACGAACTATTATCATATCTGTCTTGCATGGTCGTGGAATTTGGATAGGATTCAGAAATCCAGATAGTGATATCAGGCAATGCATTCTGAAAGTAAACAGTATAAAAAGAGACTTGACAGGAATTACTTCCTGAAGGATGCAATGATACCATGAAAAGCATGATGGGATCAATGACAAGACATAATTGAGCAAAATAAACCTATGGACATTCGGGATACCTATCATGTATTTGGAATACCGTTTGATACCACGAAGTTTGAGATATCATCAAATCTGGGTGAATCCGAAGCGATCAATCATGAGATGTTGACTGTGATTGAATGCATAACAGGAATGGGATCATATATTCATTAAAATTCGGGAATTTTTAATTTTCCAAATCTGGCTGGGGTGTATATAAGGAAACGGGCCAAATGAGCCCTTTGATATGTTAAAGATTCGAACTTTTATAAGAACGCTGGGAGGGAGATTTGAACTCCCGAGCTATTTCTAGCAATAGATTTCGAATCTATCGTCTTACCGGACTAGGCTATCCCAGCAACCTGCCTATATCTCAATATTATTTATATATTTTATTTATGGAGTCAAATTAAGAAAGAATAGCAATACAATATTTCAAAAATTGATTTTGCCCTTAAATATTATAGATTTGTCAACTAAAGTATTTTCGTTTCGAATGGTTTTATATAAAATTAGAGTATTTTTTCTAGTTCTTTTTTCATGCATCTATCCATAATTACTTGCATGTTATTTTTTTCGGCTAATATTTTAGCCTCAACGTTTATTATTCCTTCCTGCATCCAGATCACTCTTGCTTTTCCTATTGATTCCCTGACAATATCTGTTACGAATTCGGGTTTTCTGAATATGTCCACCACATCAATATTGTGGTCAATTGATTCAATATTTTTATATGCTTTTATTCCAAACCATTCTTTCAATGCAGGATTTACCGGGATAATATTGTACCCATGATCCAGCAGGTATTTTGAAACAATATAGCTGTAACGATCCGGCTTGTCAGAAATACCAACAACTGCTATATCCTTATACTTCTTCAGTATTTCTTCAGTTTCCATAAAATATAATCCTAACTTTTTATTTAAACTTTTAATTTAATTATATTTAAATACATTTTTGCAATCAGTGAGATATGTTTTGTCCTAAATGTGGGTCACTCATGATACCAAATAAAGGTAAATATATCTGTAATAATTGTGGATATGAAACTTTAAAAAAGGGCCAGAATGAAAGAATTACGGCAAAAAGCTCCGATAAAGAAGTTATAATGGTATCGGAAGAGATAAATGGAGAACCTCTAGACAGTGATGCGGTTTGCCCAAAATGTAGTCATACTGGTGCATATTATTTACTGAAACAAACCAGATCAGCCGATGAACCTGAAACAAAATTTTATACATGTGCTGAATGCCATTACAGATGGAGAGAATACTGAATTATTTTGAGTTTTTATTTATTAAAAATCCACGGGGTTCAGTTCTGGTTTATTTACGTTTCCCGATATTTCCGCAAGAGGCAGTTTGTTGTCATGATTAAAAATCATGATCATATGCTCGTTAATTGCTTTTTTAAGAAGCTTTTTTTTCATTCTAAGTGAGGATATTGGATATGAATCTATTGCAGTAAGGTAGTATGGCTTTATATGAAAAGCTGATGGAAATAGGTCTCCTCCGTATAAATATTTTTTAGAATCGATGGAAACAATAATTGCCTGATGCCCTTCAGTATGCCCACCAGTGAGAATAACGCTTATATTTGAATTTATTTTTTTTGTCCCATCAATTGCGCTTATATTTTTATATATTCTATGCTTTAAATAGCTACCCCTTGTGAATTCGTTTGGATTTTTAAATGCTTTTATTTCATTACTTTGTACAATTATTTTTGCATTTTTGATTGCATCATTTTTAGAGAATGCATAGCCTGAATGATCAAAATGAAGGTGTGAAATTATAACATAATCCAATTTTTTAACATCATGCTCCCTCAATTCACGTATAAGATCATATTCTTTACCAGGGTTAAAATTTTTTATAAAATTATCAGAAAAGTTATTTCCTATACCTGAATCAAGAATAAATTTATGCTTTGATGTTTCAAAAAAAGGGATGTTCATCGATATGCGCAATTTATTATTTGTATCATCAAAATATTTTGACCAGAGTGCTTTTGGAACAATTCCACAATAGGCACCAGCATCTATTTCATATGTCCCATCACGCAGTATTTTAAATTGATCCATACTACATTATATTCATATTTAATATTAATTTTTTTAACGAATGATTAATTTCATATAAATATTTATAAGTCCTGATTGCATTATATAATAGATTTAATATGGATAAATATGATTCATCACAGATACAAATATTAGAGGGGTTAAAGGCCGTCAGAAAGGTTCCAGGCATGTATATAGGTTCCACCGGGCCGGAAGGATTGCACCACATGATTTATGAGGTTGTTGACAACTGTATTGATGAATCTATGGCCGGATTTGCCAGCAGGATAAATATTGTCATATACAAGGACGGATCGATATCTGTGGAAGATGATGGTAGAGGTATACCTGTTGATATACATCCAAAATACAACAGGCCTGGGCTTGAAATAGTCATGACGGAACTTCATAGCGGGGCTAAATTCGACAAGAAGGTATATAAGGTAACAGGAGGACTTCATGGTGTTGGCGTTCATGTCGTGAATGCATTATCGGAACATCTTCTCGCAATAGTTAAGAAAGGCGATGAGATATTCTATGAAAGATTTGAAAAGGGAGTCCCTGTTTCCGGTTTAATAAAAATCAATATCAATGATATTCACAAAGATGAGAATTTAAAGGATATTGTAATTAACTACCCGGATCACGGTACAATTATAAAATTTTATCCTGATAAGGAGATATTCGATAGTATAGATTTTTCATACAGCACAATAACAGATCGAATCATGGACCTGGCTTTCCTTAATTCAAATATCACAATAAACCTGAATGACCTAATAAATAATAAGAGTGAAAATTTCCACTTTGATGGTGGTATAGTTGAATACGTAAAATTCTTAAACCAGAACAAGGAAGTAATCAATAAAGAACCAATATACTGCAAAGAAGAAATAAACAATTATACTGTTGAATTTGCCATGCAATACAATAATGATATAGCGGAGATTGCAGAAAGCTTTGTAAATAATATAAAAACCCCTGATGGTGGAACCCATTTAACCGGATTCCACACAGGAATTTCCAGGGCAATTATAGATTATGCAAAGTCAAAAAATTTAGTTAAGGGTGTGACGGCAATAACAGGTGATGATACGAGGGAGGGACTTGCTGCTGTTCTGCACATAAAAATGTACAATCCACAGTTTGAGGGGCAGACAAAGGAAAAACTTGGAAATAGTGCAGTCAAAAGTGTTGTATCATCAATAACTGAAAAATATTTGAAAGATTATTTTGAGTCATTTCCTCCAGTGGCGGAGGGCATAATTAAAAGAGTTCTTGCTGCATCTGCTGCAAGGGAAGCCTCAAGAAAAGCAAAGGATTTAATAAGAAGAAAAACGGCTCTTGAAAGTGGAAGCCTGCCAGGTAAATTGGCTGATTGCTCATCTGATAATTCAAAAATAACTGAAATATATATTGTTGAGGGTGATTCTGCAGGGGGTTCGGCAAAACAGGCACGTAACAGAGAATTTCAGGCTATTCTACCATTGAGAGGAAAAATTTTGAACGTTGAAAAATCCAATGACAATAAGGCTCTTGAAAATGAGGAAATAAAAAATTTAATAACGGCTATAGGAACTAACATAAAGGATAAATTTGAAATAAAAAATTTGAGATATGATAAAATAATTATAATGACCGATGCTGATGTTGATGGTGCACATATAAGAACTCTGCTTTTAACATTTTTCTATAGATACATGAAACCTCTGATAGATGATGGTCATGTTTATTTTGCACAGCCTCCATTATTCAGAATTCAGAAGGGCAATGATATACATTATGTATTCTTTGAAAATGAAAAAGATGACCTTGTTAAAAAACTTGGCAATAATGTTATTATACAGAGATTTAAAGGTCTTGGAGAGATGAATCCAGAACAGTTATGGGAAACCACCATGAATCCTGAATCAAGGAAACTTGTTCAGGTTTCCATAGAAGATGCCTATTATGCAGATCAACTTTTCAACATTTTGATGGGCGAAAAGGTTGAACCTAGAAGAAAATTCATAGAAGAAAATGCAAAATACGTTAAAAATCTTGATATATAAGGTGATTAAAAATGCTTATGAAACCTATTGAAGAAGAAATTAAAACATCGTACATAGATTATGCTATGAGTGTAATTGTTAGCAGAGCTATACCAGATTTTAGAGATGGCTTGAAACCTGTTCAGAGAAGAATACTGTATTCAATGTATGAACTTGGGATAACACATGATAAACCGTATAAAAAATCCGCCCGTATTGTTGGGGAAACAATGGGTAAATATCATCCACATGGCGATGTCGCTATATATGATGCCATGGCAAGAATGGCACAGAACTTTTCATTACGCTATTTACTGATTGATGGTCAGGGAAATTTCGGGTCTATTGATGGTGATTCCCCTGCTGCTATGAGATATACTGAAGCGAGAATGCAAAAATTGTCCGAACACATGATCCAGGACATTGAAAAAAATACAGTTGAATTCATGCCAAATTTTGATGGATCTCTCAAAGAACCTATATACTTCCCATCAAAGATACCGCAATTGTTAATCAATGGTACCTCAGGAATAGCGGTTGGAATGGCAACCAATATGGTACCACATAATCTCAATGAGGTTCTCGATGCAACAATTTTCGCAATTGACCATGAAAATGTGGAAACAAATGATCTGCTGAATTTCGTTAAAGGTCCGGATTTTCCAGGTGGAGGAATCATATATAAAGGAAGTGAAATGCTAGATATATATAGAACAGGCAGGGGCAAGGTCATATGTCAGGGAGAGATTACGGAAGAAAAGAAGAAAATAATCATAAAAAGTCTGCCTTATGGAGTTAACAAAGCACTTTACATCCAGAATGTTGCTGAACAGGTGAAAAATGAAGTTCTTTCAAATATAACGGATATAAAAGATGAAAGCGATCGCCATGGAATCAGGATAGTGATAAAGGTCAAGGACGATGAAAATAAAAGCCTCACAGTAAACCAGCTGTTGGAACATACTTCACTTGAAACTTCCATAAGCGTAAATAATCTTGTGTTGGTTGATAATCAACCCAAAACCATGAATCTTGTGGAAATGATCAAGGGATTTATTGATTTCAGACTTAATATTATTAAAAAACGTTCTATTTTTGATGTTAATAAATTGATGGAAAGGGAGCACATACTCAATGGACTGAGCATTGCACTGAAAAATATAGACCTTGTAATAAGTATAATCAAATCATCGGATACTGTGGAAAATGCCCGAATCTCATTGATGAATAAAATTAATTTATCTGAAAAACAGGCAACCGCAATACTAGAAATGAGACTTCAGAGGCTCACTGGATTGGAAATCATAAAAATAGAAGATGAGCTGAAATCAATAAAAGAGAATATCATAAAACTCAATGAAATAATAAATAATGAAAATAAAAGAAGGGATGTTTTGAAAACTGAAATGCTTGATATAAAAAAGTCATTCGGCGATGAGAGAAGAACAAAAATATTGGAGAGGGGCTTGTATGAAAGGAATGATGAGGACCTGATACCAAATGAAGAATCAATTATTATTTTAAGTGAGAATGGCCTCATAAAAAGAGTTTCATCCGAGGAATACAATGTACAAAAACGTGGAGGGAAAGGAATTATCACGGCAACACGAAAGGAGGATAGCGTTAAAAGCATATTGGCATGCATGTCCCATGATCGCATATATTTCTTTACCAATACCGGCAGGGTATTGAGCACGAAGGCATATACAATTGAAAAAAAATCAAGAATGGCCTTGGGAAGCACGGGGAGTACATTTTTAAAACTTGTCGACAATGAAAAAATAAAGCAGGTCATGAAGTCCCCTGAAAACATTAAATCAAATCTTATCATTGTAACCAAAAATGGCTTTATCAAGAAAACACCAGTTAAAGATGTTCTAAATATGAGGTTGTCCGGTTTAAAAATTATCAAGCTGGATGAAAATGATGAAGTTGTTTCCGTATCCGATCTTGAAAAGCCATCAAAAATATTTATTGTGGCTTCAAATAATAAGGCCGCAGTATTTTTAAGCAGCGAGGTTTCACCAACTGGAAGGACTTCAAGAGGTGTAAAATCAATGAAGCTAAACGGCGCCGAGGTAATAAATGCTTTTTTGGTTAATGATGATGATACAATTATGAATATTACTGAAAATGGAATAGGTAAAAGAACCAGAGTGTCTGAATTTTCAATTCATCATAGAGGATCCACAGGCAATTTATTCTTCAAAGAAACTGACAAAACGGGTTCAATAGTAACTGCAATTCCAGTAAAAAAAGGAGATGAGGTTCTGATAATAACCAGACTCAATAAGACAATAAGAATAGAAGTTGATGGTATTAGAATAGCTTCAAGGGTTACATCCGGCGTGAAATTGATAAATATTGATGAAAATGATAAGGTTGTGGCAGCCTCAATGCTTTAACCTCTAATATTTTTATTTTGTTTATATTGAAAATATATAAAGAAGGTTCGTTCTCATGTTAACCCATGGAGGTTTCATTTCAATGAAGCTCCTTGCTATGGCATAACTACGAATTTACATTATTTATATTATATAGAAAACCCACCAGAAATATTTATAAAATTAAATTACATTAGCTACAATGAGAATTTCTCTTATTGGTGCAGGGCATATTGGGAAGGCAGTTATTGGAATATTAAATGAGAATAAAAATTATTTTTTGTCCAAGTTTGGAGAAGAACTTGAGGTTATAAGTGTTTCTGATTCTAAAAATACAGTTTTCAATAAAAATGGCCTGAATTTAAATGATGTTTTAATGTATAAAAGCAAAAATGAAATGGACGAACTTGAAACATCGATAAAATTTGATGAAATTTTTGATCTTGATTCTGATGTAATAGTGGATATGTCACCCGCGACAAAAGATGGAGTTACCGGGAAGAATAGTTATATAAGGGCATTCGAAATGGGAAAAAATATTGTAACAGCAAATAAAGCCCCCCTCGCACTGCATTGGAAAGAGATTATGGAATCTGCCAGAAAAAATAAAAAAATAATATTGTATGAGGCATCGGTTGGTGGAGGAGTGCCACTTTTCAATTTAAATAAGAATAGTTTAAGATCATCAAAACTGATTGAATTTAAAGGACAGGTCAGTTCTACAATAAATTATGTGCTTAATCAGGTTATAGGCGGGCTGGAATTTGAGGATGCAATTAAAACAGCCCAGAATATGGGAATAGCAGAGACCGATTACCATGATGACACACAGGGCCTTGATGGGGCGAGAAAAACCGTGATAATAGCAAATTCACTTCTTGATAAGGATCTAACATTGAAGGACGTGGAATATGATGGTATAGAAAACCTTGAGAACATTGAACTTATGAAACAATCAGGAAAAATTTACAGAGTATTATCCCACGTTGTAAATCCTGATAGAATAGAATCCAGGTTGTTTGAAATTGATTTAAAGGATTCGCTGGCATGCCTTGATCCGCTATCCATGGGCTATCTAGAAAAAACAGATAATAACGATGATATTATGATATTTGAAAAACATGATGGCCCGCTTGAAACGGCCGCACAGGTAGTGAACGATATACTTTTGTTGTTGCATAACTAACCAATAATGAGGATATTAAACCATAAAAAAGCAACTTACAGCAATATAACAATATATTTATAATAATATATTTAAATTATAAAATATTTAAATAAAAAATTTAAAGAACTCCATTGAAAAGTTCGGGTTTATCTATTGGGAATTTATTGATTCTTGTATTTAACTGGACTTCTATGGATCTTGCAAGTGCAATTGGTATTCCTGTGGATGGTGATTCTGCAACTCCCTTTGCCTTATCTATGAATTCAGAAGGGGTCTCAACAAGCTTCGTATGGAATTCTGGCATTTTATCAGCCGTGAGAACTCCGGCATCCGCTATATTTGTGGTTAATACCTGGCCATTACCATCATCGGAATATCTTATTGTTTCACATAAAACCTCGCTTATGGCCTGGATAGCTCCACCTTCTATCTGCCCCATTATATTTTTTTCATTTAATATCTTTCCCATGTCATAGTATGAATATATTTTAATCGAGCCGGGAACATATGGATCTGAGATAACCATATTGAAATTAGGGGTGTATTCATTATAATCCACCTTATAGTAATAGTATTCATCAAATTCATTATTCAACAGGAGGTCCTTGTCATATTTACCAAATTTCTTAATCACATCATTCTTGAGCAATTCAGCTGTTTTTAAAAGAACAGAACCATGAATTATGGCAGATCGTGATCCCCAAGTGCCAACACCTTCTTTAAGGATTTCAGTGTCCGGAAGCTCAAGAGTTACGTTGTTTTCATCTACGGCAAGCGCCTCCTTTAAAATACTTCTTGCAAACAGTTCGTGGCCCTGCCCATGAACATCACCACCAAAGTAAACGTGAATGATTCCATTCTTTACAATAAGTCTGCATGTTTCACCAGGTGCAGCGTCCTGATCGAGCATAAAAAGAGCTATACCAACATTTTTTTCCTTTACCTTTTTTTCATAGTCAAAATATTTCAAGGCATTTTCAAATAGTGTTTTTGCAGGTGTTTTGAATTCTAGTCCAAGTGGAGATTTGAATGGTGCGTCTATTACATTTTTCATTCTTATTTCTGCCATGTCCATATTAAGCTTATCCGCAAGAAGGTCTACCATTCTTTCCATTACTATTCCTGCTTCTGGTTTTCCAGCTCCACGATACCAGCCATTCAATGATTTGTTGGTCAAAACATAATGACCATATAGATGTGCCTTTTCAATTTTATATGGGCCTGTCATAAGGTGTATAACATTTCCCAAATCATCTGATGCCGTGTCAACATAATATGCACCATTATCTATGTAAACATCTCCTTTTAATCCTGTTATTTTTCCATCTTTTTTTGCGTATAATGTTATATCTGCCCTTATACCTCTTCCGCCGTGGGCTGAATTTATATGTTCCGTCCTTGTTTCTATCCATTTTACTGGTTTTTTATACCTAATGGAGGCATAGCATGCAGCAATATATTCAGGATACATAGCAGCCTTAAGGCCAAATGCACCTCCAGTATCTACGTGATGCACGACTATGTTGTTTTCTGAAATGCCAAATTGCTTTAATGATTTTACAAAATAGTTTTTTAATCTATGTATGGACTGGGATGAAACATATATGTGTAAAATGCCGTTTCTATAATCCGCTATTATTCCCCTTGTTTCCATTGGATTTGCCAGTACCCTTCCAATATCTATAGAATCTGTTACCTTAACATCATGTTCCACATCTCCCTCATCAAATGTTTTACCTGTTTCGTCCGTTGAAAGTATATTATTTTTTAATCCAAATATAGGTTTGCTTTTTAATGCCATTTCTATGCTTGTCACGGCATCGTTAAGAGGTTCGTAATCAACCTCAACACTGCTGATAAGATCTTCACTTTCATATCTATTTTCCGAGAAAACCGCTGCTACCGGCTGGCCAACATACCTGACCTCATTAATAGCAAATATTGGCTCGGCATTATCATTATCCTTCATATTGTAAAAACCCTTTACTTCGGAGGCGTTAAGCCCACCATTAATTTTTTTAATTTTAGCATGGGCATATGGACTTCTCACAACAGACATGTAAAGCATTCCGGGAAACTTCAAATCATCTATATATTGACCCTTGCCATTTACAAATCTATCTAGATACATGAATCTCCTCCTTTTCCCTTATTTTTTCATTCGCTTTTTTTATTGAATCTATTATGCTTCTATAACCTGTACATCTGCAAAGATTTCCACTGAGTTTCTTTTTTATATAATCATCATCCACATCCTTATTCCCTGCATCCTTTAAAAGATAGAATGTTTCCATAATCATGCCTGGAGTGCAAAAACCACACTGAAGTCCCTGCTCTTCAACATAGGCATCTTTTATTGCATTCAGTTCAGGGTCCTCATGCTCTATGGTTGTAATTTCATGATTATTTGCCTGCATTGCAAGAACGGTACATGATTTTACCGATTTTCCATCCATCAAGACTGTACATGCACCACAGTTTGATGTGTCACATCCTATATGTGTTCCTGTAAGATTCAGTTCATCCCTGAGAAAATTTACGAGTAGTAGTCTTGGCTCAATATCCTTCTTATATTGTTTCCCATTTACCCTAATATTTACCATCATTTTGAATCACCATATACTTCTTTTAAACCGTTTACAAAGATTTTCTTCAGAATCTTCTGCTTTTCTTCCTTTGTACCATTATAATCGTCATCCAGTTCAATCATATTTAAAAGTTTACTGAATGCCTCTTCTGATATTTTTTCATCTATTTTTTTACCTTTAAGATAGGCTTCAACTTCATTTGCCTTAACCGCGGTTGATGACACATTAGTAAGACCTATGCCTATGTCCTTTACAGTTTCATCAGAATTCAATTTCATGTTTATTGCAACTGCAAACAATGCAAAATCACTGGCCATCGTTGTAAATTTAAAATATTTGCCATGGTATCCAATATTTTTTATGCTTATTTTTGTAAGTATATCATTTGAATCCAGTGCAGTGGTGTATGCATCCTTGAAAAATTCTGTTGAATTTACTGTTCTTTTACCGCTGGAATTTGTAATTTCAAAATCGGCATTCAATGCAAGCATCACTGCGGGCATATCATTTCTTGGATCAGCCTCACATATATCACCTCCAACGGTTCCCATATTTCTAACCTGTGGATCAGCCACTTTGCCAGCTGCATCAAATAAAAGTGGACAATTCATGGCAACAATATTACTTGCTGCAACTTCGGCAGTTCTAGCCATTGGGCCTATTTCAAGGTCATCGTTTAATTCTATAAAGTTTAGTCCCTTAATATTTGAAATATCTATAATATTCGGTATGGAGGTAAATCTCATCTTTAATAATGGAATTATGCTTTGACCTCCAGCCAGAATTTTTGAATCGTCCCTGTATTTATCCAAAAGCTCTTCAAGGCTAGCTATATCTCCAGGTGTAAAATATTGAAATTTGTCTGGGTACATAAAAAATAATAGTAATTTGTTATATATAAGTTTTATTGAAAACAGGAATTACCAAGTTTTAGTTGATTTTTTTCATTGTATTTAGAGTTCTTTTTTGATTAATGCAAAGCTTCGAAAACAATTTCATGTTAGGATTCCTTTAACAGTCAACTAAAAAATGACAATATTTGAAAATGTATGAAATCTAAATTCATACATAACTATATAGAAAAATGAATTTATATATAGGAAAGTTTTTATTCTATTTATTGATAAAAATAGTTAAAAAGGGAAGGAGGTGTATATATGATTACTATGGTAGCATTTAATATGGATAGCACATTAATAAAAAATAGAAATTCGTGGAATAGTGTAATGAACGCACTCTCAAGAAATCCATATTTCAATATCAATTATAATTTTAATTATCTATACAGCAATTTAAACAATAAAATAAATATAAACATGGATAATTTTGAATTAAATGACATTATTATAAATTCATTTAATTATGAAGAAGTACATGAAGGAATAGATGATACAGTTAGTTTATTGCATGAAAATGGAATAAAAGCCATAATCATTACAACGGGTGTAAAACAATATGCAGAATTATTATCAAAACAGTATCGCTTTGATGGATATGTTGGAAATGAAATAAAATCAATAGGTGGAAGAATAAAATTTATACAAAATGTTGATCCATTAAAAAAAGGCTTGATGTTGAATAAAATGAGGATGAGGCTGGGTTATAAAAAGAATAATGTAATATCAATCGGAAGCTCAATTATGGATTTGTCAATGAAATCTTCGTCGGGGAAATTTATAGCTTTTAACCCTGATAGTAATGATATTAAAAGATATGCAGATGTGGTAATAGAATCAGACAACGTATATGACATATTCAATAGAAAAATAATTGCATAACATCATTAGGCATTGTCTAAAAACCACCACAAATTTATCTAATCATAAAATGGTGTGTGCATACAAAACACCGTTAAAATATATGCTTCACAATTGTTTACTCTGAGTAAAAAATCGTCTTTTTTTAGGTTAATAGAAAATGTCTTTATAATTTTCTCATCATAATACTTTTAACAGAATGATCGTTTGTTTTTTCCAGAATAATATCGGCTCTTCCCTTTGTTGGGAGTATATTATTTATAAGATTTTTTTCGTTAATATCCTTCCATATGCTACTGGCTTTTAAAATTGCCTCTTCGTCACTGATACGGGCATAATTATTAAAATAGGAATTTTTGTTTATAAATGCAGTTCTTTTTAATAACAAAAATCTCTGTACAAACCAATCTCTTAATGAATTCAGTGAGGCATCAATGTATATTGAGAAATCCAGAAAATTAGATATATGCATTGTTCCATTCTGTTGTTTTTGCAATATATTTAAACCTTCCAGAATAACAATGTCTGGATCTTTTATTTCCTGATACTTTCCTGATAAAATATTGTATTCAAGATGGGAATAAACTGGAATTTTCAGAGATTTAATTCCGGATTTCAAGCCTATCAGAAACTTAATCAGAGTTTTTATATTATAGCTCTCAGGAAAGCCCTTCTTATTCATTATATTTCGTAAGCGCAAAATTTTGTTTGGATAAAGAAAATTATCGGTTGTTACAATTACAACACTGTATTTCTCACTCGACCTTTCAAGCAATGTTTTCAATAC
Source organism: Thermoplasmata archaeon (assembly GCA_021835025.1). GTDB lineage: Archaea > Thermoplasmatota > Thermoplasmata > Thermoplasmatales > Thermoplasmataceae > Acidiplasma. Next base: position 21,423 of record JAKBQY010000021.1, on the reverse strand, counting down.
TCTTGCTGTCGTGCTTTTTCCGGATGATACACTTCCCGCAATGCCAAGAATGTATGGAACCTTAATTGATTTTTGACCTAGGAAATTATCTCTGTATGCATGAAGATTTCTGTTTGAATTATAATGAAGATTTATTAATCTTGATATTGGTAAATAGATATCGCTGATCTCTTTTAGTGATATAGGTTCATTGAGTCCCATTAAATATGTCAAATCTGATTCGTTAACATTTAGTGGCATATGATCCCGTAATTTTGACCATTCACGCCTTGTAAATTTAAGAAATATTTCATTGTAATTGTGCATGGATGATATATAATTATATATTAAAGAATTTATTCATTTAAACATTATTTATGAATGAAATTTATAGCATGCAATATATTATATATATAAAAAAAATTTAACACCATGAGATTTGTGGTATTTTCAGATGATCTTACTGGGGCTTCTGGTGTTGCGTCTCTCATTGGCAAAGGATCTGTAACTATCCCATTCCATAATATAAATAAAATCAATTTAAAAGATTATGGTTTTGTTTCAATAGATATGGAAACAAGGGTATCGGAACCGGGCTATTCCGGAAAATTGTTTGATAAATTAATTAAAATGTTTACGGACGTAACCTTCACATTCAGGATGGATAGTACCTTGAAAGGAAATATAAAAGAATATTTAACCATTTTAAGTAAATATAAAAAAATTATTATTACTGATACTATACCAGAATACAACAGATTTACTAAAGATGGATTCACAATAATGGAAAATAATAAATTAAATATAAAAAAATTAATTCCAGAAAATAGTGTAAATGAAATAAAAATTATGGACTCAAGGAATTATAATGATTTAAAAAAAATTACATTAAAATGTATTTCTGAAAATTATATACCGGTTGATTCCGGAATTCTTATAAAATTATACTTTGAAGATTTAAAATTTAATAAATAATGGTGATTTATATAATAAAATGTGGAATAATAATTGGAACGAGAAGAAAAGAAACATTACAGCAAATAAAATTCTTGTTATTAAATAATATAAAAATAAAAAATAGGAGTGATGAAATTGGTAATATAGATCTGTTTTATTTTCCAGAAAATAGTAGGAAAAGTCTCATCTCCCCAGAATTTATTGATAAACTGAAAAAATATGATGTGCTTATATTAAGTGGTGGGTATACTGCGTATTTCTTCTTGAATTCTTCAGGATTTATTTCAATAGAAAATAAGGAATCTATAATGCCATTGGTTTCAATAGGCGTGATACATGGTGGAATACTAAATAATAAAATAGTAATATTAAAAGGAGGAAGTATTGGAAATAATGATATATATTTAAAAATAATTAAAACCTTGGACGCTGACACTGTGAACTCCCCCCACGAATGAATTGGTGAGCTTCCCGCTTAGACGGTTACCGGCGTTCCCCACAGGCATACATGGAGCTATGTGTGATCCGGCCTTCTTTTATTATATCTACCAGTGGACAGGAATCATGTTCTCCCGTGATATAAAAAGGTTCGATTTCATCCCCACATAAATGGTATGGGATTTCCACCTCATTATGTTAAAATCATTAGAAATAATATTTATATACGGGAAAGCTGTATATTATATGATTAATATGGCAAAAGTTTTGATTTTAACTGGGGATGCAGGGGAATCGCTTGAGGTGATGTATCCTTTACAAAGAATGAAGGAGGAGGGCTTTAATGTAGATATTGCTGCACCTGAAAGGAAAAAGATACAGCTTGTTGTACATGATTTTGAAGATGGCTTTGACACGTATACGGAAAAGTTAGGATATAAAATTCAGGCAGATGTTGCATTTAAGGATGTTGATCCGTCAAAATATGATGCTTTAATCATACCAGGAGGCAGAGCACCGGAATATATAAGAAATGATCCGGATTTTATCAGAATCGTGAAATACTTCTTTAAACATGATGTGCCCGTAGCTGAATTATGTCATGCACCACTTGGGCTTGCAGCTGCCGGAGTACTTAGGGGAAGAAAAACGGCGGCTTATCCTGCTCTGAAACCTGATATTGTTATTGCCGGTGGAGAATTTATTGATAGTGCTGCTGTTATTGATAAAAATCTTGTGTCGGCGAGGGCATGGCCGGATCATCCCGAATGGATGCGCGCATTTATTAAACTGCTAAGAGAAAAAGATTTGATGGGAAAATAAAAGTTTAACCCCATTATTAATTTTATATGTATTTTTAATAGGGAGTTTTTGGAAATTCTACCTCTGTTTTAAAACCAATTTTATTGTATTTTTCAACAATTTTATTCACGTTTGTTTTTGATATTCCTAAATTCTGGGTAAATGACAGAGATATAACTTTTTTACTTTTATTTATTATTATGAATCCCACTGTTTTATCTTCAGGCATTATTTCATCGGTTCTGGCATAGTTTTCAATAAATTCCTCGAGGCTTTCTTCTGGGAGTGGCGATGTAATTACATCCAGAAGGGCATTAAATGAATCCTCAAATTTGGAGAGTAATACACAAATTGTGGATGGATGAATATCCTTCAACTTCAAATTATACATTATACACATTACCATTGTTATCATCAGGTTATAACTATTCATTATATTTTTTTTATGTAGAAAATATATATACAAAAATCATTTTTTTATGCCAAAATAATATGTGTCCTTTTTATCAATGGTTTTCTTTTTTATTATGGATTTATCGTATCCTTTTCCAAATATAGGTATGTTAATATTATTTACTGGCTCAATAACCATTCCTTTTTCACCCCTTATCCGGGATTTTCCGAAATTTATTTTTTTTCTTGAATTACCATTTATAATGTCCTTTGAGGGTAGAGGTTTAATTGAATTTCTATTTCCGTTGTTATCTTCACTCATCTTATCATGTTTAAATGCATTCATTTTATTTATATTTTTATTCAAGAGAATAAACATCAATGTAATTGTATTCAAGTTCCTGATGACTTTCAAATGTATATCCTTTATCTTCGAATATTTTTTTCAATTTTTCATGCATTATTCTTTTTTCAAACGGCGGACCTATTGGAGATTTATCGTTAAATTCTATTAATATGACCTTCAATGGCCTCATTGAATTTTTTTCCATCAAATTAAATAGATATTCCTTGCATTCGATATCGTGAAATACGTTAGAAAAGAATACCTTGTTGAACCCATTTATATTTAATTTGCAGACATTTTCTTCAATTATTTTCAAATTTTTATTGTTATAAACATTTCCCTTAATATTTTGAATGGCATCCTTATTTATTTCAACGGCATACGAAATGCCATTTTTCAAATAGGTTGAAAATGTATTGGCATAAAAGCCAGTTCCAGCTCCTATATCCAGAATAATATCATCATCCTTTATATCCACCGCACTGAACACCTTATCGAGTGGAATGAATCTCTCTCTAAAAGTGTTTATTTTATCATAAGGGTGCATATTTCTTTATATCTATGTACTATAAAATTATATGCGATAGGGACATTTAATCCAAAACCTTTCATTTACCCATTTTTGAGGAAATAATCTTAAATGCCCTTGTAAGATCATACTTCTCCAGTATAATTATGGTATCAGTATAGAATGATATTATATGCAGGATATTCATTTCTGATAAAAGGGACGTTACATAATTGACAAATCCAACAGTTCTTTCTATTATCTCATTACTTATTATTGTAAGTTCACCTAGATTACTGTTTATTTTCAGAATCTGGTCATTAGGAATATAGCGTTTGATTTCAGGAACAAGAACATCCTCAACCAGTATCCCAAATCCTTCACCAGTATCTATAATTTTTAACGAATTTAATTTTTTTTTGTTTATAATAATGTTTGTAATGACCTTTAAATTGGAATAGGATCTTTTTATAACGATAATTGATAAACCTATGGCCATTTCAAGATTTGATTTTTTCAATATCTCAATTTTTAAATCTTTTTCTTGATCATTATAACTGAATCTTTTTACCGCCGCTAGAACGGCATCAAAATTGTTAATTGAAAACTCCTTCATAATTACTCTTGCAAGAGCTGATTGGTTAATTATTCTCATTTTAAGGAACTTTTTTATATCGGTATTGGTCGTTAAAAATTCATTAACATAATCTGCAGTGTTCACCATTTTTTAATGTATATCATTAAAATATTTATTAGTTTATGTATCTGTTTAAAATGTGTATATTGCTTCTAAGTCTAAAAATTTCATAAAATTTTAATATGTGTGATTAATATTATAAATAATAAAAATAAATAACCTTAATGGGAGTTAGAATAAGATATGAATTTAAGAAGAATTTTACTGGATGTTGATAAGGGTCTTAATCGACCTACATTGACTGAATTGGCTGGCTCAATTGAAGAAGTACCTGGCGTAGAGGCGGTAAAAATCACTGTTACGGAAATGGATATGGAGACCATGGGTACAAGCATTGTCGTTGAAGGGATAAATATAAATTACAATTATCTGATTAAAACCATTGAAGAAATGGGCTGTGCTATTCATTCCATCGATGAAGTTATAACAGGAAAACACATAATAAAATGAAAATAAAATTTTTATTTCCAACGAGCATAGGATTATCTGATGGAATTATTACGGCTCTAATTCTGGCAGCAGGAGGAATATTGAATGGTGGTGGTATTGATCTATTTATTTCAATTAAAATATCATTTGGTTCGGCATTTGCCGGAACCTTTAGCTATTTTATTGCTCAATATGCCGGATTGAATGAAGAATTACACAGAACTGCAAAGCAACTAAATTTAAAATCTACAAACTATTTACTTAAAGGTAAACTCGGCAATGAAATATTTCTCGAATCACTTTCTGGTTCTATTATAGCAGCAATATGTGGTTTTTTTGGGGCACTTATACCTTTACTGTCTTCATTGGTTATTAGGAATAATATAATAATACCTCTGGTGTTTTCATATGTATCGCTTGGCATTCTTGGTTTATTTATAAGTAAAACGACTTCTGGGAGGTCATCTTTCTGGATTGCGGTAATGATTACCATAGGGATAATTGTCACAATCGCAGGTTTTTACCTTAAACTTATTGTATAAAATAAATATTATAAATTATAGGTATTAATACAAGACGGATCATATTCAAAAATATCCTTGAATGTTGCATAGGCTCTAGCACGTGAACCGCCGCAAATATCATTATATCCACAGGAACCGCATAATCCATCAAAATTGCTGGAATCTCTTAACCTCTGTAAAATATCGTTGTTCTGGTATATGTTTACAATGGATTCTCTTTTGACATTGCCCAGCACTGTTGGTAAGAAACCACTGGGAGTAACATCTCCATTATGTGAAATAAAAATTATACCTCTTCCGTCACGAGTTTTCTCCACATGGGCGTATGGTTTCCCATCGGGTTTACCTAGTAGCTCATGAGTTTTTTTAATTAGGTTTTTATACAGTGAGGTACCGTGATAAGTTTCCTTTTCCGCAGCTATTCTTCTGAATATTGGAGATTCAACGGTTCTTATAATTACGTTATAGGAAGTTGCATAATACAGCCAGTGATTAACATCTTCATATTCTAGGGGTGTCAAATCCTCAAAATCTATGGATCTCCCAGTTTTTATTAAAAAGAAAACCTCCCATATTTTGATTTTTTTTGAGAGAATCAATTTAAGTATGTCAGGTAAATCCATGATATTTTTTTTCAAAACAACTGTGTTGATCTGTACAGGCATATTATGTTTTTTTGCAAGGTCAATGGTATTGATGGTTTTATCATATACCCAGTCATATCCCCTCAACCAGTTATGGTTTTCTTTCATTCCATCAAGGCTTAATGATATGGAAAGTACATTATGCCTTTTCAACAAATCAATGGCGTCATCATTTAATAAATCCGTTACGGCAGGACTTGCTGAAACAGGTATGTTGTTTTCTCTGGCAGTTCTTAATATATCCTCAATACCATCTTTTTTCATGACATCGCCACCAGTAAGTATCAGGATTGGATATGGTTTCCCAAAATTCTTTATTGATTTAACAAAATTTATGCTTTCCTTAATTGGCATTTCATCAGGCAAACCATCTTTAATAGCAGAGGCCCTGCAATGTTTACAGGCCAGATCGCATGCCTTTGTGGTTTCATAAAATATAAGCAATGGCTTATTATTGTAATTATACATAGCTCTATATTTTAATAATATATATAATCAAAATTAAGCAAATGAAAATATTCAAAAAAAGGGATATTTTTAAATACTGATTATTTAACTATGGTTTTTAGATATATATTTACGTTTTTCAACATGTCTTTTTGATTCTGAAATTTAAGTTTATCATATGCGCTTTCGTAGTCCAGCCACACATATCCAGTATGTTCCCACGAAACCTTTATTTCAGTTTCTGAATTAATTCTTGCAAGAAACATTTTTACTCTTTTAAAAATTTTCATTCCATTGAATATAAAAACATAATCGAGGTTATATCTGTATTTCTTATCCAGATCGTTGATATTTAATTCTACTCCTGTTTCTTCCCGTGTTTCCCTTAAAGCAGCTTGAATTTCAGTTTCCTTATCTTCCATATGTCCTTTTGGAAAATCCAACCATCCACCCGAACGCTTTAAGAACAAATATTTTGTTATATTTTTTTCTATTTTGTATAGAATGATTCCAAAGCTTTTATCTGTTTTTTCCATTTTTTTAAAATGTATTTATAAGTTATATATATTTGTATGATTTCAAAGGACGCCTTCTATTGACCTTATCTAAAACCTTACAATTTTATCAATTCTTAAATGATGTGTACATACAAAATCCGTTAAAATATGTGCTTCACAATTGTTTATCCTGAATAAAAAAAATATGTTTTAGATCTGTTAATCAAAAATATATTACTGTTAATAATATTAGATTATAAATTATAATTTATTAAAATATAAACAAAAAATCTATATTAATAGTGGTATAATACATCTAATGAAATTATATGCAGAGATATATCCATTTACAAAGGAAAGAAATATCAATGAAGAAATACAGAATCTTGAAGATTACGATGGATTTGATATACCAGATAATCCTTTAGGCTATCCTAAAACACCACCATTATTAATTGGATATGTTTTAAGAAAAAGGTATGAGAATAAGGAAATAATAATAAATCAAACACTGAACAGTGTTGAAGAAATAAATATAAGGTCAGTCATAAAAGGAGCAAAATATATCAATTCCTCAATAGTATTTACAATGGGTGATAAACCAAAATATGGTAATGAAATAAATGATTTAACTTCTGAGAAAGCTCTAAAGATATCAAAGGATAATGATATTAAAACAGGTTTAATATTGAGTTTTTCAAAAAGCGATTTGATGATTTATAAAAGATTAAAATCAAATGCTGATTTTTATTTTGGATTGAATATAGATAATGTAAAGAGATTATCCACATTTAATGAATATAATATAATTCCGTATATTATTATAAAAACCCAAAAAAATTATAAAACAATAAAGGCGATAAAACAGCCATATGTGGATTTTGAAAATTTAAGAGAATATTGCGATGAGCTTGAGAAATATGGGATAAAGTCAGTTTTGTTATCCACGCCCGGTGATAAAAGGGGATTATATAATATATTGAGTGTGTTATGATCTCATTAATCCCATTTTAATAAAAAATGGTTCTTCACACTTTCACGCGGGTAGCTGATCTCCAACTATTTTTGAAACGCTGTGAAGATGCTGCCAATTGATATCACCCTATCTTTGAATATTCATATTTCACACATATAAACAAGTCATTTATTTAAAGCGTTTTCTGGATGAAGCTTCATATTATTTATAATATCTAAACTGTTTTGGATTTCATTTATCTTATTTTTTATTATACTTATTCTCATGAAATCCTCTCTATTCCCAAATAATCATAATATCCTCTTCTATAATAATTAAATTCATCAATTGTATTTTTTGCTGTATTGTCAAGAAATATTTTATCATCAAAATATAATATTTTTCCTTTTAAAATATCAAATCTTATATATAATGGTAGATCCTGGAATATGTATATGTCATATATATCATTAACTTCAGATAAAATTTTTAATCTAAATTTTTGCCTTTCATTAATTTTATCAATCATAATAAACGCATAAATCTATATCTGAACCATTGTGAAATGTATTGTTTGAAAATGATCCGTATAGTATTATAAATTTAACCTTATTTTTCCCGGTTTCCTTAATTTTCTTAATTATAATATCAATATCATTCACATATATGCATATTTTTATATTTAATAATTTTATGTATTTACAAGATTAATCGATGAAAATAAAAAAATTAAAAATAAACTTATTATAGAATACTCAAATTTAACACAGTAAGCAGGAAACCTAAGAATTCAATCGGGGGAGGGGTCACATTAAGTATAATATGGCCTTTAAAGTCAATACATGGTTAAATTATATTCTTTATCTATTTCTTCATATTTTTCTCGTGAATCTATTTTAAAAATTTCCGTTAATTTCTTCATATATTCTTCAGGTTCTTTATCATATATTTCACGCCACATAACCAATCTCTTCTTATCATCATCATATAATATTGTTTCACCAAATTTTTGAAGGCAATGTATGCATTCTGCTGCGCTTAATTCATCATGCATATCCTTAAAACAATCAAGGTAATTCATATGTCATTGCACCTCTTTGAATTAAATTCTGGGTATTTAATGTTATAACGATTTTTAGCATATATTACAGATTCCATCAGTGAATTCATATATTCATCATAATTTTCAATATTTTTAAGGAAACTGTGCTTCATATTTTTTAAATAATTCTCCAGTTCATCTGTTGTTATTTCATTTTTTATTGTTTTTAATAACATACTTACCATTTCCGATCTGCGTTTCCATTTTTTTCTTGTATATATATTTAAATTTCTTTCAAGGATATTATATGCATCATTTAAATCACCTTGAATTATCGCACTTTTAAATATTTCAACTACATCATTTATATCCATTTAATCACCTCAAATTGTTGCTAATCCAATCAAATATGTATATATAAAGAATGAAACCCCAAGAGCTATTGTTATAAGTGCTGTTACATATAAAGGATACCTAACCGAAGGAGCCAAATTGAATTCATTATCACTTTCTGAAGCTTCGGACACATAAGAATTCAATATTATCCTGAAATAATAGAATACTGATATAACACTATTTAATATTGCTATAATTGCCAACCACCAAAGACCACCAACTATAAGGGAGAAGAAAAGGAAATATTTTGCCAGAAATCCTCCTGTTAATGGTATGCCCGTAAGGGAGAGCATAAATATCCATAAAGAAAGCGCAGAGAGTCTTGACTTCCTTGAAAGGCCATCCAGGTCCTCTATCATTATTTTGTCTTTTTTAATTAAATTCATAGCGATATAGGCTCCGCCTTGCATGAATATATATACAACTGCATAGAACATGGCAGAAGCTATCCCAAACCTGATAAATGTTGATCTCGGTATAACGTTGGCCGGGAAATATGAAAAACCTATCAGTGCAAATACCAGAACCATGTATCCCGCCTGTGCAACGCTTGAATATGCAAATATTCTTTTTAAGTTGTTCTGTGATAAAGCTGAAAGATTGCCATAGGTCATGGTTAATATTCCAAGTATTGCAAAGAAATAAAATACGTAATTATAGTCATGAACAAATCCTAAATAGAGTATTTTCAATAAAATCATGTATGCAAGTACTTTTCCTCCCGTTGATAAAAACGCTGAAATTGAATTGGGTGCCCCATCGTAGGTATCAATGGCCCATTGTTGCATTGGAAATATTGCAAGTTTAAAGCCAAACCCGATTATAATAAAAACAAGAGCAAGCAGCAAAGCCTTGTTGAAAAATATTTTATTCACAGAAAATAGATCGAATGTTTTTGTTGATAGATAAAAGAATGATATCCCAAGAATGTTAAATGATGTGCCAAGTGTACTTATAATAAAATATTTCAAAGACCCTTCTAGATTTCTTCTTGTTCTATTAAATGCCACCAGAACATATGTTATTACACTAACACCCTCAAATGACACAAAAAGTACAATGAGGTTGTATGTAAATGCTGCTATTAGCATGCTTAATGTCATGAACAATATAAGTGCATAAAAAACATCATATCTTCCCTTGATATCATTCATGGATGGTATAATTATCAAAAGTGTTGATGCAATAAAAATTAATGCCCAATAATCATCAAATGTGTTGAAATTCATTGTAAGTACGTCATAGTTTTTCGTTCCTAGAAGTATTAATATAAAAGATACTATAAGTACCAATGCGGTAAATCCGGCCAGAATTTTTTTGTTATTGTTTTTAATGCCGATTGCAAGTGAAATAAATCCTGAAATGCCAAGTACAATAATAGAATAAAAATATTCATAATTCATATTAATCCCCCCAGATGAGTAGCATAAAGGCTTAGTATCTTAAAAAATAGCGTTGGGTATACACCAACAAATATGGATGATATTAGAATAAAAAATAAAATTGTAAATTCAATTTTATTCAGATCCTTTAACTCCCCAAGTTTCTCATTGTAAAATCCGAAAAGAGATCGTTGGGCACCCCATATTAAATATGCCGCAACAAGTATAAGGCCAAAAATTATGATAACTGTAAAAAGCCCAATGGTTTGAAAGGACGAAACGGTAATTGAAAATTCCCCAATAAATCCTGCTAATGAGGGTAATCCCAGTGATGCTAGAAAAGAGGCAAGGAAAAATGTAGATGCTAGTGGCATTTTATGGTATAATCCACCTAAACCATATATTTCCATTGTATGTGTCCTCTTGTAAATGAAATATAATGCCGAGAATGCAAGAGATGCAACAAAAACATGGGAAAATGTCTGGAACATTCCTCCTGATAGATCCAGAACTCTTACGTAACCTGTGGATAATATTGCTGTTCCAAATGCTATAGTAACAAATGACATTTCCGCTGCGCTGGTATATGCAATCATTCTTTTTAAATTAGTCTGAAACATAGCAACAAGGCCAAAATATACCAGACTAACAAGCCCAAGTAATATAATAAAGTATACAAGTGTCTTTGGAAATAAACTTGTTACAGGATATAATACCCCAAGAAGCCCATAACCAGCCATTGTTACAAGCCCTCCTGAAAGCATAACGGTTCCTGAAAATGGGGATGATGTATATGTATCAGCCAGCCAGGAATGCAATGGAAATGAAGGCAGTTTAATAAAAAATGCCAGTAAAAATCCGAAAAATGAGAAATAAAGGGCAAATAATGGTATGGAACTCTGAAATGAAAGTGACATTAGATCAGCGATCTGAAAGGTGAATATGCTGTATTTTATGAAATAGTATGTGGATAAAGTGAATATGGAGAGAAGGAGGAAAAGCGAACCAACATGGGTGTATATAAAAAATTTAATTGAAATTTTTTCCTTATTAACTGATCCGTACCTGGCTATTAAAAAGAATATAGGAATAAGAACAATTTCCCAGAATATGAAGAAGAATAGGAAGTCTCTCATGGCAAATAAACCGGTTAAACCATATCCAGCAAACATGAGAAGCCCAAAAAATATCCCACCATTTTCCTTATTTCCTATTATTATAGAAAATATTGATACAAGCAGTGCTGTTATTATAAGCAGGTCGGTAAAACCAGTAAGACCAAGTGAAAAGTTAATGTTAACTGTAATGGAATGATTACTGGAGGTAAAACTTGCAAGCAGAAAACTATATTTTGATATTATTTTGCCATTATAGTTATAAAATTTCACGAAGGAATATATCACAAAGAAGACGGTCAGTAATCCAAGTACAATCAAGGAAAAAGATTTTGAGTATTTTCCCATAAAAAAGCTAACAATTACAGCAGCAAGAAATACTATAAAAAAGTACAAAAGTAACATCAGTTAATCATCCCCAATAATTCTATGACCAGAAAAATTACGCTGATTCCGACTACCAGAAAAACCACATAATAGGTCATATACCCTGTTTCAATTTTTCTCAATTTACCTCCAAGATCGGATAATTCACCTCCAAAATCATCTATACCCTTATCGAGACCCTTATCTCCAGTACCGAATATATGAGATAATGGAAGTATAAATCTTTCTGCAATATACTGAGTGTAGAGTTTATCAAAATAGAATTTGTTTTTTATAATTTTGTATAAGACGTTTTTATGTATATCTATTTTTTCATACACTGTATATCTGTAAATAATATATGCTATCACTATGCCCGTAAAGGATAATGTTACCGGTATAAGCTCAATTGGGAGTGGTGGAGTGTATATATCTACTCCAGCATATAAATATGTATAAAATTGTTTCTGTACAAGTCCCAGTGTTAATGACAAAAATGCCAGTACCATCAGTGGAGTTAAATATATAATTTTCGGGTCTTTTGCATTGGCGGCAATTGCAGATCTGGGTTTACCAAGAAATACAAGGAAGTACATCCTGAATATATATGTTGCTGTTAAAATCTCTCCAGATATGAGCAATAACCAGGGAATTATATTTCCAGAGTTTATGAAGTATTCATAGGCTCCATTGATTATTTGCCCTTTTGAAAAATAACCAGCTGTTGGAGGTATAGCTGCAAGAGTTATTGTCCCTATCAGCATTAAAATAGCTGTGACTGGCATCCTTCTAAATAAGCCTCCCATCTGTTTTATGTCCCTCAGTTCAAGAAGCCCTAGAAGTATAACAGCTGCTGACATGAATAGAAGCGCCTTGAAAACAGCATGGACAACTAGATGGTACATTCCAAATGCAACCCCCGAATAGCCAATAATGCCTGAGAGGCCAACGGCCGTAAGCATATACCCAAGCTGGCTTATGGTAGAATATGCTAGTACTCTTTTAATATCATTCATGACGATGGCAAGTATACCCGCATAAAATGCCGTGAATGCCCCTATTAGTGTAACAACATAAAGGGTATATGGAGCGGCAAATTCAAATAATGGATAAAGTCTTGCCACAAGGTAAATTCCCGCTGTAACCATTGTTGCAGCATGTATCAAGGCCGAAACGGTTGTGGGTCCTTCCATGGAATCGGGCAACCATACATGCAATGGAAACTGCGCTGATTTGGCAATAGCTCCGGCAAGCAGTAACAATGTTGCAAGTGCAAGCACGTTTGGGCCAATAACTGTTGAGATGTGTGATGCGTTTGTAATAAGGTAAGGGATACTTAATGGGCTTGATGGATCAAGTTTTAATAGTGAAGTGTATATCACAGCCATACCTATCATAAACAAAAGGTCTCCAATTCTGGTAACTATGAATGCCTTTTTTGCTGCAGCAGCTGCATTTGGTTTAAAAAACCAGAATCCTATCAATAAATATGAACAGAGACCAACAATTTCCCAAAATAAAAAGAATAAAACAAGGTTTGATGCAACCACAAGTCCCAGCATTCCAGTAACGAATAAGCTTGTTTCCGCAAAATAAACATTCTTCCTTGGATCGTCCTTCATATAGAACATAGCAAATATATTGATCATCAATGAAACAAATGTTACCATTAATGCCATTATAAGTGTGAGATGGTCTATGTATATACCCACATCAATGTTGTAAAACCACTGGTAATGTGAATATATAACTGCATGTTTAAATAAATAAAAATATGCATCTATAACCAGAATCAAGGAGAGAAAGATCATTATAGAACTAAATATGCCTGAATATCTTAATTTATAATGCCCTATTGCGTATTCCACCGGAAATGCAATTAACGGTAACAAAAATATGAGATAGTATAGTATTACCATTTAATCTCACCCAGCAGAGATATTTCAATTTTTCCAAACTTTTTATAAACAACTGTAAATATACCTATGCCTATAGCAGTTTCAATAACACCAATAGCAATCACGAACAAAGCAAAAACAATGAGACTAGTTGAATAGTAAAGTGAGGCGATGCCTATAACGTTCAGTAATGCGGCATTTATCAAAATTTCTAGAGATATGACCATCCTCATTCCAACTTTTGACGTTATTATTCCATAAATACCAATTGTAAACAAAATTATTGAAAGCATTGAAACGTATAGTATATTCATTGTTTATCCTCCCCCGCAATATACATTACACCAATAATAGAAGCTACAAGTAGAATTGATAGCAGTTCAAATGGAACAAAGTATGTAGAAAACAGTAATATTCCAATATTTTCCATATTCTGCGTTCTTGGTACAAAAGATGCATTTAAGAAAAGTATATTGCCCCCGAAAATCAGTAGAAATAGTATGGCAGCTATTTTTTGAACTTTATTCTTCATCTTCTTTTCCTCCAGTTAACATGAGAACGAACACAATTAAAATCACTATTGCACCTGCATAAACAAGTATTTCCACACTTCCAACAAAAGAAGAGCCAAGCAATATAAAAATAGCAGCAAAGGTCAATAACAAAATTAAAAGATATACACTTGAATGTAATAGATTTTTTGTATTGATTGTTGCCATTGCAAATATAATGGAAATTGCTGCAAATATCATGAAAATAATTGTAGTTATCATTTTATTACATCATCCTCCTGCCTTGCTAATTCCTGAGGGGAATATGTAAAACTGTTTCTTGTCCTTGCATCCTCAAACTGATGTGTGAGGTAAATTGCATTCGTTGGACATATTTCCTCACAGTTTCTGCATACAGTGCACGTTCCAAAATTAACATCCGGATATATGTGACGCTTGTTCTGCAGGTTTTCTCTTGCACCTCTTTTGGTTTCCACAACCAGCCCCTGTTCCTTCTCAACCTCCCATACCTCCATTTTTATACTGTGATTTGGGCATATCTGTTCGCATAGAGTGCAACCAATACAGGACTCCGGACTTAAAAATATTCTGAACCTGAATCTTTCTGGAATTTCACCTTTTTCCTCGGGATACTGAGTGGTAATTGGTTTTTTAAACATAAATCTACCAACATTATACATTGTCTCCAATGATCCTATTATCGGTATCGGTTTTTTTGGTATTTTTATTTCTTTAATTGTTGCAACCATTTTATATCACCTTATATATAACACAAAAAACCCGGCATAAATAAGATTTATGACGGCTAGTGGAAGCAGATATTTCCACCCAAACTGAACGAATCGGTCTATTCTCATTCTTGGCAGGGATAACCATATTAAAAATGCTATCAGAACAAGGATTATTACCTTTATTAAAAGGAATATAAAGCCAAAATATGATGAAACAGGACCATTATATCCGCCAAGATAAAGCAACGATACCAAAAATGATCCGAGGTAAACCATACCAAATAAGCCTATATAAAATAAACCAAACCTCATTCCTCCGTATTCCGTTGTGGATCCTGATATCAGTTCACTATCACTTTCCGAAAGATCAAATGGGCTGTAGGATGCCCTGGCTATCATCGATATGAAAAACACTATCAAACCAAGTGGTTCAATAATACCATATGGTATGATCTCATTTGTTACTATGCCTGCCAGGCTTAAGCTGTTGTATGTGCTTCCACCCGTAACAAATGACCTTGAGGAAACCATGACTATCGCAAGAACGCTGATAAGCATTGGGACTTCAAATGATACATCCTTTGCAATACCCCTTAACGTTCCAAGGATTGCATAATTGCTTCTCGTACTTATTCCACCAAGTACCTCCCCAATTGGCATTATTGAGAGAATTCCGAATATCAATATCAGTGTAATATCTGAATGGGTTGTAGTTAAATTTCCAAAATAATATAGCCCTCCATACGGTATGATGATAAACGATACCATAATTGACATCATGGTTATTATAGGAGCAATTTTATATGCCATATCATCCCGCCCTTTAGGAAGTATGGATTCCTTTCCCATTAGCTTGAGTGCATCAGCTATCAATTGTAGCAACCCAAACTTGCCAACCCTATTTGGGCCGATTCTCAACTGTATTCTTGCCATATATTTTCTGAAAACGTATATTAGTATGATGAACGAAATTGCAACAAATGCAAGAACAACTATTGTCTCGATAAGATAGGCTATGCCATAGGAAGCATAGTTTCCAAGAAAAGAAAACCACTGGTGAAGTTTGAATAGTAAATTCATCTATCCACCTCTCCAACAACAGGGTCAAGTCCACCAACAACTGCAATGAAATCAGCTATCATTAATCCCTTTGATATGACGGGCAACAATGATAAATTTCTCAATCCTGGACTTCTTGCATGAACCCTATATGGTTTTGTTGTATTATCTCCCTTTACGTAAACACCAAATTCGCCAGCGTCCGATTCAACCCTGCTGAATGCCTCTCCATTTCCCTTTATTCTTAGCATCAGGGACTTTTTCCCTTGCGGATTGAAAAATGGACCATCATTAATTTTATCGAGGCTTTGTTCTATAATTCTTATGGACTGCCTCATTTCCTCCACCTTTATCATAAATCTGCCAAAATTATCCTTTTGATGAGAAATGGGAATATCGAAATTAACCTTGTCATAAAACAGATAGGGTGCATCCTTTCTTACATCGTAAGGAATACCGGATGCTCTAATTGCAGGACCGGTAACACCATAATCAAAGGCCAGTTCAGGTTCAATAATACCTATACCCTGATTTCTCTGCCAGAATATCTCACTGTGAATGAACATGTTGTACATGTCTTCCAGATTTTTTTTAAATTGATCTATAAAATTCCTTATATCATTGATTATTTTTTCAGTAAAATCCTGATAAACACCACCGATACTGAAATAGTTTACTTCCTGCCTACCTCCAGATGCTTCTGTGAATATTCTCTGTATCTTTTCTCTTTCCTTAAACGCATGAAAAAAGGGTGTTAACATTCCAAGGTCAAGCCCAAGAGATCCCATACCAACAAGCCTGGCAGCAAGTCTATTTAGCTCCACCATTATCATTCTTATCCATTGCGCCCTTTCTGGGGGTTCGATTCCCGTTATTTTCTCAACAGACATCAAATAACAAAGTTCCATATTCATTGCGTCAATATAGTTCATTCTGTCAAAAAATATGATATTGTCAGCATAAAGATTTAATTCAGAAAGTTTTTCAGCATTTCTATGAAGGAAGCCAAGCGTTACCTTTACATCTTGAATAATTTCTTCATTTAGAATAAGCTTAAAATTAAAAATACCGTGAATTGATGGATGTACAGGGCCAATATTCAATTCAGTATAATGCGGCATTATGAGCCCTCCTTTTCATCAAAGCTCACATGCTCATTGCCTTCTGAATCCATATTTACATATTGTACCTTTTTTAAATCATAATCCTTTCTCAATGGATGCCCCACCCATTCATCTGGCAAAAAAATCCTCCTCAAATCGTCATGCCCATCGAAAATTATTCCCATTAGGTCGTATTGTTCCCTCTCATCCCATTCTGCTACCTTGAATAATTTAGTAAGAGATGGTAAATGTTCATCATTTGTTGAAGTTTTAACTGCAAAATAATCGTTTGTGTCAAAATTGTGAAGGAAATATATAACCTCAAGATGGTCCTTCATGTCATTTCCATTAAGGCAGGTTAAATAGTATCCTTTATTTTTGAAATCAGTCATGGCTTCAATGAGATCCGTCTTATCTACTGTGATCACTCTCATACCGACCTTGTCTTTTTCATCAGATACAATTTTATACATTGATATCACCTGTCCGTCTCATTTCTAATCTTCTTCTGCAATGTTATTATGCCATATGTCAGTGCCTGAGGAGTTGGTGGGCAACCGGGAACATAAACATCAACTGGAATAACCTTGTCTACACCCATAACCACGGAATAACCGTCCACATAAGGCCCCCCCTGAATAACACAAACACCCATTGCAATAACATATTTTGGATACGGCATTTCCTCATAAATTCTTTTGACTCTTGGTGCCATTCTTTTATTTGTTGTACCGGCAACAATCATCAAATCTGATTGTCTTGGGGAATTTCTAAATATTTCACTTCCAAATCTGGATATATCAACATCCGAAGCCTGCATTGCCATCATCTCTATTGCACAGCATGCAAGACCCATAGTTAATGGCCATAGAGAATTCGACCTTCCCCATTCAAGGGCTTTTTCCAGAGTTGTAGTTTTAACCCCTAATTCACCGGTTTTCATCATTTCATCCACCTCATATATCCACGCTTGAATGCATA
The DNA here is from genome assembly GCA_021835025.1 of Thermoplasmata archaeon. Taxonomy (GTDB): domain Archaea; phylum Thermoplasmatota; class Thermoplasmata; order Thermoplasmatales; family Thermoplasmataceae; genus Acidiplasma. Next base: position 3,223 of record JAKBQY010000021.1, on the reverse strand, counting down.
AAATACCCCAAATAAAGGCATTGCCATGAATATTATTGTTTCAATAAATGGGAATAACCCCAGTTTATAGAAATCAAATGCCCATGGAAATAACAAAAGCATATCCACATCGAACAGTACATATAAAAATATTATAACATAGTACTGTATAGTTATATTTCCTTCATTATATTCATGTGCCACCTGTCCTCCTTCGAAAGGACGAAGATAAGAATCGTCACTGGTTGGTGGATTGTTTTCAATGGATAAATTTTCAATAATATCTTTGGTTTTGAAGCTTATTTTATTTGGTCTATATCTATTCTGCTCTATGGAGGGTAGAATTTTAAAAAGCAAATATAATGCTAAACTGAGAATAATTATCGTGATGACAAGCGAAGCATATCCTAATAACATCATTTGACGTATCATAAATTTATATATAACAATGTCGTTAAGCGGGAAAGTCTTGTGTTCAATGATAAAGTTAAAATAACATTTAGGGAAAAATTTATAGTATAATATATAGTATTTGAATATATAAATAATATTACCTATATACTTCTCTTTAACTTTTTGTATATTTCCATAACCGTTCCCGGATTAAAGGATTCCTTCGTCTGTTTTCTAAATTCAGGAATGATATTTTTTTCATTTATATTTTCGTTTATAATTAACTTCCTAACGATATCGTTTATGGAATCATAATCAAGTGTTTTAAGTTCTTCCATGAATTCAAGTTCATTTATATTCACCTTACCGGTTGAAAGTATTTCAAGAGCTTTTTCAATTGTATTCCTTTCCCATTTATTGTTGTGGGCAATATGTAAAACTTTTAATACCTTTTCATTGCCCAGTTTTATTCCATATTTTCTTTCGTATTCTGGAATATCCTGTAACAGGATTCTTGCAATGGTCTTTGGTATTTCGTAAACATTTACCATGTCCATAAAAGTATAATAGAGATTATTGTTTAAGAGTGCATCTGATTCAACCCCCGACAAGCCATATTTATTTTTTAGTTTTGAGATGACAATATCCATGGATTCAGGAATGTTTTTCATAAGGCTATTTATTAAATTGTCCTCAATTTCTATAAGTTCCGTATCCGTTTCGGGATACATTCTTTCCTTTCCGGGAAGGGGTCTCAGATACCTTGTTTCCCCCGACTCCATTGCAGCCCTTGTTTCTTCTAGACTCATATTTATAATTTTATTCAGACGTTCAGATATCATGTTTTTTAAAGAATTCTTCGTATCGGCATTCGTTAGTACCAGGATAACTGCATCATTGGCTCCCTTATTTAACAGGTCATAAATGGCATTTAATTCCGTTTCTGAAATCCCGTACCCCGGAAATTCATCTGAGTGCATCAATCCACCAATACCCAGATTTTTTGTTACATCAGCCAATTCTTTCCCAAGTCTAAAATCGCCTTTTTTTAACAGCCCGTTTAGATTTTCAAGTTTTGCTGCAAACACATTTTTATTGCCGGCAAATGCCTTTTTAATCATGTTGGAAGTGGTATTAACGAAAATGTTATCAACGTTGATAAAGTCGGAAATATGGATATTTCCCCGTTCATTTATTATTTCTGAGGCTTTCTGAAGTGATAACTGCCTCTTAACTTCATATTTTATTGTTTCCCTTATCATGGAAAGTTTAGAAACACCCTTTATTTCAACTCTTCCAAAGCCCATTGAAAAATTAACATCCTGCCTGATTGAATCGACCTCCCTCCTGAAATTATTCAATGACATAACAATAAATCCTATTTTTTTTGCTGTTTCTATTGCGTGATTTTCGTCCACTATGTCTGGTTCAGTCGATATCTCAACCAGTGGTATCCCCAATCTATCGAGGGAATAATCTACATGATCTTCCCTATTGGATAATTTTCTTGCTGCATCTTCTTCAAGGGTGACTGTTGATATCCTTACCTTGCCTTTCGACGTTTCAATATATCCATCCATACCAATGATACCTGTTCTTTGAAATCCAGAGGTATTTGAACCATCTATTACTATTTTCCTCATAAAAGAAATATAATCTACTACATTACAATGAAGTGCAAGAGAAATTATGATAGCAGTTTTAATATTCTCCATATCTGGATCATGCGGGGGTTCCTCATCAGCTTCCACAAGGCAGGAATTATCGCTCACATAATATGTAAAATTCCTGTTCCTTATATTTTCATATTCCGCGGCTCTGTCTATTTTTCCAAGTTCACTCATTGTTGGTGTCATTTTTCTCTGAAAATATAAATCCTTTTTTGTGCCCTCTGTTGAACATGAACAGAACAGTTTACTACCCTTCAATTGAAAATGAATTTCCAACCCAATTTTCATTGAATATCACCCACCAATATTCTATTATTTATTTCCCCACGCAAATTTTGTTTCATCAAATTTGTAAAATTGTCCGGATAATTTGCCAGTAGATACATTGCCTTTAACATTGCTGTTTCAGGAAGCATATCGTACAAGGGTACCACTCCAGCCTTCAAAAGTTCCCTTCCAGTAGAATATACATTTAGATTCACCGAACCATTGATGCACTGTGATGTCATGAAAAAATAGGTGTCCTTTGAAAGTTTTTTAATTGTATTTAATATATTTTCAGAAACATGCCCTAGACCTGTTCCCATAATTACCACTGCTTTTTTGTCAATGGCGATATTTTGGAATTGCGATTCATCCATGCCCGGATAAAAATATACAATTGATACATTTTCATCGAGTTTATCTTTTAAAATATTTTTCTCTCCTCTTTTTTTATAATTACCTGTTACCTTCACTTTTCCATTTTTATATGTTCCCAACTCTTCAGCATCTATTGTCCTGAATGCGTCCCTTCTACTTGTATGCATTTTTCTGGCCCTTACACCACGATGAAGTGAAACGGAATCATCCGAGGTGGATGAATGCATAGATATACATACCTCACCAATATCAGTAGATGAAAAATTTATTGAACCTTCAATATTTACAAAAGCATCACTGCTTGGCCTGTCAGAACTTCTTTGACTTCCTGTAAATATTATAGGCGCGGTCTGCTGTTCAAACATGAATGATAATGCCGATGAGGAATACTGCATAGTGTCCGTTCCGTGGAAAAACACAACTCCATATCCTTTATCAAGTTTTTCCTTTGCTTTCCTTGCAAAATTAATCCATTTATTTATATCCACGTTTTCGCTGAGTATATTATCAATATTTTCATGCTTTATTTCATATTGATC
>JAKBQY010000042.1 GCA_021835025.1 Thermoplasmata archaeon | reverse complement strand
CTTTGTACCATCTATAAACTAAGACACACTTATATCGAGATTTATATAATTATTTTAAAATTTTGTTATTTTATCCGTTAGCTGAAACACTATATACTGTTTAACATATTTTTATCTATGGCAATATGCCCTGTATGCAACTTAAAATTCTGCAATAATGATTTTCTGGCACTATCGGAACATTTCACAGGGAAAGCTAAAGACAGCGACGCTCTTCATGTTATGTGGCTGAACCGGAATATTACAAAAACAAAGGCAGATAAAAACAGTTTAGAACTATTATTTAGAAACCTTTACGATCTCAATGGCGAAGGAATAAAATCATGGATAGTTAATAGGTTCGTTTCAGAATACAGGGGAAATAATCCGCATCCATTTATAATAAAAATGCAGGATTATAATAAATATATCATGGAGGGCTATGCTGTAGAACATTATTTTTTCCTGAAGCAATGGGTAAGGTCATGTTCCGCTGTAATATCCAAAACTGACTATAAGGATGTCCAGACATATGAAATGGAGAATATGGTTACAGAATACTTTGGAAACGGCAAAAAGTCACACATTGAACTTTTGCTCGACATGGCTGAAGGCTTCGGAATCAGCAGAAAAAAGATTATGGAAACAAAACCACTAAAAAACACCGAAAAAGCAATTAACAGGTGGCGTGAAATAGCACAGAAGAATGAGTGGATAGAAATTATGGCTGCAATGCATTCCCTTGAACTTATAGCTAATAGTGCATTAAGGCCATACGGAGCTAGATATGATTACTTCAATCTTGGTGCCTTTGACAACAATAATGTGCCGGAAACTGTTAAAGCATTCCTTCTGGAAGGTTACCATAGTGATAATGCGCATTCCATAGGGGCATTAAATATTATAGAAAAATACAGCAGGGATTATAATATTGAAAATATACAGGACGCCTATCTGGCTTCCACCTATGTGTTTTATAACTATCTTGAGGCAAGGATTGAAAGGGGTGAGATGATTGAAAACAAACAATACTGAGGGATGCGCATTATGCAATGCAACCTGGGGAGAATACTACAGGGAAATAGAAGGAGAAAACATGTTTTTCTGCTGCAATATATGTGCAGATATACTGGAAGGCATGGTAAACAAGGTTAAGGATGAAACAGGGTGGAATAAAATAGATTACCTGGAACTCCATGGAAATTATAGCAGTGGAAGGACATGTACAGCGAAATCCGGAAATGAAGAATTCAAATATTATTACAGGACATACGGCGATGGAAGGGTAATGGAATATAAAAAATTATGAATTTGTATGCCCGGTACTTTAATAATTTTTGAAATAAATCTGGTAGACTCCTGTAGAATTAAAAAGTTCATAGAAACAGATAGAAATTGAAGAGTCTTCGATTCTTGATCTTTTTTATTTTTGAAGTAATATGACATAAAGTAACACTAAGATAATATTTAAATATTAATTTAAAATTTGTTTATAAATGAATATTGAAATAAAGAAAATTATAATTAAAAATTTTAAGAGTATTAAAAATATTACTTTAAATATTAATGATTTGATAGTGATGGTTGGAAAAAATGGCTCAGGAAAAACAAACATAATTGAAGCTATAAATTTTAATAAAGTCCTTTTTAAACCGGAGCCCATTAAATCTCCCTTTACAAAATGGTGGGGGTATTCAAATCTAGTGTATAATCACAATATAGAAGAGCCAATATCGTTTTCTTTTAACTTTACAGTGGATGGCCATAAACTATTCTATGAATATGACATAATGGATAATAATGGACTTCCAAATTTTATATCAGAACACATTGTAATTGAGAATTATGTAGATATATTGAGGGAAGGTTCAAAAGTCGAAATTAAGCACCTTGATAATGCCATAGAAAAACTCTCAAAAACAGATTTTGGTAATATTCAGTATTTAAATATAGATGAGGCAGAAATATTCTCTAAAATCAAAAAAACGCAGTATATAAATGATATAAGTACCAATCAAAGCATTATTTCGATGACCCTGGTTGGTTCATCCATGAACGCTGGGGGTTCTGGAATTTCCAGATTAAATATAAACAGAAATATGGTAACTCAAAATTTTTTTGATATGAAAAATTACATAATTGTCGCTTCACCTATTTTAAAACCTGATAATAAAAATATGTATAATAATTTGGCAGATTTCGTATTCTTCTCAGGACTAAGAAATATTTTTAACAATATAATTGCAGCCGGGCCAATAGATTATAAGGCTATAAAAAACCGTGTGCCGGTTGCAGGCCCATCATTAATTTCCGAAGATGGCAGTGGATTGGTTAGAATGCTATATCAATATTTCTTAAAAAACAGGTCACTGCCAGAACTGGTCGAGAATGGAATAAAAACCTTTTTCCCCGGATGGGAATTAAATTTTGAAGCAATGCCAGATGGCACCGTAACTCTTGTTGTCAAATACGGCGATGGTTATTTTTATCCCCCTAATCTTCCCCTTGGTTTCTATAAATTAATTATGGTACTCGAACTTATAGAACAAAAACCCGAACTTCTTATAATAGATGAGATTGAGAATTCTTTTCATGAAAAAATGATAGAATATATTCTAGATGCAATAAGTGCTAGAGGCATAAAAACTATAATTAGCACACATTCCCCAATGGTGGTTGACCTTGTTGACCTTAAAAATATATTAATAGTAAAAATGGTTAATAATCAGAC
>JAKBQY010000043.1 GCA_021835025.1 Thermoplasmata archaeon | reverse complement strand
CCTATTGAAAATACCCATTTATATGTAGTTTATAATACTAAATAATAACAAATTATTACAGAAATTATAATAATTTTGGCAATTTATTGTAAAATTATTGAAAATATTAATCCATCTTTTAAAATATTTTAAGACATGCGGAGAGTCTGAATAGTAAAATTTTTATTATATAACTTAATATCTATTCGGGATAAAATAGAACCTTAATAGGATTGAAAGTGGATATAAAAAACTTCATGCAAAGGATAGGAAGAATTGATAAAATAGAACCTTAATAGGATTGAAAGTTATATATTGCATTACTTTTTGTTTTCCCATTTTCGATAAAATAGAACCTTAATAGGATTTAAAGATTATTTATTTAAAGGAACCGAGGAGACCTTCAAAGTTCGTTATTATGATGCAGATCAGGTGGCAATTCAAAGGATTTATGATAAAAAGCCAAAATTCTATAAAAAGTTATCAGAGTACAAATCCAGTAAACCCTGTATCATATCCGATGGACCGAAGGGGATTTGAACCCCTGCCCTCTTCCATGCCAAGGAAGCGATCTACCGCTGATCTATCGGCCCCTTCATGGTATATTATTATATTGTGTATAAATCTTATTGTATTTTTTGAACACTCCTTTACGTATGAGTTCGCTTCATTAGGTTGCCCTGGAGAAAAAACCACTATCCCCTCGTAATGTTTTTCTCGCAATCGGCATTGCCGGAATATATTTATTGCTATCAAATGCCTGCCTTATAGCCTTTTTGAACTTCATGGTTATGCCTGAACAGGTATATAACATGAGAGATCTATCATAATTCCATGTTGTGCTTTCCTCATCAGCATATGCATCTATAAGTTTTTCTGCATCTTCAATTTTGCATTCCTGCATGTATGGGATAAAAATATAATTCCTCATTCCCTGGTTATTTTACGCTACACCCAAATTTCCAAATCCCCATTTTAAAAATGCAAGCCCTCCTGAATTTCCAGGTATTCACCATGATTATGGAAATATACAGGCCGGGGATGTTTTATTGAAAGTTCATATAATATTTTTATTTTTTTTCAATACAATATTTCCTCAACGTAATGGTCTTCATGTTTTTCTGATTCTGAGCACTCACCACATATATATACAGGTTTTTCGCTTTCCTCGCTGCATGTGTAGCATTCATATTCTGCTACAGTTTTCTTTCCCCTTGCCATGCACTCTTCACAGAATTTATAATGCGGTTCATTTTGGGATACTGTGCGAGGGTAATAAACATTCGGTTCAACATCTGAAATCTTTTCGAGCTTTGCATATAAATGCGTTTCCGTCCCAAAATCATAAACGTAGTTAATAGCCCCATTATATAGTATCAATGATGAAATTTGTATATCTGCTCCTTCTCCCGTTCCATCGGGTGTTATAATCCCATATCCTGAATGAGCCCAATTTTTTCCAGAATAGAATTCACTCAGATGGTCGAAGTTATCAAGATTGAATTCTAACCTTATGATATTATCAAAATCTGCTAATGTCTGGTTGCCCTTAATCTCTATTCTCCTCCAAACGCTTCTGTCACCTCTTCTTGCCACCTTGAAAAGAAATGCCTTTGTTTTTCCCTCCATTGACTCATCCCCATTTATGTATTAATTCAAATATTTAGTCATATAATAATAAATTTTCTATTACAAATGTTTTAATTACAAAGATCCAATTAGGCAATAAACTATGGCACCTGATTTCATAATCCTGCAAATCCTCTAAAGTTGCGTTATATATACAATTTTATTTTAAATAGTAAAATAAAAATGGATTTAATATTTTGCCTCATACTCTATAAGATTTTTTGTTTGCATGCATATATTTATTTTATTTCCTTTAAGATTTGCAAACAAATTGGATTATATCAATTATTAAAAGAGACAAACGTTATAAAAATTGAAAAAATTGAAAGAATATTTTACTTTATATAAATATTTTGAATTATTCATCAAAATTTATAACAAATGTTAAATATAATGGGTCAATATTCCTAATTATGGGCAATGTAATATTATTTGATATAGATGGAACATTGATGCAGGAACCAAACACATATAATGAGGGCTTTGTTTATGCATGCAAAAAAGTAATGCATGTTGATGTTGATATGGATAATTTCCAGACAAGCGGGAAAACAAACCCAGAAATCATAAGGGAATTGCTCAGTAGCAAAAAAATCGACAATATAACAATAAACAAGAATATTTTAAAACTCCTTAATGCCGTTGAAAGTTATACATTAAAACATTTGAACAAAAATGATTGCAGGCTTCTACCGCATGTACATGAAGCGTTGAGTGTAATAAAAGAAAATAAAATAAAAATGGGCTTCATAACAGGAAATATTGAATCGATAGCGTTTGAAAGGGCCAAAAGAGCAGGAATAGCCCATTATTTTAATACGGGTGGCTTTGGCAGTGATGGAGAAAAAAGATCCAAACTGGTAAGAGTGGCAATGAAAAGATTAAACTCAGAACCTGAAAATACATTTGTCATAGGAGATACGCCAAAGGACATAAATGCAGGCAAGGAGGTGGAAGCATATACAATAGGTGTTGCCTCGGGCATATTTAATCCTGAAGATTTATCGGATGCGGATCTTGTAATAGATAACTTGGGTGAATATAATAAAATTATAAAATTGGTAAAAAATGCCAGTATATTGGCGCATAGTGATTGAAAAAGGTTAATTAACCTCCAAAATATTATATTTTTATGGATCCTGATTTTGGCATATATCACCATTCGGACAAAGCACAATCAGAAAAAATGAGGGGTAAAGCAAAAATACTTTTCAATGAAGCTTTTAAAAAAACCAATATTGATAAAGATTCTGGGATCAGCATACTGGATGCTGGCTGTGGGCTTGGCTTCTTAACTTATCTAGCGTCATCATATTTCAAAAATGCAAAAATATTTGCATTGGATAAGTTTTCAGGGAATGAAATACGGGATATATCGATGGAAAAACTCAAAAAAAATTTAGAAATTCTAAATATTTCTAGTAGGGTCAATGTAATAGAGGGTGATCTTACAGAAAAACTAGATTTGAATGAAAAATTTGAACTTGTTGTTTCAAATCTTGTTCTACACAACATGGGAAATTCAAGATTTAAAGTTTATAAAAATATCAGGCTTGTTATGAAGGAAAACTCATACTTCATGAACGGGGATGGGTTCATAAGAAAAAACTTTTTTGTGGATCCGTTAAAAAGTGATATGAATAAACTGAATGGCATATTTGAACCTGAATTTGCAATATCCTTAAATGAGGATAAAAATTTCTTTTTTAAGTATATTCTTGTTGGGTTAAAGCCTGTTTTTAAATAATTTTTACTTTCTTTTTAATGTGCAATATAAAAATCCAAGAGAGCCAAAGAAATTCCTTATCAAATATCTCGCTCTAAGCATCAACTTAAATTGGTTTTTATGTATTTGCTTTATTTTGCCATGTTTATTTTTCAATTGTTTTCTTCCGTAACCATTCCAGAAAGCCTGCTTTATAAATGATGCCATATTATTCCTTGTTTTATTGTACACTATGCAATCTTCACAGTATATAAATTTTGGATTTTTATCCATAGCCCGGATATTCATATCTATATCCTCAGCGGTTATGAAATTTTCATCAAAACCACCCAGGTCGAGAAATAGGCTTTTTGAATAAATCAAATTTGATGATGGACTTGTAACGTCAAAGTTTTTGTAAAATAATTCCATTCTTTCAGTTTCATATTTTTTATTTCCAACGCTTATAATTTTTCCTGCTATAATATCATAATTTTCATTATTTTTTATATTCTTAATCCATGAATCACTGGCAATTGAATCCCCATCTATAAATGCAACACAATCATATTTTGAATTCTTTACCCCTATATTTCTTCCTTCCCCACGCGTGCATTTTTTATTTATATATTTGACATAATTGTATTTTTTTGAATACTCTTCAAGTATATGCGGCGTACTGTCTGCACTTTCAGAATCAACCACTATTATTTCAATAGGCTGTTCCTGTATAATGAGTGAAGCAAGCAAATCCCTGATATTTTGCCCCTCATTATATGTTGTTACAACTATAGATATTCCATTCATAATTGATTTTACCAGTCCAACCTTTGTGTTTCCCTTTCCTTTTTAGTATTTTTCTTGTATTCCTTGTAATGTGTCTTGCAGAGATGTACCTTTGTTTTATCATCCTTCAATGAAAAAACCTTTTTAGCTAGGTCAGCCGGCACAGTCTGAAAACTTTTTTCATTACAACCAGTGACATCACAAATTTTATCCATTATTCTTTATTCATATTCTGCTTAAAATCTTTATCATTGTCCTTATTTTTTATAAAAACAAGAGATCCTCTCCTGTGCAGTATTTCTGAAAAATCCTCCGGGAGATAAAGCACATCGTTTTTATGGAGGTAATAATCCTTTTCTGGCTGTGCTATTGGCGGGAGGTCTTGAATTATTCTTACAAGCTTGTATATCACATTTTTTGAACTTTGTGGTTCCTTATTTTTAACCTCTATTTCCTGGCCTGCAGTGGATGTTTGCAATTCATCCATAATTTCAGTTTCCTCTTCAGTTTTTTCCTCAGGCTGCCTTACTCCTGAGAAATCAGAATAATAAGCATCAATTTTTGATGATAACTCCTTTATAATGTTTTTTTCCTCAGGGGTCATGTTCTCAAGTATACTATCCCTCATATCGTATACGGAATACCTTGCTATTTTTTCAAATCTTATCTGGAAAAATGCCTTGAAATTTTTTCTTATTTCATCTATTAAATGCGTTATATCCATGTACTTCTTTATTTCAGCCTTTAAAAGCATGTCATTTTTTTCAACATCAAGTTCAATTAATAATGAGTGGATGTTTTTATAAAAATTGGGCTCTAGTTTATCCAGTTTTCTGAGTTTTCTTTCAGAAAAAAGATGTGATTTTAAGTCTTCGAGGGTTTTGTCGTATTTGTTTAAGTCCAACATGATAAATAAGATATTGTTTCTGGTTATTAAAATATTCATTAATTTTATAAAAAGCAGGATAGAGTTGAATATTGTATTTTATATATAAATTATATAATATACTAAACAAGAAAAAAATCTTTTTTATAGAATTTATATGGTGTTTCAATGAAAATTTTATTTAAAATTCTATCATAATCATCATATTGATTCATTATCATTTCAGCTCTTTTGGGCACAGAATAGGGTGGCATAACCTTTCCCGGTTTTTCTTTCTGGTCTGTATAATCTGTTTCAAGCAAAAAGTTCTGATTTGATTCTATTGAATATTTTACATTAGGCCTTGAGGCTATTAATGACTTTAAAATTGTATTATTGAAATTAAAATCAACATAATTTGCATGATGCTTTAATATTCTTTCCTTATTGTAATGTCTATATGCCATATCCTCAATGTGTTCATATTTTTCCCTATTCAGATCCTCAGTATGAAGGATCAATGGTATATCATAATCTTTGCATGATTCCATTGCATATATCAGTATTTTTTCTGAGCTTTCATAAATTTCAGGGGAGATATCAAAATGTGGGTATCCTATCTCCCCAAGCACATCAGCCTTGCCTTCAACTATATATTTCACGGCAAGGTCAATACCGGACTTTAACTTTTCAATGGGATTGTTGTTCATGAATGAAAAATAATCAAGTGGATAGGGTCCTATCGTTATTATTACGCCTATTCCTTTTTCTTTTATTTTTTCTGCCGTTTTTATTGTTTTGCCATAGACATATTCATAATAATTATTTCCAATATTACCCTCAGGGAAATTCACAAGATTTATTGATGTTCCTCCGTATTTCTTAAATGCATCTATGGCCTCAAGAAAATAGCCTTCTGGCCTTATATGCATAAAATTATCAAATATTGATTTATATAGCATTATAGATGTATATTAAAATAAAATATAATTTTTCATATAGCTTTAAATTATTATGGGAATTATAATAATTTTGATAATCTATTGAGGATTTCTAATAACCTGAAAATGGATGTGCCCTCATATATTTATCTGTTCCTTAACAAGACATAATTAACTGAGTTTATGGAAACCTTCTAAATTAGAACCCTTCAAAAATATAGGTTTTTAGAAGGACTCTATTGCAAAATTATTGAAAATGCCAATCCATTTTTTAAAATATGTTAAGACATGCTTAGAGTCTGATTAAAAAATATAATAAAACGGGTGTTAATAATGGTTATAGGGTATAGCAAAGTTTTTTACTGCCCGTGTGTCATTGAATTGTATTTGTTTGAATTTTTCAGTTTCTTATAAATATAGAATGAGGACGTTTCAATTGCAATAAATAATATTGTTGATAAGAATAAGTTTCGTGTTAACATTAATATAAACATATCTATAATATTTAAAATTAAAAAATAAGGTACGAATATTAAAAAATATAAACGTTCGAATTTATTATAATTTATAATATTAACTGCTTTGTGTGAAATTTCATAATTAAATTTATTTAAATAATATATGAATAATATAATTAATAAAATTAACATCAAAGAAAAAAATATCCTGCTATAAATATTATTATATACAATTATATCTCCTACTGATGCTATCAAAAATAAAATAAATGAGAAAATCAGGCCTTTCCTCTTCTTTTCTATTATATTCGTATTCATTGTAATCACCAATTACACTGAGTTAGTAACATTACTTCAGATGCATAAATTATACTTACACCCCATAAGAACCAGAATGTACCTATTCCAGATACAATCGCTGCAAATAGGCCTATAACAGTCGCTGCAAGTATAACTAGACCAATAATACAGTCATTGTTAGCATCTATAACCACTGCATTTGTTTCACTTATATTCATAGATTTTATAGTATTATTTGTTTTACCCAACATTGCATTCATTGCCATTGATATGTAATTATTCTCTATACCGAATTTATGCATTGTAATATTGTTTGAATTCATATAATACATTGATAATAAATACAGGGAATTTATTAAATTTTTCATTTGATTATTGTCATAGTGTCCCTAATCTTGTGTATATTTAAACACAGAATAATAAGTACTACTTTTTAAATATTCTATTTGTTTTATACGCCCAAATTGTAATTAAAACTAAAATTATTATACTTATTTCAATAGATATTCCAATGGAAATAAACAATATATTATTTTTTAATATAGAATAATTAGTGATAATGAGTGTTAAAATTGCTGTAAAGAATAAAGCGTATGCTAATAATGATAAAATTAAATAGTCATATTTATTTTTCAAATTACCACCCACTACCACCCACCAAAACAACTGTTTCCAGCGGCAATACTCGTACATATTACAATGGCATCCCCTATACCTGCCGTTGCAATACTAAATGCAGCAATCATTAAACTAATACCCAAAAATATTAGAATGATTGTTATTATGCTAAGAATACAATTAAATGTGTAGTCCAATACTATTGCGTTTGTTTCACTTACATTCATAGATTTTATAGTATTATTTGTTTTACCTAACATTGTATTCATTGCCATTGAGATGTAATTATTCTCTATACCGAATTTATGCATTGTAATATTGTTTGAATTCATATAATACATTGATAATAAATAAAGAAAATTTATTAAAGTTTTCTTTATATTAGCATATGAATTTATTATTCAAAAATATTTTTTATATGATTAAGTTTCTTTCTTGCTCGCATATATAAATATATATAAAATAATAATGAGGGTAAATCGGCCAAACAGAAATAAAAAAAATCACTTCTATTTTCATATATACTTTTTAAATTTAACAATGCGAATATGGTTATAATAATTAGTGGAATAGCTAATATTGCTATTGCAATTTTTAATCCTTTTAATTGCACTGATACATTATTTTTTTTATTGTATTTCATAATAACACCTAATCCCAATTTGTATTAAAGCAGGAATGAGTAACTCCTATTACAGCGAGCCCACCAAGAAAAGATGTAAGAAAATAACCTGCATAGACAGCCGCCACGGTAGCATCAACTGCAACATCTACCCCCGGAATAAATTGTGCAGCAATAAAACCTGCAAAAGCCAGTATGGTAAGAATACAATAAAAAGTATTATCAATTACCATTGCATTTGTTTCACTTACATTCATAGATTTTACTGTATTATTTGTTTTACCTAACATTGTATTCATTGCCATTGAGATGTAATTATTCTCTATACCGAATTTATGCATTGTAATATTGTTTGAATTCATATAATACATTGATAATAAATACAGGGAATTTATTAAAGTTTTCATTTGATTATTGTATGATGATGTATGGTTTGTTGTGAATTCATTTAAAGGTCTATTTAGTAAGAAAATACTTAATTACAGAAAATGTAAAAAGTATAAATAATATGACAAGTATTAAGATAACAATTAAAGAGAACGGATAAAGATAATTATACAAATGTATACATTCTATTATTGTTATAATAAACCCTGCATAAGTATCAATAATTAAGAAAAGAAACAACCGAAAATGCGGCATTTTTCTATTTTCCATTCTTACCACCATGGATTTTGATTTATATTCCAGCAGGAATGCGACATCCCAACAAATGCTATTATAGATGTAATTGCTGCTGCAATACCTAATATTTCAACGTCCAAAACCCATCCAACAGGATTAGTATTTAAAAGTGCTACGGCAGCTATTATTCCAACTATACTAATCACCACGCCTATAATACTTATAATATACCAATAACTTAAATCAACAATTACAGCATTTGTTTCACTTACATTCATAGATTTTACTGTATTATTTGTTTTACCTAACATTGTATTCATTGCCATTGAGATGTAATTATTCTCTATACCGAATTTATGCATTGTAATATTGTTTGAATTCATATAATACATTGATAATAAATACAGGGAATTTATTAAAGTTTTCATTTGATTATTGTATGATGATATATGGTTTATTGTGAATTCATTTCCATATAATATCTTTGATGAATTCTTTGGTATTATATTTGCATAGATCTCTGATATATTCTTATTATCCTTATTTATTATTATATCTCCTATTTCCACTCTATATTTAGTGAAATTATCTGTGAATGCTATTGTATATGTTATATTGTTTTGAGATGTTTTATTATATCTCTGGATTAAGTAATTTGTATTATTTGTCTTTTTATAATTATATGATATTGGTGTTAAATTATTATTACTTGATGTGTTTATATCCTTATTGTAATTATTATTGATATTGTTTACAATTGACCTGTTTATATTGCCGGATAATATTTCTCCATTATTTTTTATAATAAAATTATGCATGAATGTAATATTTCCTATTTTTTACATAATTATTTGTTGCAGGCCTTTCATTAACATTCTTTAAATCATTTTTATAAATATCTCCTGAAACATTGAAATTTTTAATAATTTATAATTTTATATGAGTGTAAAAGTTAATTTTTCCAATAACCTCCACCACAGAGGGTTTCTATAATTGCCTTGCCATTTTCATTTAGAACAGAGAAATTATATATGTTCATAACATTTTTTAATCAACCTATCTTTAAAGTATAAACCAGTTCGAATATTCCTTGAATTCGTTATAAGAATTAAATTATTTAATGCATGGTCTTCCTATATGCTGGACATTCAGTGTTGGGAATTTGGGTTATTTTTTCACTGATATTGTGAAATCCCATATGGATAGGCCATAGTTATTGTATCCGATAATTAACATATGCATAGCAAATGATTCATCACTCATAATTTCACGATATCCAGAATAGAAATTATCCAGAATTTTCAACAGAGAGTGCCCACCATAGATCTTCCTTGAATCCCTAAAACCAAATTCAATATAAGTCCTTATCCGAAGTGCAAGTATGTATGATTTCATTGTCTATGGTATTAATAATTTTTTATATCTCATTTGTAAAGAAACTTTTATAATGAAATTTACATTTATCTATTAGAAAAACTTATAATTGTATAATATAATTAAGGAAGAGGTGAATAAATGCAGCAAGGTCAAATGGCTTATGATAGGGCAATTACGGTATTTTCTCCCGATGGGAGATTATTTCAGGTTGAGTATGCAAGAGAAGCAGTTAAAAAAGGTTCCACAGCACTGGGCATTAAGTTCAAGGATGGTGTAATACTTTTATCAGAGAAAAAGGTAAGAAGCAAACTTGTGGAAAAAAATTCATTGGAAAAAATCCAGTTAATTGATGATTATGTAGCAACAGTTACATCCGGTCTTGTTGCTGATGCAAGAGTTTTAATAGACTTTGCAAGAATTGGCGCACAGCAGGAAAAGGTTACATACGGTTCATTGACAAACATAGAAAACCTTGTAAAGAAAGTGGCAGACCAGATGCAGCAGTATACACAATTTGGGGGTGTAAGACCCTATGGTGTCTCAATAATATTTGCGGGAACAGATACAATAGGTCCTAGACTCTTTGACTGTGACCCTGCTGGGACAATAAATGAATATAAATCCGTTGCCATTGGAGCGGGCAAGGATGCTGCAACAGATTATATTGAAAAAACATATAAGGATGATATGACCATGGATGAAACAATAAAAATGGGAATAGCCGCTTTAAAGGCTGCAGTTACTGATGAAAGTTCAGTTAAGGAACCAGAAATTGCATCAATAAAAATTGGTGAGAAATTCCATATATTGACAACTGATGAAGTTACAAAATATCTTAATTAAACAATGGAAAATTATATCTTTTAAAAAAAAATTCCAATTTTTTTAGATGTGATAATGTCATCAAAATACTGGGAAATATTATCTGTTCCTATTGTAGGTGAATTGGTTATCTTGAAACTTAAATAAAGAAATAAATGAGCGGAAATTCCAGTATTCCAATAATTTTTAGTATTTTGTTTTCATTTTTGGAAATGAGGCAGATTCGTACAATTTAACTTCGAAACTGATAAATAATTTTAGTAGGGCAATAAGTTTAGAAATTTAATTCTTTGATAATTTCAATAAATAAATTTATAATATTTATCAAAATATCTCATAGGTTTGAATGATTTCAGTTATATTGGGAATGCAGTTTGGTGATGAAGGTAAAGGCAAGATAACGGATTATATCAGCAAAATCTATGATGATGTTGTTCGATTCAATGGTGGCGGCAACGCAGGCCATACTGTTGTTATCAATGATAAAAAATATAAATTCCATCTCATTCCTTCAGGTGCACTGCAGTCAAAAACAGTTATTCTTGGAAATGGAATGGTTCTTGATCTTGAAGAATTATTAACGGAAATAGATATGTTAAAGGAGGCAAATAAGGATATAAATATAAAAATAAGTGCAAATGCACATATAGTTTCAAAAATGCACAAGTTTCTTGATAAGCAGGAAGAGAGCATAAGGTCAAATCTAAACATAGGAACGACGTCAATGGGTATTGGCCCCACGTATGAGGATAAATACGCAAGAACGGGAATAAGGGTGATAGACCTTTCGGATATAGAAATTTTAAGGCAGAAAATAGGAACAATATATAAAATGAAGATGGAACTTTTAAAGGACTCAATATACAAAGAAGAGAACGAAAGGGAAAACATGGTAAAAGACCTGTATTCTATGGGTGAAAAAATAAAGGAATATGTAGATTACACAGAGATCCTTGTAAATGCTGACTATAAAATGGGAAAAAACATACTCTTCGAAGGGGCACAGGGGGGCATGCTTGACATCGATTTTGGTATTTATCCATTTGTTACATCATCAAATACAATAGCAGGTGCTCTTTCATCAGGATCAGGATTTTCATTCAGGAAGGTTGATAAAGTCATAGGTGTTTTCAAGGCCTATCAATCAAAGGTCGGATCGGGGCCATTTCCAACAGAAATAACAAATGACGATTCATTAAGAAAATACGGAAATGAATATGGGACCACAACAGGAAGACCAAGAAGGGTTGGGTGGCTAGATATCCCATTATTGAAGTATACATCCATGCTGAACGATGTCGATTCTCTTGCTATTACCAAGGTTGACGTTCTTGGAAAAATGGATAAAATAAAAGTTGGTGTTAAATATTTAATAGATGGTAATGAAATTGATTATTTCCCAAAAAAATTAAAAGATTTTGAAAAAATAGAGGTTGAATATAAGGAGATTCCAGGATGGGGAGATATGGATGAAGAGGAAATAATAAAACAGGGATACTGTGCTTTGCCAAAAAACATGAAGAATTACCTAAAATTAATAGAGGATGAACTTGGGAAAAATATAGAGATCATTTCCCTTGGAGAAGACAGAAAAATGACTATCACAAAAGAAATATTTAATTAACATAATGTGATTTGGGAATACAAAAATTTGGTTTTATTTTAAGATCAAATTATAAGCTCCGATGGTGTAGCACGGCCAAGCATTCCGGCCTTTCGAGCCGATGACTCGGGTTCAAATCCCGGTCGGAGCATATAGTCATTTATTCATATCCCCTACAAATAAAAGATAGATATTTTTGATAACTCCATGCTCAGCCATTCGACTTTACGGCACAGTCATACATGGAGCTATGTGTGATCCACCCTTTTTTAATTATGTCTACTAGAAGGCAGGAATCATGTTCTCCTGTGATATAAAAAGGTTCGTTTTCATCCTATGGTGAATATCAAAGGCTAGAAAAGTAGCAGAAACTTTGCTTGCAGATATTGTAAATTCCCGTGTGGAAAAAAGATTAATGTTGTATTACCCAGTTACTACTAACCACAAACATTTCACTGCATAGGTCTCATGGTAACCGGAAGAGAAAAAATTCCTAACACTGAATGCCCAGCAAAGCTTTCATCCCACCCATAAATGGTGTGGAATTTTCTGCTCGCGGTGTTAAATATCTAAGTTATTATTTCATTTAAACTGTATTTTTATTTTGTTTATCCATCAATACTTTCTTATATATCTCTTCTGTTTTTTTTGCTGTATTTATCCACGTTCTATTCTTCATGTATTCTAAACCTCCTTTGATTAAATATTCTTGCATTTCATTATTATTTGAAATAAGTTGTATTTTCTCCACTAAATCATTTATATTTCCTAATTCGAATAATAATCCATTTTCTTTATCTAAAACTATTTCATTATTTCCTAATGTGTTAGAAACTATTGGTATACTACCACAGGCCATGGCTTCTTGTGGGACTAATGGTTGCACTTCAAATTCTGTTGGATAAATCGTCATATCACTGGCTGAATACATTTCGGCTAATTCATATTTATCAAGTTTTCCTACCATAATAACTTTATCTTCCATTTTATTTTTTATTATCCATTGTTTAATGTCATTTGCTATTTCCCCATCTCCCGCAATAATACCATAATATTCATTTGGTAATAATTTTAATGCTGCTAAATAATCATAAGGTCTTTTATAATAAACTAATCTCGATGAATACATGATGATTTTCTTATCTAGAGGCAAATTATGTTTTTTTCTCATAGTTTCCTTATTCTTAGGAAAAAATACATTAGCATCAATGCCATTAGGTATATATACATATTTTTTTGAATATTTATTGGCTATTGGAGAGTATTTTTCTTCGTTCTGCTTTGAAAAAAATATTACATAGTCCGATTTTTTTATTTTATATTTCAATAAGAAAAAATCGAATAACTTGACAAGCCTAGATATAAAAGAACTTGCATTTGGATTATCTGACATTATGCTACTCGAGGCAATTAATAAATATTTTTTTTTAAAAATAGGGTACGCCCAACAATTAAAATCAACAATATCCGGGTTTAATTTATTTACAAATTTATTTAACTTTAAATAAAAAAAATATCTGGATAAAAATAACTGTTTAGAATACAATAATTTTCCAAGCCTCCCGAATAATGGGCTTAAATCGTGAACCGTGATTTTATTATCTAATTTCCAAACGTTTGTTGAGGGTGAAATTTGAACCAAATGCACATCATTGTATTCTGCTAATTTACTAAATAATTCCATAATACGAGTTTCATGACCTCCAAAATTTTTATTGCCAAATATCGCGTCTGTTACAATTACAATTTTCATTAAAACATCATTTTTATATTTAACATACAGTTATAAACTTTATCAATAATAGATATTCTTCAGTATTCAATAATGAATCCATATAGGTCAGTAAAAAATCTTTTCGGTAAATATGGGATATATAATACAATATGAATATAATTAACACAAAACTTTAGATCATTATGAATAGATCGAATTTTTAAACACTATTTTCATCCTATAAGAATTCAAAATCCTTCTAGCAAAATTGCCAAAAATAGTTATGGAAATAAATTCAAGGATAGTAGATAATTTATGCCCACTATAAAATAAAAATTTAAATAAAAAATTATTAGGCTTATAGTTTTTATTAATGGAATAAAGGTAAGTTTCTTTAATAAAAATTAACGATTTAATGTTATTTATTGTTTTTTTTCTCTTAAATAAGGGTAATAATGATTTATAATGATCTATAAACCTCTCAGTTACGTTTATTTTATTCTTTAGAAACATATCAAAATTACTATCTAATACATTTGATGAAGAATTATGAAATCGATATTTAGTTAATATTTTTTTATTATCAATTATTTTTTTGTTTGAATCTAAGGCAGAACAATAAAAAAAGGTATCAACTATAATATCTATTTTTTTTAAATTATCAATGTTTATTATATTCTTTTCGATTGTTATTGAGGATGTATTAAAATCCGGTGCATTATATTGATTTTTAATTGGAGATTCATTTTCATCCATAAATTGCATATTGTTATGATAATAAACTAGATTGATATTATTTTTAAATAAATCATAAATATATTCTAATTTATTATTATAAAACATATCATCATCATCTAAAAATGATATAATTTCTCCATGTGATGATTTAATTGCCTCAACTGATTTGCCAGATAAAGAAATATCATTAGAAAATATATTTTTAATATTATTATCATTTATATATTTATCAATATCACTATCAATGAAATTTTTTACCACAATTATTTCATAATATTTCCTTGGTAATGTTTGATTTAAAACAGATTTTATTGCATCCATTATAAATTCTTTTCTCTTATAGGCCGTGATAATAACAGATATAAAAACCATTAAATTATTGATTTAAAATTTCTATATAAATTTTTTTAATCATAAATTAAAAGAGATTGAGTTAATAACTACATATGGATAAAAATTTATACGGTTTTACAATAACAAACTATGAAAATATTAATTACTGGATATAAGGGCTTTATTGGAAGTCGCATATATGATTATTTAAAATCAAAGGATTACGAAGTTTACGGTTATGATTTAAATGATAAATTAATGGATATAAAATATGATTATATCATACATATGGCCGCAAGAGGACTGATAAGGTTATCAACAGAATACCCCTATGAATATTATGATGATGGTTTGAATTTAACAATGAAGTTTCTTGAAATTGCAAGAAAAAATAATTCAAAGTTTATATTCCCTTCTTCAGGTTCGATTAAAAATCCTACAAATCCATATTCATTAGCAAAGAAAAATTCAGTTGAATGGATTCATCTTTATAATAACTTGTATAACTTAAAGAGTTATATACTAAAATTTTACAATATATATGGAGAAAAGTCAGGTAAAGGGGCTTTATATTTATTTACTAAAGCGGCATTATTAAATGAAAAAGCCACAATATATGGTGATGGGTCACATGTAAGAGATTATTTATATGTTGGAGATGTTGTTAATTTGATATACAAACTTATAAATAATGAAATAACGCCAGGTGAATATGATGTTGGATCGGGTATTGGAACATCGGTTAATGACTTATTAAAAACAATAGAAAATATTACAGGCAAAAAAATAAATAATGAATATAGAAATTATATAGTTGATGAAACGGAGTCGTTAATAGCTTACAATACAGTAATTAAAAATCCTTTGCCTTTAAAAGAAGGAATAAAAATGGTTGCTGAAGAAATATTAAATTCAAAGCAAGATAAAAAAAATATTTAAATATTGGCCGTGTTTTATTGCAGAAATCCTAAAGAAGTCAAGGCGAATTTGTATCGTACACATATACCAAAATAAAAATTATTGTAAGCGGCAAACTAAAATTGATTATTTTCTATAATTAAATATTGAACCCCATTATTTTGATTGCCCATTTTTAACTCACCCTCTTTGGTTTGATAATACCGATTTTATTTCTGCCTTTTAATCTGTAAGAACTCTCCTTGTGTTTATAGTGGGTATCATCCTATCCTGCCCAGCAGATGCCATAATCGTATCGCCATTAACCTCCTTTCCCATTCTGAGAATCCCTTGTTTGATGTGTATATTGTTGATTTCTTCTCATACCTGTATGGCACAAATAGGGAGAAGAGGCTGGATTCCTCCATTGACAATGTAAGGTAGCCCATTTCATCCACTATCATCAATTGAAACCTATTGTATGTTGCAAGCCTGTACTGAAGTTTTGAAAAGGTTGTAATCCCTCTTCATGGATTGCACATGCTTAATTGCTGAGGACTTTTTCTAAAAATCCCACAAATTTATCTAATTTTAATGGCATGTATATACAAAATCCGTTAAAATATGCGTTTCAAAATTGTTTATTTTGAATAAAAAATCATCTTTTAGGTTGATAGAAAATGTCAAGTATATTGGCAAGGTTCTCCATATTTCCGATATAAATTTCCTTAATCATTTTTAATTTTTCATCAATGCGTTTCTTCCACATCATGACAAGATGTTTCTTTCCATTTATTGTATTCCGGACTGTGCCAGACATTAATACTGTAATAAACCTCATTTTATAATTCTGCAAATATTGTAAAATGCTGGTGCTTGTGTTAAAAAATTTCAAATAGATGTAAGGTCGCGTATTATTCCTGGAAGAATGGATTCCTCGGATTAAAGGATGATTTTTATGAATGCCAAAACATATATGGTTTTCTTCAGGACGTTTCAAAAGTGGGTTACTCTGCATATTCTAATTTCTTTATTATGGCAAATAAATATTCTAATAAAGGTTATTCAAGTTTTATTTCCTTTGGTATTTCATTTATTATTCCTGATAATGTGCTGCTTTCATAGTTTTGATGATAAATATGATGGTAAATTTTGTTCAAAACCTCACCGATTAAATGGCCGTCAAGCGTTTTATCATTATCTTTTGATATAACCATAAGGGTCATTTCCTCTGGTGGTTTGCCGAGTATTTTTGATGGCACATAATACTTGAATCCTGTTAATTTTTTAGCTCCCAATTTTGTAAAGAAATTAATTTTTTTATTTACACTGGAATCGGAATCATCACTGATGGGTTTTGTTTCGAATATTATTTTAGTATAATTATCTCCAAATAAAGAAAATATTCTTTTCATAAAATCGGTGCCTATACCGTTGTTGCGGTAATTTTCATCAACAGCAATAGAATCAAGAAATAAAAATTCATAATCTGGCACTGGCCATACAAGACTCATCATTACGATTTTATTATCTATTTTTCCTCCGGTTAATTTTTCACCGTCCTTTATAAGATTCAATTTTAAATCTATGCTTGATCTTTTTTCATACTTTGGAAATGAATTATTGTAAATATCATACGCCTTTTGAAATTGGTCCGATCCTGAATCAATATTAAAATATTCAATCTTTTTAATTTCCATATATTTAATAGTATTTCATAAAATAAATATTTTATCATAATTATA
Source organism: Thermoplasmata archaeon (assembly GCA_021835025.1). GTDB lineage: Archaea > Thermoplasmatota > Thermoplasmata > Thermoplasmatales > Thermoplasmataceae > Acidiplasma. The sequence goes on along the minus strand of JAKBQY010000043.1, from coordinate 40,285 downwards.
ATTTTATTTTTTTATTTCAAAACCAAAATATATTCAATTTTTAAAAGGTTATAATCTACATAAAATTATAAGCTTTTATTTATTTTTAATATTGGGGAATAATATTTTTTAAGCTTTTTAACTTTTGGAGAGATTATATACCGGCAATATGAATTCTGCGGATTATTTTTATAATAATTTTTATGATAATCCTCAGCGGGATAAAAGTTTGTAAATTCCTTCACCGCGGTTACTATAGGGTTATTGAATTCATGATTTTCCTCCAGCTTTTTAATGTATGAGTTTGTCTTTTCTTTCTGGTCATCATTCAAATAAAATATTGCAGATCTATACTGCGTTCCCATATCATTTCCCTGATGGTTCAATTGTGTTGGATCGTGCATTGCAAAGAATAGTTTAAGAATGTCATTGTATAAAATTACGCTATTATCATATGTTATTCTAACTGATTCTGCATGACCGGTTTTATTTGTACACACTTCCTCATATGTTGGATTTTCTACCGTTCCACCAGAATATCCAGGCTCAACCTTTATTATTCCATTGATATCTTGGAATACTGCTTCCATGCACCAGAAACAGCCGCCTGCAAGTACACATTTTTCTATCATACTATCACTACATAACTATTATATTTATATTTAAATCATTTTTGTAAATAAAACGTTGAATAAAATTTTATTCATAATAAAAATGAAGGTTATCTCATGGCATAATAAAAGTTGCTTATGGCAAAGAAAAAACATGCACATGTTAAAACTTTTTTATGGATAATTATCAAAGCCTTTTAGAAAATAATTTTATATTTTTATTTGCGAAAATCAAATATTAAGGGGATTTATTGCATTATTATTCTAATATATATAATTCTAAAATATTTAATTAATCATTTAATGCGGTCTATCAATATACTGGCTTCTTTGCTTGTGAGTTCCATTATATCCTTTTTATTTAATTTTTTTAAATAATTATCTACAATTTTTATTTTATCTTCATTTTCCTCTAATTTTTCAATGAATTTCAATTGTTTTGTTGAAATATTTGAATGAATATTTAATGGATCAGAGATATTCCTTAAAAGATCTATTAATTCAGATGATTCAGACATTGTTAGCATTTCAATTAGTTTATTGCCATGGCTTTTTAAAAAATTATTTGTTTCAGCTATTCTTATTTCGGAATTGTTAAGGTTTTGAATAAATTTTAGCTGCTTGCTGGTAATTGTTTTTTCTGAATATGCGTTGTTGTCAACCTTTATTTTTTTCAATAAATCTATTAATTCCGAGGCTTCATTCCTATCAAGTTCGGATATGTCTGATTTTCGACTCTTTTTCAAAAATTTATTAAACTCTTCTAATCTTTTATCCGAATTTTCCATCAATTTTTTAATAAATAATATCTGATTTTTTGAAATGTTCATGGTTACATAACAATCATAATCGATTATTTTATAGTTTCTAAAGCATAAAATTGTAAATTTTATATAGAAAAACCTTTTCTAAAACATCACAATTGTTTATTCTGAATGAAAAAAATCATCTTTTTTAGGTTAATAGAAAATGTCCTTATTATGTTTGTATAGCTTTTAATAATTTTGTAGAATTCGCTAACTCCATGACATTGATATGTCTTGCATACAATCTTAGCACAGTATTTTCATTAAAAAAACATGTAAGGATAGCGTAAGCTCCCGTAAATTTTGATAAAAAAGAGAATAATATTATATCAAAATTGGACATCTTGCTAAATAAAACAAAGAAATTTCATTCATCTCATAAAAAGGTTATTGGAACATTTATATTTGGGGGATAATAGAAAAACCCTTGAATAGTTTAATGTATAACTGTGGACATCATTATATCTTTCTGTTTTGTTTTGATATAAATATAGGGATGAGGATATTATAATAACTGCTATTATGATTACAATAATCGAAATTATTATCCTATGGTTTTTAATATTTAATTTCATAATAAATCATCGATAGAATATATTCATATCTAAACTGTTACCTGCATTTGGAGATTCTATATTTGTTAAATTATAAGGACCAGAACTATTTGATGATTCAAACGGTATTAACTGATTGTTTTTTAAATACATCAATTCATAATTGGTATTTGGTTTTGCAAAGAATAAATATTGGCCTTTAACTATAGGGGTTTTATATATTGTACCGTTATTAAGATCTTTTATATATATTGTTGAATTCAAACTTGTATTTATATTCGTATCGATGGGAGACATTCCTACATCTCCATATAATGCAGAAGAATCATACGTATCTATTTTGAATACATTGTACAGGTTTCCTGACGATACCTTAAGTGTGAAATTGTAATATCCCTTATTATTCTTCATAATTGGTTCTTCAAAACAATATTTATATTCATTGCATTTACCTGGAATATTATAATATTTTGAGCTGTAATATATTTTTACATTTTTATCATAATTCTCCTTTATATTTAATGTAAATGCTATTGTTAATCCTGGACATGCACATATTGTTATATTATCCATTGTTGTATTCAGATAATTTATCTTATTTCCATGTGTTGAATATGAACTTATGGATATATTATTTTCTGGAATATGTGATACATTTGAATAGTTTAATGTATAACTGTGGACATCATTATATCTTTCTGTTTTGTTTTGATATAAATATAGGGATGAAGATATTATAATTACTGCTATTATGATTACAATAATCGAAATTATTATCCTGTGGTTTTTAATATTTAATTTCATAATAAATCATCGATAGAACATATCTATATGTGAACTGTTACCTGCATTGGGAGATTCTATATTTGTTAAATTATAAGGGCCAGAACTATTTTTTGATTCAAATGGTATTAACTGATTGTTTTTTAAATACATTAATTCATAATTGGTATTTGGTTTTGCAAAGAATAAATATTGGCCTTTAACTATAGGGGTTTTATATATTGTACCATTATTTAGATCCTTGATATACAGAGTTGAATCCAAACTCGTATTTCTGTCAGCGGTGGAATAAGATGTTCCCACACTTCCATATAATGCAGAAGAATCATACGTATCTATTTTGAATACATTATACAGGTTTCCTGACGATACCTTAAGTGTGAAATTGTAATATCCCTTATTATTCTTCATAATTGGTTCTTTGATAAAATTATATTTATATTCATTACATTTAAAAGGAATATTATAATATTTTGAACTGTAATATATTTTTACATTTTTGTTATAATTCTCCTTTATATTTAACGTAAATCCTATTGTTAATCCTGGACATGCACATATTGTTATATTATCCATTGTTGTATTCAGATAATTTATCTTATTTCCATGTGTTGAATATGAACTTATGGATATATTATTTTCAGGCACATTTAAATTATGTGAATATTTCATTGTATAACTGTGGACATCATTATATCTTTCTGTTTTGTTTTGATATAAATATAGGGATGAAGATATTATAATTACTGCTATTATGATTACAATAATCGAAATTATTATCCTGTGGTTTTTAATATTTAATTTCATAATAAATCATCGATAGAACATATCTATATGTGAACTGTTACCTGCATTGGGAGATTCTATATTTGTTAAATTATAAGGGCCAGAACTATTTTTTGATTCAAATGGTATTAACTGATTGTTTTTTAAATACATTAATTCATAATTGGTATTTGGTTTTGCAAAGAATAAATATTGGCCTTTAACTATAGGGGTTTTATATATTGTACCATTATTTAGATCCTTGATATACAGAGTTGAATCCAAACTCGTATTTCTGTCAGCGGTGGAATAAGATGTTCCCACACTTCCATATAATGCAGAAGCTGGAACTGCATTTATTGTTTTACTTGCGTTTGCACTTTTAACAACTGCAGTTATACCTCCGCATTCATAATAATTAGTTGAAAAAGCATTTATTGTAAATCCCTGATTTAATTCATTTGGTGGTATTTTTATTGTTATATTCTCTATATTACCAAAAACATTTTTTCCTCCACTATCCATACTCATACTACCTCCATCTACTTCAAAATTCTGGTACACTGTTCCAGCACCGTGGTTTGATATAGCATTCTGGTTTACACCTGTTGTATCATATAAATTGCAATATGTAGAATAAGAAGATGCAACATATCCAGCATATGGTAATAATGAAAGAAGGTTTATTCCTAAGCTTATCATAGCAGATTCTTTAGTTGTACCTTTATAATTTGGGCCAGTTACGTTTATACCACCATTATCCACTGTTTGTATCTGTGTGCTTGCTTTCGAAGGTGCACCATTCAATGTTAGACCAGTATGTTGGTAATCAGCCGTATAAAATTGACATCCACCATCTGGAGATGATAACTCAACATAATTAGATGCACCCATTGATACAAGGTGTATACATATAGCTGGTTGATTTGTAATTTTACCTTCACAGTAACTCACATCTATTAATGAGCTATCCTTCTGGAAATTCAGGGCATTGCCACACTTATTAACACTTGCATTTGAATGGCCAAGATTTATCGAGCCATAATAAGCGTTTGTTGATATTGGTATATTTGATAAATATATTACATTGTTGCCATCATATCCCATATAAGATAAATATTTTCCAGAATCTATTTTTGAATTTCCAAAATACGAATATGAGCTTGAAGGTGCACTTGTTGCCTGTGATAAGTATTTAACTTTGAATGTTAATTTACCCTTTAAATTATCATTCCATGTGTATGAGAATTTGCCCGTTCCATCTATTGTGAATGAATGTATATTCTCTGATCTGGTTTTATTGCTTACAATAAAACATGCACTTGATCCCCCAATATTCGATGGAGATTCGCTGAATGATGTTACATATGCACATAGATTTGTATTTTTTTTATATAAAGCATTTCCGGGTGCTTTTGTATATCCAGATACTGACCATGTATCATCAAAGTTTATTGGAATCCTCATTGGTTTTATTAAAGGATCAATTTTGTAAATACTATGCTTTGATAAATATACATTGTATGGTATTATAACCTCCTTGGATTTATTATTTGATATTAAAAATGAATTCTTATTGTTTGAGATAACACTTAATTTTCCGAAGTCAACAATGCTATTATTCAATTCTTCATAAGAATTATATCTTCCTTTATTATGGTTGAATGTAATTGCAGTAAAATAAACAATGTAATGCATATTTATATTTCCTGTTAAATATGCAATTGAATTTATTGAATTGTTTTTTATTATATATTTTTCATCTATTGTGATGTTGTTATTTCCATATATTTTGTTTATTCCATCTTTATTTTTATATATATTAAATAATTTTAGGTTCTGTTCATGGAGTGTATTGTTTTTAATAGAAAATACATAATATTTTATGTAAACATTTGAATTATTTAAGTTAAAATAAGAATCATTTGGAACCATTTTATTATTAGCTATATTGTTATGGGGATAATTGCCATTTGTTCTTATATTGAAAAATAATAAAATCATCAATAAAATTACAAATATTGAAATTAATTTTTGTAGTTTTCTATTAAAATGCTTCACATTAAAGTAATATGCCTATTTAAATAAAAATATTTTTATAGAATATATTCTGTAATTATAAAAACTTCAATACTTTTATTATTGATATTTGATTATGCAACTCAATTGAATATTTCTATGAACCTTCTCCTAATTTCCAATTTTTAAAATTTTTACTAAATTTTGATTATGATTCTATTGAAGGGTACTTGAAATACTGGTTTTGCAATAAAAATATTTATAAACAATTGTTCTATAGATATATATGGATTTAGTAAACTACGGTATCCGTGAGAGATATAACCAGTTGCCAAGGTTTGGTTATAAACTCTATGAAATGGGAAATTTAATAGACTGGGAATCTTTCAGGCCTTTATTTAACAATTTATATGATAATGAATACCGAGAAAGGTGGAAGGCCATATTCAGTAATAAAGAAGAATAGGGTAAAGGCAACCTTCATGTGCCTTGCATACAATCTTAGCACATTAATTTCATTAAAAAAACATGTAAGGATAACGTAAGCTCCAGTAAATTTTAATAAAAAAGAAAAACGGAAAATAAAAATAAAAGTATAGCAAAACTGGACATTTTTTTTGAATAAAACAAAGAAATTCCATTCAACTCAAGAAATAGTTAGTGGGATGGTTATATTTCGGGGCTAATAGAAAAAATCAGAAGTATTTTTTTATTGATTCTTTGGCATAAGTGATGATAACCTTGCCCTTACATTTTCAGGAGATTTGGCCATTGCAGATTCTATCATCTTCATGTCCCTGCTTTTTATATTATCGGGCATTTCTGAGTTTGCTTTTAATCTTAATGCAAGGAAATTTTTTACATTTTCGTCGTCCAGTGTATTTGCAATTAGCATATTTGTTAAACAGAGGTTCAAATATTCATCATCCGTTACGTTCTTCATTTCTGTGATTAATTTTTCAAGTTCTTTCTGAGTTTTTTCTGACTTTTCTTTTAATAAATCCATTAAAATACCAGTCATTTCTTTCTTTCTTTTTTCATCATCCATTTTTGCAATTTTCACAATATTTACCATTTTTATCATAATATGTATAAAGTCTTCATTAAAAAGACTTTTTTTATTTACTACACAATATTTTTTAAGTTATTATAAAATTATAGGCATAATTTAAACAATAATTTATTTATTTCATATCCTGCATCACCATGGAGAAAATAAAAAATTAATATTATCGGTACCGATATAATATCCATAAAGATGCAATTTAGATTTGAAAGAGAACCTTTAATGGTAAATTTATTCAACTGCCTTAAAAAAACCATATAGGGATTTTATAATTTTACTTCCATAATCCGTTAAATTATAATAAATTCCATCAGTAGAATTAATTTTTTTTATTAAATTTAAATATTCAAGATCCTTCAATCTTTTGGATATTATTGTTGTGCTTGAATAGGGTATATGCTTTAAAATTTCATTAAAATTCCTTTTTATATTATTTTGCTCAAGTACTGATAAAATCAACATAGAATATTTTTTACCCAGAATAGCCATTAACGGTATTGCTGGATCAACACATATAATTTCATCATTGAATTTTACCATGCATATTTCATTTTTATTTTTTATCCTTGTTTCCTCTCTATAAACCATAAAAATCACCATTGTTAATTATATTTTTATATATTTTATAAACATTTTTATTCATAAGGTAAAAATTTTTTTACTTTTTAATTTATATAACTTCATGAAATCATCTGTTATGGAAAAAAAGGTAACTTTAAGAATTTTTGGAATGACATGCAATGATTGCGTAAAAACAGTCAGTGAGGGATTGAAAAATGCCGGGGGAGAAGAGGTGTCATTATCGTTGGATGATGGTATGGCAATATTAAAAATAGACGATGTAAAAATATCTCCAGAGGATATTGCAAAAATACCGGTATTTGGAGAAAAATCACGCTATAAGGCACAGATAAGAAAGGTGGAATAAGGCAATTAAAATGGTTAAAAATTTTGACCTTGTTATTATTGGAAGGGGATCGGCGGCATTTTCGGCGGCAATAAAGGCAAGTGAAATAACCATGCATCAGGCAAAGATAGCAATGATAGGCTATGGATATCTTGGAGGCACTTGTGTCAATGTCGGATGCGTCCCTTCAAAATATTTGATAGAAGCAGCTAAAGTTGCACAGAATCAAAGGTATCCAAAATATCCTGGAATAAAATCTATAGAGCCTTCAATAGATTTTAAAAAGCTAATGAACTCATTAAGGGAAGTAGTGAACAATGAAAGGGAAAATAAATATATAAATGTATTAAAATCTTATGAAAATATAGAGGTATTTGATGGAAAATCCTCATTTATTTCAAATGATACGGTGAAAATTGATTCCGGTGAGGAAATGAGCGGTTATAACTTTATAATAGCAACGGGTTCAAAAACCAAAATTCCCGATATAAATGGCTTGAGGGAAACAGGATATTTAACCAGTGATACTGTATGGTCATTGAATTATATGCCTGAAAGCCTTGGTATTATCGGTGGTGGATTTGCCGGCCTTGAATTGGGCCAGGCATTTCAGAGGCTTGGGAGCCACGTCGCCATTATAAAAGAGCATGAAACTATAGTTAAGGGAATTGAAAATGAACTTGGAAATGAACTTATAAAAGCACTTGGCGAAGAGGGTATACAATTTTTGCTAAAAAGGAAAGTGAAAAAAGTATATAAAAAAGGAAATAAAAAAATCATAGAAACATTGCATGGCAATGAAACAGAAAAAATAGAAGTGGATGAAATTTTAATGACTTCAGGAAGAACGCCAAATATTGATAATTTGGGACTTGAAAAGGCAGGTATAAAATATTCTGAAGAGGGAATAACAGTGAATGATAAATTACAAACATCTAATCCATTGATTTATGCGGCGGGCGATGTTGTCCATAGGAAATATAAACTTGAAACTTTGGCGGCAAGGGAAGGAGCAACAATAGCATCAAATTTATATGAAAACGGATCAAAAAAAATAAACTTGCAAGAAATACCCATATCAATTTTCACAGAACCCCAACTTGCCTCTGTTGGATACACAGAAAAGGAATACAATGAAAAATTTGGAAAGTCAATGAGCAGGACAATACCATTGAATTTTGTGCCAAAAGCCAGATTATTAAGGGAAAATTGCGGCATGTTCAAGATTGTTATAGATGAAAAAACTGAAAAAATAGTTGGAGTGCATGTTCTATCTCCCTATGCAGCTGAATTCATAATTGAGGGTGTGAATGCAATAAAGAACAATTTAACTTACTTAGATATTATAAATAGCACACACATATTTCCAACAGTTGCCGAGGGCATAAAACTAACAGCACAGTCATTTTACAGGAATGTATCCAAAATGAGTTGTTGCATGGAATAATTTTTATTCTAAATTATGTATATAAAAATACTTTTTACCCTTTACTATATTTGTAAATATGTCGGATTTAAAGGATTTGCAGAAAATTGCCAAAAAGTTCATAGATGACCGTGATTGGAGAAAATTTCAAACACTAAAGGATCTGTCGATGAATGCATCTGTGGAATCGGCTGAATTGATGGAAATATTCCTCTGGAAGGACAAAAAATTTGAGGAGGAAATCACCAATCATGGAAACAGGAAAATCGAAGATAAAATAAAGAATGAAGTTTCCGATATATTGTTTTCATGCCTGGCAATAGCGGATCAGATGAATTTTGACCTGGAAGAAGCATATAAAAATAAAATGGATGAATTGAATAAAAGATATGATGTGAATAAGGTCAAGGGAAAAATAATTAAAATAAACTCTCCAGACAATAGCCAAAAATAGATAAGCCATATATAAATTACAAAAATTCGAAATGAACAGGCATAATACAATAAAAAATATGAAATAATTTTTATAGAACTTTTTTCATGATTCTATAGGCATTTTTATAAAATACATCCTCATAATGGCCGAGATTGCCTTTTAAATATTCAAGTTTTTCAATGTTTTCAAAACCCTGTGGCACAGAGTTTATTCCAAGAAAATCTGTTCCGATTCCCACATGCCTCCATCCATAGTTATCCCCAAGATAGTTAATATTGTCTATTATTGCTGATATATCCTGTTTTTCAAGTGTTGTTGTTATTGCGGTTATGCCGATAATTCCATCGGTATCAACTATTGACTTTATTTCCTCATCGTCCAGATTCCTTATGTGGTTCTTCAATTTTGAAACGTTTGAATGTGAATTTATTATGGGATTTTTTGAAACACTGCATGCTTCAATTATGGTTTTTTTGCTGGCGTGGGCGGTATCTATAATTATATGGTTTTTATCTGCTATATCGATTAATTCTTCACCGAAACCTGTTAAGCCATAATCCTTTTTTGACATGCATGATGCTGCAAATTTTGTATCATAATTCCATGTCAATCCAAGAGCCCTCAGGCCAAGGTCTTTCAATATGTACAGGTCATCTGGCTGATCCAGAACGTCCGTGCCCTCCATGGATATCAAAAAATTCAAGCCACTTTTTATATCATCGAAATTCTTGATTATCCTTACATTGTAATTTCTTTCCAGAAAATGGTAGAATTTGAACTGGTCCATCATTATGCCGAATTTTGGATATGTTGCTTCTTGCTTGAATCCATATTTTTCACTTAAAATGGAGGGTTTTTCATTCAATGAAACTATATGTGGGAAAATAACAGAAAATACTGTCGCTCTATCAAACGTTAATAATTTATTGATGCTTGATTGGCCTGATTTATCTATAATGTCCTCCCTCATTGAACTAAATGCAATATCCTCATGCATATCTACAAATTCCATATATTATAAAGGTATAATAGTTATTAAAAGTTTTACGGAAAATACCGACATAACAGGAAATAATTATATAATCGTTAATATTTATATAGTAATGAATTTTGATGCCGAATGGATTATTTCCAACAGAAATGCAACATATTCCTCTTCATCCATATCCTTTGCAAATTTGAGAACATATCATGGCATATTTGTAAAGAATGTATCTAATAGCTATGATAGAATGGTTTTATTATCAAAGTTTTTTGAGGAAATTGAAATAAATGGAAATAAAATAAACCTTGATTCTAATTATTATCCAGGAACAATATATCCGGAAGGAAGGAATTATTTAATAAATTATAAAAACAATCCCGCACCAGAGTTTACGTACCAATACAATGGCTTTCAACTTATAAAACGGATAGTTCTTGATCCAAACAGGGATTTATTAATTATAAAATACGATTTCAATTATATTCCCGATTCAATAAAACTCTACCCACTTTTAAGCTTCAGAAATTATAATGACATTACAAGAAAGGGTTATGTCCACTTTGATTATTTTAAAATGAATGAATTCTACAAATTCTCTGCAAACAATCAGGACCTATATATATCAGAAAATGGGAATTTTATAAAGGATGATCTGTGGTATTACAATTTTCAATATCCTGTGGACATGAAAAGGGGATCAAATTATGTTGAAGATTTATATCTTCCAGGGCATTTTGATATAAAGCCAGAAAAATCCATAGAAATTGTTATACATTCGGAAAATGGTTTTAAAAATTCGGAAACGTTTGATTCTTTATTGAAAAAATATAAAGCCTCCATGATAAAACCTGTATCGAATAATAAATACATTAAAAAAATGGAAAAGGATTCAACTGTATTTTTTACGGATGATAATTTTATTGCTGGATATTACTGGTTTGGTGCGTGGGGAAGGGATACATTTATTTCCATGCCGGGACTTGCATTAATTCCAAAAAAATTTGATTTTGCAAAAAACATTTTACTGAATTACATGAAAAATATAAGAAATGGTATAGTTCCAAAAACAATGAACCTTGATTATGATTCCGCTGATGTTTCACTGTGGTTCATATATGCAGTTTACAAATACTATGAATATTCCGGCGATATAGATACAGTGGATTATATGATGCCAGATATAAAAAAAATACTTGATGCATATATAAATGGAAATGAATATTATGGGCTTGATAATTATATGGTTATAACAAAAAAGGGGCAGTTAACATGGATGGATGCAAAATACAATGATATTATTTTCACCCCGAGAACGGGAAAACCGATTGAAATCAATGCATTATGGTACAATGCACTGAAAACATATGAATTCTTTTCAGAAAAATTGGACATGGGTATTCAGGGAATATATAAGGAAATAATTAAAGGACTTGAGAAAAATTTCGAATCGGAATTTTTTAGGGGTGATAAAATATATGATGTTTTGCCGGATGATTACTCCTTAAGGCCAAATTTTCTGTTGTCCTTTTCGCTGCCATTCAATATTATGAAGAATTTCAACAGGTATAAAAAAACTGTAGATGAACTTTTGTTAACACCTTACGGTTTAAGGTCATTGTCAAAAAAGGACGAAAATTATATACCTGTTTATGAGGGTGATAGATTTCACAGGGATAAGGCGTATCACAATGGTGCCATATGGCCGTGGCTTATAGGGCCATATATATCGGCATCGGTTAAGTCCGGAAATGATAAATCAAAACTCAAGAAATATTTTGATAAGGTCTATAAAATGGATAAAATACCAGAATTATTCCAGGAAAATGGAGAGCCAAGTGGATGCATACTTCAGGCATGGAGCTATGGTGAAATTATAAGGTCTTATTTTGAGGATATTGGTGGGGAATAATGAAAATAGGCGTTATCGGCTGGGAACTTCCGCCTGCCTTTTCAGGAGGTTTGGGAATTCATACAATAAATATATTCAGCATATTAAATAGAATGGCAAGTATAACACTTTACGTCCCCGATGTTCCCGGGCTCAATGAAAAATACCCGTTTAAAGTCCATAAGGTCGGGTTGAATTATATGGCAAAGAATCATGAACACACAGATGGGCACAATAAAAAAATGGAATCATATTATAATGGAAATTTAAAATTCGAGGATAAAATTAGGATCTACAATAAAAATGTAATAAAGGCAGTTGATCCTGAAGTTGATGCAATACACTGCCATGACTGGATAACATTCCGTGCAGGCATAAAATTGAAGAAAAAATATGGGATACCAATGGTTGCAACAGTCCACAGTACTGAAATTGACAGGTCCGGAAATTTCTTTCCACAGAAACACATAATGGATATTGAAAGAGAAGGAATGGAAATTGCAGATAAAATTATAGCTGTTTCCGATTACACGAAAAAAATAATAGTAAATAATTATGGCATTGCGGATAAAAAAATAGAGGTTATATACAATGGGCTTGACCCAAATTTTATTGGCATGGAACCAAAGGATTACGGTTTGCAAAAATCTGTGCTTTATTTTGGGAGGGTAACAACCCAGAAAGGGCCGTATTTCTTCCTTGAGGCTGCCAAAAAGACCATTTCAAAGATGCCTGGCATAAAATTTATCATTGTAGGCACCGGCGATTTAATAAACCAGATGAAAAAGGATGCAGAAAATTTTGGAATTGTAAAAAATGTGGTATTTACAGGATTTGTTCATCTGCAGGAGAAGCTTTATTATTATAGAAATTCTGATATATTTGTTCTTCCTGCAGTATCCGAACCATTTGGGATGTCCGTAATAGAAGCAATGAGCACTGGGACTCCAGCAATAATAAGCAATACTACCGGTGTGGGTGAGTCATTGAGAAATGTGTTCAAATGTGATTTCTGGGATACAGACTATATTTCTGAATATATTATAGGAATCCTGAAATACAGGGGACTGAGGGAAACAATGGGAATAAATGGCCAGATAGAGGCAAAGGGATTCACCTGGGATAAGTCCGCAATAAAAACAATGGAGGTGTATAATTCAATTGTCGGATAATGCTATATTTTATTTTGAGGTCCATCAGCCGAGAAGATTGAGGCCATATAGAATGCCAGAAATTGGAAATGAACATGATTATTTCTGGGATTCAAAAAATATGGAAATATTTAAAAGAATCTCTGAAAATTCATATATTCCTGCGACAAAAATATTGCTCGAGAATGAAATAAAGGCAACTTTTTCCTTTTCAGGGACAATGATTGAACAGGCAAATGAGTACTGTCCTGAGGTAATAGATGTATTCAGGGAGTATTTTAAAAGCGGGCTTGGAGAGATCCTTGATGAAACATATTATCATTCTCTTGCTTTTTTGCTGGACAAGGATGAATTCATAAACCAGATAAATGAGCATAAAAATATGGTAAAAAGAACGTTCGGCATTGTTCCCAAAAATTTTAGAAATACTGAATTGATTTACAGCAATTACATTGGGGACATTGTATCTTCCCTTGGATACGGCACAATACTTGCTGAGGGCACAGATAAACTGGGGAAATCACCTAATTTTCTTTACAAGGCGGAATCTGGAATTAATTTGCTTCTAAGAAATTACCGTCTCAGCGATGATATTTCATTCCGGTTTTCAAACCAATCATGGAATGAATTCCCACTGGCAGCAGACAAATATGCGAATTGGATTAAACAAACACCCGGTGATTTCATTAATATTTTTATGGATTATGAAACATTTGGCGAGCATCAATCAAAAGAAACAGGGATATTTGAGTTTTTGAAATATTTGCCGGTGGAATTTTCAAAAAATAATATAAATTTCTTGAATGTGAATGAAGCGAATAACTTCGAAGGGCATGGCAAAATAAGCGTAAAAGATCCTATATCGTGGGCTGATACTAACAGGGATTTGTCACCATGGCTTGGAAATCCAATGCAGAGAGAGGCTTTCGGTAAGATCAGGTCCATGAAGGATAATAAAAATAAAAAATTGTGGAGATATCTCCAGGCATCTGACCATTTATATTACATGTCTACAGGAGACCAGAGCGACCAGGAAGTGCATGAATACTTCAACCCGTATAAATCCCCATATAATGCATTTTTGTATTTCATGAATATCATAAATGATTTTGAAAGTACCCAATGGTAAAATAAAAAAAATTTTAAAGGTCACATTTTCCAGTAGGGCAGGCTGGATCAAATGTTGACTCAAGTTTTAAGAATTTATCTGGCATCTTCAATAATATGTCAATTTTTTTTTCCTCATCGCTTTTTTTTTTCTCATCGTTGTTGCCGTCCCCAGCATATAAAACCTGCTGTGATTTGCTTTTGTCCCTGTATACTGTTATGCCCTTGCAATGAACGTCCTTGGCAAGCCTGTATGCCCTTGCAATGTCATCTGGTGTTGCATCAAAGGGCATATTTATTGTCTTTGATACACCGGAATCGCAGTATCTCTGGAATGTTGCCTGCATCATTACATGCCATTCAGGTTTTATTTCTTGCGCTGTGATAAATACCTTTTTAATGTCCTCAGGAAGTGCGGTGTCCTTCAAATTTCCTGTATGGGCAACTCTTTCCATTATATCAGTGGAATACAATCCGCTGTTTCTCAGGGCTTCCTCGAATAGTGGGTTTACCTCAAGGAGTTCCTGGCCATTAAGAACGTGCCTAACAAATGCTATTGCGAATAACGGCTCTATTGAGGATGAACATCCTGCTATTATTGATATTGTTCCCGTTGGTGCTATTGTTGTTGTGGTTGAATTTCTCATTTTTATTCCGGCTTTTTCATAATCAGATCCGTACCATCCCGGAAAAACCCCCCTTTCTTCTGCAAGCCTCTCTGATTCACTATGGGACTCATCATTAAGGAACTTCATGATATGCTCTCCCATCTCCAGGGCTTCATTGCTGTTGTATGGTATTCCCAGCTTTATAAGCATGTCTGCAAAGCCCATCAATCCAAGGCCAATTTTTCTGGTTGTTCGTGTCATGTTTTTGATTTTTTCAACAGGAAATTTATTGGCGTCCACTACATTTTCAAGGAAATCCGTTGCTGTGCGAATAATATCCCTGTACCTATCGTAATTGAATTTACCATTTTCAACAAATTTTGAAAGATTTATTGAACCAAGATTGCATGATTCGTAAGGCAATAACGGTTGTTCGCCACAATTGTGTACCACAATTCCGCTAGCTACAAATGAATGAGTAGATGGTTCTACAAGATCGTATACATCATCCTTGCCGATATATTCTATTTTATCTATCCTTGCTTCCCATAAAGCAGATAAAGGACTTCTTTTGTAGCTATTTACAACTTCGTTTAGCTTTGTATTTTTTCTTTCAGATATAAAACCTATAGAATTTGTATAATTTATCAAGTTTATTCCAGATATAGCAAGTTCATGGAAATCCTGTGTTTCATATAGTTTCTTATTTCTATCTGCATCTGGAAGCATTCTTAAACCAGCTTTTTTACGATATTTATATATTCTGCTATATATACCGAAATTCAATAATAGCATCTGAACCTGTTTTAGTAAATTTAAACTTATTGAACCAAGTCTTACCGAGTACCTGGACTTTTTTGAGAACAATACTGTGCCGTCCGCCTCAAATAATGCCTGAATGAATCCTTTTTGCATTTCCATGTTGCCTTCAAATACCTTATCGGGAACTTTCAACTTTTCTTCTATTAATCCATATTCTAAAGCAAATTCCTTTAATCTTTCCGATGCAATTGTCGTGCAATTTCTGCTTTCAATATTTACCATACCAACATGATAATCCCTGTTATTTGTGGATGGTCTGATTATATCGTTTATATAGTTTTCAAAATCTTTTGCTATTACACGATCCTGTGCATAGAAAGATAATACTGCACGGTCATTATTATTTCCATTGTTTATATGGCCATCGCCAACAAGCCAACCCAGAACCCTGCCCTCCTTAAAGCTGCCATAAGATCCAAAGGAGCCTCCTTCATTTAATATCCTTATTTTTTCTTCATTTCTCAGTTTTAATGCTTCTACCCAACCTCTCTCTTCACTATATATTTTATGGTCACCGGTAACTTTTATTTCAAAGCCTTCCTTTGTTGTTATTTTATATACATCTTTAAATCCAGTATATATAACATTTGATGATTTTTTAAATTCCCCTCCAAATCTACCGTCTATTTTTATATTTAATGGATTTCCTTCATCATATAACTGTTTAGCTGTTTTTATTCCCTCGGATGTGTATATTCTTGTATCACCGGTTATACACGGATTTGTAGATTCTATATATCCTATGTTCTTCACCGGATTCTTTCTATTGATTTCATCGAGGAATATCATTCCCGGGTCTCCGGTTTTCCATGCCTGGTTTATGATTGAATCCCATAATGTTTTTGCCCTTATTTTTCCCATTATTTTATTGTCTCTTGGATTTACCAATTCGATATAATCATCGTTATCAAGCTTTTCAAAGAACTCATCGTCAACGCCAACAGATATATTGAAATTGCTCAAAACTTTGTTTTCGGAATCCTTGCTAAGAATGAAATCCATTATATTTGGATGATTGTAATTCAAGATTCCCATATTGGCTCCTCTTCTCTTTCCACCCTGCTTGATCACATCTGTTGTAACATCAAATATCCTCATAAATGATACAGGGCCTGAAGCAACACCCTTTGTGGATGCCACTATGTCATCGCTGGCCCTCAATCGTGTGAATGAGAATCCTGTACCTCCTCCTGATTTGTGTATTTCAGCTGTATATTTTAGGGTATCAAATATTGAGTCGATGCTGTCATCTACCTGTAGAACGAAACATGCACTTAACTGCCCAAGTGGACCGCCTGCATTCATTAAAGTTGGAGAATTTGGAATGAATTCCAGATTTATCATGGCATTCTCGAATTTGCCTATATAATAATCTATCCTGGTTTTTTTTGTTTGAATAAAATCCATGAATTCTTCAAAGTCCCCGGTAACCTGTTTTTCCTTTTTAAGCTCACTGAATGCCCTTTTCAATTCATCGATCTGTGTTTTTGATAGACCAGAATATACAGAACCTTCATTGTGCACGTTTCCATTTTTCTGGAAATCAATATAATCATACAAACCTTGTATTATGCCCAGATGGACTGCCACCCTATGAAACATCTGTTTTGGCGTTTCAATTATTTTACCCTCAGAATCCTTAAATAAATATCTGGCCTCCAGTACCTTTATCGCATTTACATTTAATTTAAGATCGTCCTTAACACCGAGGAGCTCCTTTTCCTCTCTGATCGTCTTTCTTTTTTCCCTATACAGTATGTAAGCTTTTGCAACAGGTATATATGACTTTCCGCCAATTTTATGTGACATTAATATGTTTTCTACGGCATCCTGAATGGCTTCAACACTTGGCTCATGTCCTCCTTTCTGTATTTCTTCCGTTACAATATCCGCAAATTTGTTTGCTTCCTCCATTGAACCCATTTTCACGGAAAGCATGGCCTTGTAAATTGCCATTGCAATCTTGCCCTTATCGAACGAAACTCTGGTACCGTCCCTTTTTATAACATTTTTTATAGTTGTTATCATATTTATCACAATTGAGTATAAATGACAATACGTAACTTTATATAAAAATTTTTGAACCCCCTACATTACTAATTTATTTAGCGTATAGTTTATCTAAATAGATAATAAATAAATATATGTATATTCATTATATCTATATATATTTATTAAAATTACTTTTTATATGCATTAATAATAACATATTATGAAAATTTTTGAATCCGTTCCCAATTTCAGTACTTCCGATGAGAATACCATGGAACTAATCATCTCAACAATGGAAGAATACGGTGCAAAAATACTTGATGTTAATATTGACCGGGATCACAATAGAAGCGTTGTCACCATGGTATCAGATTGCAACAATATAGTTAATATACTGTTTAATATGACAAAAAAAGCGTGTGAATTAATAGACATGGATAAGCACCGGGGGCTTCATCCTAGAATTGGGGCTGTTGATGTTTTGCCTATAGTTCCAATGATGGAAGCAACTATGAAAGAGGCGATTGATATATCAAAAACTCTAGGGAAGATGATAGGTGATAACTTAAACATTCCAGTATATTTGTATGCTAATTCCACTGATAGTGAAGAAAGAAAAAGGATATCGTGGATAAGAAACATGCATTTTCAGTATGAGGAATTGAAAAAGCACATAAATGAGGAAAAATACAGGCCTGATTTTGGCCCGCAAGAGATGAATAAATGGGGAGCCCTAATACTGGGTGCACGCAATACCTTGATAGCATATAATGTCAATATAGATACTGAGGATGTTTCAAAGGTCAATGAAATTACGAAAAAAATAAGATCGGGCAAATACATAAAGAATACCAAGGCATTGACATTTCATGTAAAATCCGGAAAATATGTGCAAATTTCAATGAATATAAATGATTACAATAATGCACCATTATATGATGTATATGAATTTATAAAAGAGGAATCAAATAATTATGGGTTTAATATATCTGGATCAGAAATCATTGGGCTTTTGCCTGAAGATGCTGTTGCAAATTCACTTGGGCATTATTTAAAAGCAAAAATTGGCAGCAAAAATATTTTAGAATATAATATATTAAGATCATTATGGAAATAGAACAATATATCAATTTATTGAAAAGTTCATCGCCGGCTCCTGGTGGGGGTTCAGCATCTGCCCTGGCATCGATGTTTTCTGCATCGCTTAATTCCATGGCTTCATTGCTTTCATTGCCAAGAAAAAACTTATCACAGAATCATGAAAGGTATAACAGTATAATAAAAAACAGTGAAAAGGACATAGATGAATTGAAAATTCTCATGGATGAAGATGAAAAAAATTTTTTGGATATAATGGACGCATTCCATATTGATAAATCCAGCACAAACAGGAATCAAGAAATAAACAATGCAATAAAAAAAAGCATAATTACCTCATGGAAAATAGCGATTGCATCGCTCCGGGGTATGGAAAATGCACTGTACCTGATGGGTAAAGGAAATAAAAATTTAATAACTGACAATATATCATCGGTTTATATGGGATATTCTGGGGTTCACACATCCTTGAGCAATATTGGAATAAATCTAAAATTTTATCATGGAGAAGCCTACAGTTTTTCCGAGAGAGTTAAACTCAAGTTATTCAATGAAATTTCAGAGGACATAATGGACAAGGCAAAAAATTATGAAAAAAATGTATTAAGATAGATTGTGGTATTTTGTTATAGTAGAATCCTCCCACAACTAAACAGTAGATCAAGATCACCCTCCGGTCGGTTTTTGAAGGCACTAGAATTGTAGCGAATGGCCTCACTATTATGAGTGGTGCCGGTACTAAAGCTTTTATCACGTTGGATATTGCCTAATCCTGTTGGCAATATTCATGAGAACCCAAAGATTGTAAATAATGGTTGCAAGATAAACGTAGAGGATCCTGATGTTTAACCTCTTTGATGTGGTTTTAGCAAGTAACTTCCTGATCATCTTGTATCCTTTTTCGATCCCCTTTATTTTTGTACATCCCCAGTATATCCTTCGTTTGCAGTTTCATGTTTGTTGCAAATACGTACAGGATTCTGCCTTTTTTATTTCTACCATACTCTAATACAAGGAGAATGTTGCCTGGCTAAATTTTTGATCTGCTGAAATAGGGTGGGATTTCCGGCTCAAAGTATTAAAAAACTTATTATAATTTTTAACATTATATAGATCATGAAAAATATAGCTAATATCATGAAGGACACAGGTATTTCTGATTATGAAACATTTGGAAAGTATATGGCAAAGATAGATTTAAATGAAATCACTCCATCAAAGAGAAAAAATGGAAAATTAATTTTAATGACGGCAATAACCCCAACTCCCGCAGGGGAGGGGAAGACAACAACAGCAATAGGGCTTGCCCAGGCCTTTAGACGACTGAATTTAAACTCGGGTATTGCAATTAGGGAGCCGTCACTGGGGCCTGTTTTTGGTGTAAAAGGTGGTGCTACTGGTGGAGGCAAATCCACTGTTGAGCCATCGGATAAAATAAATTTAATATTCACTGGGGATTTTCCTGCCATATCAGCTGCCCATAATTTGCTGTCTGCAATGGTAAATAACCATATAAGCCATGGAAATGATTTAAATATAGACCCAAAAAATGTGGTTTTTCCAAGAGCCATAGATATGGATGACCGATCCTTGAGATCAATTATTGTTGGAAATGGAAACAAAAACAACGGTACCATGATGATGGATTCATTTGTGATTACGGCAGCATCCGAAATAATGGCAATTATGGCATTATCCCGAAATTATGAAGATTTGAAGGAAAGGCTGGGAAATATACTTGTTGGCTATACATATCATGGAAAACCTGTATTTGCAAGGGATATAAATGCACAGGGCGCAATGTCGGCGCTTCTGGTGGATGCTTTGAAACCAAATATGGTCCAGTCAGTGGAAGGCACACCTGCAATTATACACACAGGGCCCTTTGGAAATATTGCGCACGGAACCTCAAGTATTCTAGGAGATATTCTGGGATTGCAATTGTTTGATTATCTAGTTACGGAAGCAGGTTTTGGCTCCGATCTTGGCTTCGAAAAATTCATGAATATATTCACCAGAATTTCAAATATTTTGCCGGACTCTGTTGTTATTGTCGCAACGTTGAGGGGGTTGAAATATCACGGAGGATCGATAGATATTGATCATGAAAATATTGATTCGATCAGGGAAGGATTTAAAAATCTGCTAAGACATGTTAATATAGTAAGGGGCTTTGGCATAATACCTGTGGTTACCATAAATAAACATAAAAATGATACAGATAGCGAAATAAGGCTGATATCAGAACTGCTTGAGGGGAATAATATCGATTATGCATTATCGGATGTTTACTCCGGTGGTAGTGAAGGCGGCATTGAACTTGCAAGGAAGGTCATTGAAAACATTGATAAAAATGGAAATAAAAAAATAAAATACACTTATGACATAGATAGTGACCCTGAAAAAAAGATAACTGATATTGCAAAAAAAATCTATGGTGCCGCAAATGTAATTTTTTCAAATGATGCCAAAAAAGACCTTGTAAAAATAAAAAAACATGGCTTTTCAAAATTTTATGTATGCATGGCAAAAACACAGGGTTCAATTTCAGATGATCCTTCGAAATTAAATAACCCTGAAAATTTTGATGTCCACATAAATAAGATTAATGTGAACTCAGGCTCACAATTTATAATACCGATACTTGGCAATATAATGACAATGCCTGGATTGCCGAAAAAACCTGCAGCAGAAAATGTGGATATAGATTCAAGTGGAAATATTGTGGGTTTAAATTAATATTTATAACCTTATCCTGTAAGATACATCGGGGAATAGATATGATTACAATCCCGTGATTTCATCAGGCCCTGACTTCTTTAGGATTTCTCTAATTACCGTTACGATTCCCCTATCCGTTAAGCATACCCTTGATAATTGGATAACCAGGTCCCTTATCCTTATTTTTTTATTGAGCTTTTTCTGTACTCTCGAGGTTTTATAATGCATCAATTATACAAAATATGCGGCCCTTTAATCTATAATTATCCTTTTGCGGCTTATAATGATGGGATATTTTTAAATGGTATATAAACGGTGCAATTTTTATGGAATGAAATTATAAATAAATTTTTGGATATATTTCAATTTCATTGTTTAATAAAAATGACGATTTTTTTATAACTCCGGAATAAAGTAAACATCATTCACATCAAATTTCTGAAGTCTTTTAAATTTTGCCTTAACCTTCATTCCTATACTTATTTTTATATTTTCCTTGTTTATCAGCCTTGACATGAATAGTGAATCTATGCCCTTAAATTCTACAAGTATCAGGGTATATGGAATGTCATTCATGAATGATTCACCACTGTAATAGCATGTTGTGAATGTGTGTATTTTGCCATTTAATGGCAATTCTATATCCTGGGTTTCACCGCCACAGTACATGCAATATTTTCTGTATGTTCCATATTTGTAATTGCACTTTTTGCAATATGAACCCAAGAGTATATTTTTTCCAAGTGATTTAAAAAATTCTGAATCTTGTGCATAGCTGTGTATGTATGATAGAGAATAATCCCATCTTTTTACCAGTGGGTCGGTTTTATATATTTCTGTTCCTTTCACATCATTTTTCATTTAAATCATCTCTCAAGAATGGATACCGTTTCATATGCACCGGTACCGGCGTGGCTATGTATCACACCCTTTTTTGCATCCTCAACCTGCAGCCTGTTGCTGTTGAAATGTTTTCCAATTGAATGCTGCAACTGCCAGAAGGCATATACGGC
Source organism: Thermoplasmata archaeon (assembly GCA_021835025.1). Classification (GTDB taxonomy): domain Archaea; phylum Thermoplasmatota; class Thermoplasmata; order Thermoplasmatales; family Thermoplasmataceae; genus Acidiplasma. The sequence goes on along the minus strand of JAKBQY010000043.1, from coordinate 17,548 downwards.
CTGCATTATTCCAGTGGCCCCTATGGCATGGCCAGATGCCAGCAAACCCCCTTCAGGATTAACAGGCAGTTTATTATTTATTTCCGAATAACCTTTTTCTATGAATTTGCCACCTTCACCATATTTGCAAAATCCAAGGTCCTCATATGCCTGTATTTCAGCCGATGTATAGGAATCGTACAATTCTGCAAAGTCTATCTCCTTTAATGGATCTTTTATATTTGCCCTTTCATATGCCATTTTTGCCGCCAATCTTCCCGCCCTGAATGAGTGTACGCCAGGATATTTCAAATTTTTATAGTCGTCTTCCGATTCACATGCCAATAAGGGAACGTTACCAAATGGCCTATCAGATAGCCTCATTGTATCACTCGAAGAGCCTATTGCCCTTATTTTAACAGGGTTTTTGCACAGGCTTTTTGCCCTTTCCTCGGAAGCAAGAATAACACACGCAGCACCATCTGACATCAGGCTTATATCCAGCATTGTCAGGGGAGTTGCCACCATGGGTGCATTTAGAACGTCATCAACTGCAATTTTCATTGGACTCTGTGCGAATGGGTTATGGATTGCGTTTCCATGATTTTTTACTGAAACCATTGCCATTTGATCATGGGTCGTGCCAAATTCATGCATGTGCCTAGTTGCCATCAGGGCATAATATGCTGTATAAAATCCCCCAAGGGGATAATCAAAGTTTGAGTCACTTCCAAGGGCGATAACATCGTTGCCCTTCCACGTATTTAAATGGGACATGCTTTCGAAGCCATAAACAGCACACGTTTCCATATTTCCTGATGCTATTTCTTCATAACCCGTTTGAAAAGCCAGCCCTCCAGTGGCCCCTCCTCCTTCTATTCTCTTTGAAGGTTTTGTTGCCAGCCCAATATAATCATTTGTCATTGCACCTGCTATTAATTGCCCCTGTATATGGTCTGAAAAATATGCGGATACAGAACCGTCTATATCCTTATGTGTAATATCTGTATCATTCAGGGCGTAATCAAAGGCCCTTTTTACCATCAGGCGGAAATCCTCATCATAATTGTATTTTTTGAATTTTGACAGGCCAGCCGAAACGATATAAACGTCATTCAAAGTTTACCACCATTTTCCCTGTATTTCCTTATTAAAGCTTCCGAAATAATTTTTTTCCTTATTTCATTTGTTCCTGCGCCTATTGTTAAAAGCAATGAATCCCTGAACACCCTCTCTATTTCAAAGTCCTTGATATAGCTATAGCCTCCATAAATCTGCATGGCTTCCCTTGCTATATATTCACATGATTCCGATGCATATAAAATTGATGAGGCAGCGTCCAGTGAATCCATCTTATTGTTATTCACACGGTTGAGTGCCTCGTAAGCAAATACCCTTGAAGATTCGAATTTGGTATACATATACGCAAGTTTTTCTTGTATCAGCTCAAATTCATGTATGGGCCTGTTGAACTGCTTTCTTTCAATGGAATAATTAACCGCAAGGTCAAGTGCCTTTCTAGCTATGCCTATTGAATTGAATGCAAGTATTGACCTTTCCATATTTAAACCCGAAAACATTACATTTTTTCCATTGTTGAGCGAGCCCACCATGCGATTTTTATCTACTTTAACATTCCTAAAATATATTTCTCCGGTTGGTGATCCCCTCATGCCAAATTTATCGAATTCCACTCCCCTGGAAAAGCCATCGTCTGATGATAAAACCACGAATGGCGTTATATCTTTTCCAGTTTTTGCATATACAAGAAATATATCGGCATAGGGAGCATTTGTTATGAATGTTTTGTTGCCATTTATTATGTATTTACCACCAGTAAAGTCAGCATACGTTTTCATTGATAATGCATCACTTCCGGATGATGGCTCAGTCATGCCCAGGGAACCTATGCTTTTTCCCTTTGCCAGGGGGGCGACATAATTTTCCCTTATATATTCAGACCCATTTCTGTATAAATTATCAAGGCATAGGTTGCTGTGGGCACCATAGGACAATCCTATTGACCCGGATTCATAGCTTATTTCTTCCTCTATTATTGCCTGGGAAATATAATCAGATCCGGACCCTCCGTATTCCACCGGAATGGTAACGCCAAGATATCCAAGAGACCCCATTTTTTTGAATAGATCAACTGGAAAATAATTTTCACGGTCAATTTTTTTCGCAAGGGGAGAAATCTCTTTTTCCGAGAACTGCCTCACGCTTTCCCTTAAAAGATTGTATTCTTCAATCAAAATATCACAGTGTATAATTCAAGGAAAATATTTAAATTCTTACAATAGGTAATAATTTTTACAAATAATTTAAAGAGCAAAAGCCATTGGGTTTGCGATCTGGATAGGTTCGAAAGTTTATAGTGTTGTATTGCATATTTTAGTTTTGTTGATGTTGTGGGGTCCTCACAACTTTAGCGGGATGTATTTCATATTAAAAGAATATTTATTTATGTAAGCAATAATATTTCTATGTTGTCATTTAATGATGTGCTTGAGGCCGAGAATACTATAAAAGGGAAATTGCATAGAACGCCTATATTCCATTCTGAAACATTCAGTGATATGTTTAATGCGGATGTTTATTTTAAAATGGAAACATTCCAGAAAACAGGCTCCTTTAAAACAAGGGGTGCGTTTGTTAAATTTGCATCCCTTACGGATGAGGAAAAAAGGAATGGCGTTATAACAGCCAGTGCTGGAAATCATGCACAGGGAGTAGCCTATGCAGGGCAATATTACAATATTGATGCTAAAATTGTGATGCCTGAAGCCACAACGCCTGCAAAGATAAATGCAGTTGAGGACTATGGCGGCCATGTTGTTCTTTTTGGGAATAGCTATGATGAGGCCCATGATTATGCAATAAAACTTGGAATAGAAGAGAAAAGAACATTCATAGAAGCATATAATGATGAGATGGTTATTGCAGGGCAATCAACAATAGGCAAGGAAATAATGGATGACATTAATCCAGACATTATCATTGCCCCCATTGGGGGAGGCGGCCTAATATCTGGCATTGCCTTTGCTGCAAAGAATATAAATAAAAATGTTGAAATAATAGGGGTTGAGTCTGAAAAAGCGAATTCAATGGAGTTGTCCATACAGGAGAATAGGATAGTTTCCTACACAAGCAATGACACAATAGCTGATGGAATAGCAGTAAAATATCCCGGGGATATAACATTCAAATATGTAAAAAAATATGTCGATAAAATTGTTACAGTTTCAGATGAAAACATTGCGTATGCATTATTCAAGATTTTGGAAAGGGAAAAGGTCCTTGTTGAGCCTTCAGCTGCAACAGGCTTGGCAGCATTGATGGAAAATAAATTGGATGTTAAAAAGAAAAAGATAGTAATTGTGTTGTCGGGAGGCAATATCAACTTTTTATTGCTTTCAAATATTATATACAAATCACTTGAACGGGAGGATAAATTGATAAGAATACAGTTTAAATTGCCTGACCATCCGGGAATAATGGTAAAAATTGTGAATGCAATAGCAAGGGCTGGCGCAAATATTTACCATGCTGAAGTTGATAATCTTAAAAAGGATACGCCGATTGGATATCAGAATTTATTATTTACAATAAATATTGTTGATAAAAATAGAATAAATGATTTGCTGGATTCCATAAACAAGCTGGGATACAGGTACAACATTATAGATTGATGCCTATAATGCAAGGTACCATGGAGTTACTGAATTTGCCTGGATATACAACCCATCAACATATTTCCCATGGACAAGGACATGGGTGCCAACGGCCGGTGTACTTCCATTATAGGATACAGCAATGTTTGAACCATCATCATCCACGCTTATCAACGATTTTCCATTAATTGATACTGTTCCGGTAACATTTCCATAAATATAATATGTTTTCCCGGAATGCATATTTGCTGGTGCAGTATTGGCAACCGGAGGAATCAAGCTGTAAATTAATAGAGCAGCTATTATAACTATAATAACCGATGCTATAATCTTCTTTCTTCCGCTTTTCATGGAACCAAATATGAATTTATCTATTTAAAACTATCTTATAACAAAGCCATAAAAATCACGCACAGTTATTGGGATTTTCTCATATCTTTCTATCCTTGAACCGGGAATCTTCAGGGAATAATTTATAACGATGCCAATGCTCCTTTCATCGCCACAGAAAATGGCCTCCACAGAGCCATCTGGCAAATTTTTCACCCATCCGGTCAGTGCATAATCCAATGCCTTCCTTTTTATGTGTGCCCTGAAACCTATGCCCTGGACAAGGCCATAATATTTTACATTCACACAGCACATAATTTCCTTCAATTGATCCATACTATTTCTATTATAGATAATTACATATATAAAACTATATTTTAAAACATATATTAAGTATTGAAATATAAAATTAATTTTTTGTTATTTTTGCATCCTCCTTGCTTGTGTTTCCTTTTTTATGCCCTTCTTCGGGTTTAAATGACAGCCATCCACTGTTATATACATATGCATACATTACCATTAACAGGATATATATTATTCCACCAATGATGCTTAAATAAAAATTTGCAGCCTGCATTGAATTTACCGATGCAAATGCATTTATTGGAAAGGCTCCACCTGCTATTTTTGTTACGGGTAGTTCAAGGGAAAAAACTGCTATTGTAATCATTATAAACCAGAATGGCTTGTATGAAGCTAAATGGGTTGTTGGTTTATACATGTATAATAAAGGTATCGCCAGTGTTAGTATAAATGGAAGGATTATATATGCACCTGCCGATGCCTTATCAAGGGATGCTATTGACATGTAGGCATATGCGTCCATTATTAAACCCACTGCTATTGTTATCAGTGGCATGAAGCTTGTGTTTTTAACTGTCCTGTAGAATACTTGGGACATTCCAAAGGCTATAAATAATGCACCGATTAAGAATATCCAGTATACGTCTGTTCCAAGTAATGGAAGATAGTTAATATATGATTTTGATAGCGTTGTAAGATTTAGGTGTATCCCAAGGCCGGTCAATAGTGCTGCAACTGCAGTTAGAAAGCCAATAACCATTATTACTGTTGCAGCCGAATAAAACATGTACAGTGGTTTGCTATCAACCTTTTTCCATATGAATTCAGCGTATATTATAAATACATTCCTGAGTATCAGCAATAAGGCAAATATCCCCACAATAGGTATGAAAAGATATGATGCTATTGGCACCAGAGTTGAATATATCAATTCAAGTTCAACTACAAAGAAAACAATCATTGTTCCTGTGATTTCCCATATTGGAACAATATGCTTCAATACATTTTCCTTATTTTTTTCATAGTCCATATATATTGGAAATATTCCTATGAATTCAGACCAGAGAAAGGCTATCATCGCAGCTATTACTATTTTAATATATACCCCATTTGCATCCAAAAAGAATGACATTTCACCTCATCCCCGCTTTCTTTGCTGTTGCGTTGGCATTGCCCCCAGTTATTCCAAGGTCATTTTCCGCATCCCTGAGGTCATCTTCAATTTTTGATAATTTGAGAACCTTTGCATTGAAATAGAAGGTCAACGGCAATAGTATTGCATAGAATAATATTACAACGATCCCAATATACCATACCGCAGGAGAATAGGAAGCAGCCTGCGCTATTGTCATTACGCCGTAATATGTTTTGCCTGCTACAGTTAATGGCCCCCCTGTTGGAGATAATATGATAAATGGAACCCTTCCAACTTCGGCCGTGTACCATCCGTCTTCCATTGTAAACATTCCCATGAATCCAAGGGCCATAAATGAATATAAAATCCATTTCATATCGTATACATTCCTTTTAAGCGCCTTAAGTATTAAGAATATTAACCAGAATAAACCCATCAATACACCCAGTCCAACCATTAAATCAAGGGCAACATGCACTATGGAGGGCGCCCATACAGAAGAGGGGTATGATGATAAACCGGGTATGTAACCATGCCCCAAAGTCAGGGGATATGCCAGCAATGATTGTGCCAGTGGAAGATTAATGTAATATGCCATTTTCCCATTTATCAGAACACCGAATATATGTTCAGGCGCACCATATGAAACGGGTGTTAGGTTCATTTCAAGCGAAGCATATTTCAATGGCTCCAGAGCCAATAAAGTTGATAATTCTATTGATCCGCTTATGCCTATCAATATGATGTCAACTATTCCCACAACGGACAAAATTGACATTGCCGCCCTATCTATTATTTTTTCATCCTCATTATTTGACTTTAAATATTTATATGCAAAGTATGCCAGGAGTATCATTGCGCCAGCAAAATACATTGCCATGAACATATGGAACAACTGTGATCCCGTTGATGGTTCATAAAATACTTTCAAGGGGTTCACATCTATTATATTTCCGGTTTTAAGAAAATAGGGTATATTGAAGGAGCCGGTGGGTGTGTTCATCCATGCATTGACATTTGTTATCAGCCATGCTGATGCCCCTGTTCCTATCAAAACGCCCCAACTTACAAACCAATGATTCCAGCGGTTTTTAAAATTATTCCAGAAGTAAACATAGACCATCAATGTTATGGATTCAATCAAAAACGCAAAAACCTCTGCGAAGAAACTCATCATTGCAACAGCACCAACAACTCTCATAAACACGGGCCAAAACAAAAATAATTCAACGGCCATGAAAACTCCGGAGGCGGTTCCAACTGAAAAATTTATAACGAGAGCGATACTCAATTTATGTGCAAGCGCTTCATAATACCTATTTTTATGTTTTAAGGCTATATATTCAGATATTGTTATCAACAGGGCCATTGCCAGCGTAATTGCAACAAGCATTATATGTGCTGTAATTGTATATGCAAACATTGCGGAATCCCAAACAGGATACGAAATTGCCATAATTACCACTAATTTATTATAAAAAAGTATTTAATGGTTATTATTTATATATAAAATTTTTGTAGTTTTAATTTTTAGAATGTTTTATAATCAATTACGTTGTTAATTTTTAATTTTTGTATGTTTTTATAAATTGTTTATATTAATTGAAATATATAAATCTTTATAATTAATGAATCTATAAATATAAAGACGGATAATGTTATTTTATTTTTAATTATTAAAATTTAATAAATTTATTTTTTATTTTCAATATTTACTTATTAATGTTATAACATCCTGGTCATTTACATTATAATCCAGGCCAACACGCAATTCAATTTTCCTGCTTGGCCCGCTTATGATTGCATACCTGAATGATGGTATCATCTCCCTGCTTATTTTTCTGCAAACATCACGCACAGTTGAGCCGAGGCTCAGAATTAGGGGGCGTTCGTAATCCACATCGCCCGCCTTATTTCTCATATATATTCTCACAAGGTCCAGGGATCTATATACCATTTCCTTCATATTTTCAATATTATAACCTGTTGTTGCTGATACTTCCAGGTAGTTATCAAATTCCGATAATTTTTCCCCCAATTTTTTTCCATCGTGTGGCATATCAATTTTGTTGACAACTAAAAAAGATTTAATATACACTATATTTCCCTTAAAAAAATCAATTAAATCATCCATGTCCACATTTTCCCTTATGTAAATGTCCCCATTTACAACCCTGAATTCCTTTGCTATGTCCCTTATATCATTAACATTTATGTCAACCTTTCTTGGTTTATGTATTCTCAATCCACCATAGTTTGATTTTTTGAATGAAATATCCTTCCTTTTTTTGTTTAAAACGATTCCAGATTTGTAAAGTTCAGAAATTATTCTATTAAGCCCCTTGACATCAACATCCGTAACCAGAACAATAAGGTCCACATTTCTAACTGTGCTTATTATTTCCCTTCCCCTTCCAGCACCAATGGCTGCATTATCAATAATTCCAGGGAGGTCAAGAATTTGAATCTGTGCCCCGTTGTAATTAAGTGTGCCTGGTATAACGGTAAGAGTTGTGAATGCAAAATTGCCAACAACGCTTTTTTTATTTGTAAGAGCATTTAAAAGTGAGCTTTTTCCAACATTTGGATAACCCACCAGGGCTATGGTGGCATCCCCACTTTTGGAAACTGAAAATCCGTAACCTGAAGATTTCTTATGCGACTCCTCTTCAAGTTCCAGTTTTGACATTCTGGCTTTTAAGAGGCCTATGTGCTTCTCCGTAGCTTTATTTTTCTGTGTTTTCTTTATTTCGTCCTCAATTTCCCTTATCCTTTCTTCTATAGTCATAATCTCACTTTAAGCCTGTATAAAATAATGGATTCAAAATCAAAATGTTCACATTTAACCTTCTCGAACCTGTATATTTTATATTTTCCAATAAATTTGTTTATATCTGTTAAGTCCGATAATATTATGTATATACTTCCATCCTTATCCAGGTATTTATATGCATCATCAAGAAATTTTCCCGTGGTCTCAAAACCATCCATTCCGCCTGACCATTGGGGGCTTTCATTTTCAACCGGCAAATAAGGGGGGTTGAAGATAATTGTGTTATATACACCATGAATATTTTCAAAAAGATTTGATTTAATTATGTCCAGGTTCACATGATTTTTCATCGCATTTTTTTCTATGAGGTCTATTGAATCTCCAGATATATCGGATGAAGTTACATTATATCCCTTAAGGGCGAAAAAAATTGATATTATGCCAGTTCCCGCCCCTATTTCAAGGATATTGCCTTCCGGCACAACATTATCAATTATTAAATATGTATCCTCCGCAGGTTTATAGACATTATCTGAATAATCAATATCCATCATTTTAATAATAATGTTACATCCGTATTTTATGTTTATGAATATAATTATATTGAAATAACCCTTGAACTTCCCCCTGTTTTAATGACCTCATATGAAATGTCTGCAACCGATGTCAATTCGCTGTGGTGCGTTATCATTATCATCTGTGGTATTATATTTTCTCCCTTTAAGGAATACTGAATTATATCCTTTAAATTGTTTCTTCTGTCCTCGTCAAGGAAATTTGTTGGTTCATCCATGATTACCGTGCTTATCCTGTCAAGCACATAATTTGCAACGGATAATCTTAAAGCTATTGCCATGGCGGTTTTTTCACCACCACTCAGGGATTCTATGAACTGCTCCATGGAATTCTGCGTAACCTTAATATTAAAATTTTCATCGATGGATATGTCATCAAAATCTAGATTGAACGATGTCAAATATTTCCTTGCAGTATTTGTTATGGATACTGATGCATCCTTTCTGATCATTGATTGTATTCCATTGACATCGTAGGATTCCCTGACCTTATCCAGCTTCCTTATTGCATCGGCAATTTTATTGTAGTTTTCAACATCCTTATTCAGGTTTTTTATTTTTTCATCATATTCATTCATTGTTTCATTATTCTGGTTTATTGCAACCTCCTTTCTGATGAGGTTCTGCTTATTGTATTCCATCTCGGCTTTCAGTTTTTCATATTTTTGGTCTATCCCATTAAATCTGGCAAGTTCATTTTCATAAGACGAAATTTCATTTTTCAAGCCCTCAATATTTCTATTTAAATTATCTGCCTGTTCATCTATATTTGCAAGCTTTTCCCTTAAACTTATTGCACTTTCCTGTTTCTTTTTGAGCTCATTGATTCTTTGGGAAATTTTATAAACACTGTTGAATCTTGATTCATCTGGGACCATTCCAATGGATTGCTCGATGTCCACCAGCTTTTCATCGTTGTTTTTTATATCATTTTCAAGCTTCCCCTGATTTTTTTTCATCCCATTTATGTCCATTTCAGAAACTAAATTTGAATATTTTGTATACCTTAATTCATATGGTTCAGTTTCCCTGAGAATTTTTTCCTGCTTCCCATTTTCATCGCTTAAATCGAGATATCTATCATGGTCATTTTTTAGAATGTCCAATTTTTGAATGATTTCTTTTTTTTCCGATTCAAGGGTTTTTACTTCCCTTAAATCAATAATGTATTGTTCAATGGCATCAGAATTCAACAATGCATATTCCCCATTGTATTTTTTTATATAATCGTCATTCTGTGTTTTTTCCCCTTTCAATTTCTCTATTTGGCCTATATTTTCCCCTATTTTATTATTGTATTCCTCCTCGATACCCTTTAAATGCTCCGGAGTAAGTGTTTCTCCACAAAGGGGGCACTGATTTTTGCCATTCAGTGTAACCATGTTTGAACGATATTCATTAACCCTTGAATTGCATTGTGCAACCTCAGCCTTTATGAAGGAATTTCTTGAATTAAGCTCCTGTATGCGTTTCTGTATATTTTCTTTCTGCTCCCTTAAATTGTTTATATCAGGATACTGGTTCTTAAATTTTTCAATGTTTTCTGATTTTTTTAGAAGAATATCATTTATTGCCTTCAACCTCATGCTGGCCTGATTGTATTCATTGTATGCATTGTTGTATTTTTTGATTTCCGTTAAACTTCTTTCATATAAATTTCTAGTGTTGAGATATTTTTCGTGGTATTCAGCGAGATTTTTCATATTATTCAAGTTTGTTTCATAATTTGATATATTTTTATTTAGGTCATCCAAACTTTTTTCAAGAAATCTTTTTTCCTTTTTAATATTAAAATATTCATTGATTCTGTCCCTGTTTGTATAATATATATCAGATTCAAGTTCATCAAGTATTTTTTTATCGCCAGAGTATGATAAAAGTTCTTTTTGTATTCCATCTCTGGATATTTTCAGGGATTTAAGGTTGTCCTCGTATCTATGCATCTCATTCTCCCTCGTTTTCATCGCATTTTCATACTGTGTTTTGATTTTTATATTTTCCTCAAGTTCCCCTATCTCAAGTGAATACTTTCTGTCCCCTTCTTCTAGCGTATTTTTTTCTTTAAATAATTCCTCATTTTTACCTTTCAACTTTGTTATATCATCACTGAGCTCTTCCGCCCTTTCCTTTGAATGCTGCAGTAGGAGGGATTCTGCCCTCAATCTGTTTATAATTTCCCTCAGTTTATCAGCATTTTTTGAAAGAGATGTCAGCCCTATTATATCACTGAATATCTGTTTCCTTTCCTTTGGAGTTCCTGAAATCAATGAATCCATCTGCCCCTGCTCAACAAATACCGAATTTTTAAATATTTCCCTGGAAACGCCAAGAATTTTTGATATTTCCTGTGTTATACCCTCATATGTTTCGGCTATTATTATTGAATTCCTTTTAATGTACGCTAGCCTTTCAGCATTTTTGGCAGATTTTATCCCAAAATGCCTGTATACTTCATATTCATCACCATTCACATTGAATTTTAAATATATATCAAAGAAATTTTTGCCCTTTTTAATGAGTTCATTGTTTTTCTCGGAATTTCTTGATTCCGCAAACAATGCGAATTTTATTCCGTCCAGTATGCTTGTTTTACCAGCCCCATTTTTCCCCGTGATGATGTTGATTCCATTTTCAAAAACAATATTTGTTTTTTCATGCGATAGAAAATTGGTCAATTCAAGGGATTCAATAATCATGTTTCCACCATACCAAACAGATTTTTTATAAGGTTGTATGATGTGTTCACGTCCTCATTTTTTATGGTTTCATAAATGCTATTGGCTAGTTCTGAAAGATCATTGTCATTAAAATAAGCCTGAAAGTAATCAATGAGTTTTGTGAGATTTGGTTTTTCTGATATTCTTTTTATTTCGTTTTCAAATACTGGGCCCTTAACCAAAGCATTTTTTATTTCCTTTATTTTTTTCCTTATCTCATCCCGGTCAACATCACCATGTATTGTTATCAACAGCAATGGTTCCTTTTCATTGTCCATCTTCTGATTAATTATTTCATCTATATCCCTTATATAATTATTGTAATCGGATTTTATCTCAGCCTGGTATCTTGTTGACTTGAGTTTAATCTGCTGTGCGTTGACATTGCCATTTTCAATATCAACCAGGTTTACCGATTTTTTATTTTTTGTAAAATGCTTCAACTCGTTGGAACTGTTTATATCGGTTGATCCTGCATATGTGAAAACGGGATATCTATCATTTATAAGATATGAATCATGGACATGGCCAAATGCCAGATATTTATAATTCAATGGCAAATCCTTTGAATCAACCTCGCACGCTTCTTTTATTAAATAGGGGTATACACCCTGATGCGACATTAAAATTGAATTTTTATATCCTTTTGCGGCAATATCGCCCTTTTTGTATTCTTCAGCGATATTATCCTTTCTCAGGCCTTTCATATTGGATAATCCAGAAATCAATAAATCCTCATTATTGTAATTAAGAACAATATTTTCAATGTTATTAACACCCAGAAGTTTTACACCAAGAAAATCGAAGATTCTTGATGCAATTTCATCGGTTCTTTTAGGTCGATCATGATCTCCCATTATTAGGTACATTGTTTTATTTTTATTGTACAATTTCAATGCAGCCTTTTTGAATTCATTCAGAGCCCTGTTGGATGGGGACCATGTATCAAACAGGTCCCCGGTATGAACGAAAAAATCCACATTTTCTTCGAGACCTATATCTATGGCCTCGTTGAATGATTCATAAAAATCATTTTCCCTCAAATCCATCATGTATTCCTTATAACCAAGATGGGTATCAGAGAGGTGCAGGAATCTTGCCATTATAAATCACCCAAAAGTGTTCTGTTTTTTTTCTTTATCTCATCGGGGTCATTCATTTTCCTCACTTCCTCCCGGGCATCCTTCAATAATCCTATGAGGTCAATATCGGAACCGCCGGCCATTGTTTCCCTGTCCCTTATCTTGATTATAACAGGCATTTTGACGATTTCGCCCACGATTATTGCTTCGCCTATATCTAGGGATGGAAGGTCTTGCATGAGATACTGTGTAATATTTTCACTGCTTTCAAGAATGGCGTTCTGGTCGGATGGATTTGTTACCCTTAAAATGATCTGTGAATTGCACTGGCTCAAAACGTCTGAATCTATTTTTCCCGGCCTTTGTGTAATTACAACAAGAAATATGCCGAATTTTCTTCCCTCCCCTGCTATTTTTTTTATCATTCCTGCTATCCCTGAATTTCTCTTTGGCGGGACAAAATTATGCGCTTCTTCCACAAAAACAAATACCGGATACCTGAATTCCATTGAAAGTTTTGAATCATAAATTTCACTCATAACTCTAAAGGAAAAATAATTTGCCAGGAATTGGTCCATGCCCGATAAATCCATTACAGACATTTTTCCCGGGGATAAATAATCCTTTATTCCGGTGCTGTAATCCTCAAAAATATCCTTTATTTTTTTGAGAAATGACAGTCTCCCCCTTATTTTTTTATACTCTTCATCAGATAGTTTTTCAGCAGTTTCAAGAAAGTCGTTCAAATCCTTTTTGCCCTTCATTTTTTTGTATATATCATCAACTATGGCATTTAAATTTGTATAATTTTCCCTTATATCCATTATGCCCTTTATATCGTCAGGGCCCAAATCCTGGAACCTTATGGTAAAATTATTGATAATGCCTATATCGTCCTTTGTGTATCTTCCTGTGCTCAATGGTGTTCGGAATACGCCAACATTATTAGAATATATCTTGCCATCGGTTTTCTTTTTCATGAAAACATAATCTGCATGCGGGTCAAGAACAATAATAGAAGCCCCTTTCTTCAACAATTCTTCCATAATAACAGATGCTGTATGGCTTTTACCAGCTCCTGTTTGTGCAAGAATCGCAAGATGCCGCCTCAGCCCATTTATATTTATTGAAACGCCCACATTATTATCTGGCAGATAACCTATATTCAACGATTCCTCTTCATTGTATGAAAATATTTTATTCAATAATTCTTCATCTGCTTTAAATACTGAAATTCCTGGCTTTATTATTTCCCTTGATTGGACTAAATTGTGCCCATCAAATTTTCCAAGTATCGTTGATAAACATATATTGACAAAATCATTTATATTGTTATCCGTATATTTTTTTATGCTTTCATAATCCATATTGTTGTTCAGTAAATCACTTTTTGATATTATCTCCTCAATTCTCCCGACTATCGTTGCATCGTTTACCTTTAAGTAAACATATTCCCATTTCTTTAAGTCTGTATCATCGGATATTACAAATTGAAACTTATTCGATGAATTCTCTCCTATAATATACCCTATTTCATACCCTGATCCTAACACGTCTTTCACCCCTTGTTTCATAGAACGTTATTCCTGTTGCCTTTTCAAAAGCCCTCATATAAATATTTTCCATTTCATTTTTCCTGAATTTTACCTTTTTGTCAACATCAACAAGCCAAAGATTATATACCCTGTAACTTGTATACCCGTAGAATATTAAATTTATGATATTTTCATCGATATTATACGGGGCTTCATTCAAATCTTCCTTCTGGAAATCCTTTGCAAGAATATGGACCATCATTGGCAAATCCTCAACTTTCGGCAAAACATCAAATGATACATAATTTACATCAAAGCCACCAAGTATTTTTTTATACATAACTGGTGTTGTATATCCTCTTGAATGAGCCATTGCCTTGATAATTGCATGATCATTTGCATATATTTTTATTTCATTTTTTAACGGATCTGAATTTAAGAGTTCAGGCCTGATTGAGTTTAATAAATAGTTTTTAAAGCTATCTGAATAGCTGCTTTTCGCTATAAATATGAGCTTGGCATTTTTATCGTATGCCTTTTTAATCATTTCCTTTAGGGTTCTAAAATATTCTACCATGAATCCCTGATAATTTTCTATTTTAAGAGCCTCCGTGCTATGCGAAAGTCTTCCATTTAAAGAGCCGTCAACAAAAATATATTCGGGGCTGGATTTATCAAGAAGATTTATTATGGATTTATGTTCCGCATATTCCATCAAGAGAATTTTGAAGTTCATGAGTTCTTCAGGATTCACTGCAACCATATCGGCAATAAAATGCTTGGAAATTTCATTTTTATATATGGTATATGCCCTTATAATTACAATATTTTTCCCAATATAAAGCATTCTTACAAATTCTGAACTGTCGGTTGAAGCGACATTTATATTTTCCGGGTCATGCGGCTTAAAATCGTGGAAATTCTGGTTGAATGCATCTTTAAGCAGTAGATATATATCTGACTTTTCATCCATTTTCATTGACTTTCTTATTATGTTACGATTTTTATTCAGATAATCTATAAAATCCGAGAATGTATCCATTTTTAATGATAATATAGATTTAAAAATAAATCTTTCTATGGAAATTAAAAATAGCTGAAACATGATGGGCAAATCAAAAAGATTTAAAAACAGTATTATATTATCTATCTATTAAGTTTGGTAAAAGTATATAATCTCATATAACAATGGGTATATATTTTAATTCATTGGTGTTGGTTATGTTTCCTTCAGTTAAAGTGGAAAATGAAAATTTGAATGATGTCGTCAATACGGTAAAGCAGTATTTAAACTATTATGAAGTAAATGTAAATCCGATGAGCTTAAAATTTCTTTTTTTTGATAGCGATAACCCAAATATTGATGAAAATTTCGATGAGATGAGAAAAATACTTGTTCCGGAAGGTTACATACCGTTTTTATTCAAGGATGTGGAGCATTATCTTGAAGTATCAATCAGGCCTGACGAAAAATACAGAACAAATATGGTAAACCTTATAATGCTCATACTGACAATAATGTCAACAATTTATGTTGGTTCAATATATGCAAGCAGCTTTGTGAGGCCAGGGGTATATGCCGAATTGTATAAATTATTTTACGGTTTTGTATTCTTCTCATTACCCCTTATGGTTATTCTAGGTGTTCATGAAACCGCACACTATATTGTTGCAAAGAAATACCATG
Source organism: Thermoplasmata archaeon (assembly GCA_021835025.1). Taxonomy (GTDB): domain Archaea; phylum Thermoplasmatota; class Thermoplasmata; order Thermoplasmatales; family Thermoplasmataceae; genus Acidiplasma. The sequence continues at coordinate 1,758 of JAKBQY010000043.1, read as the reverse complement.
TGAATGCTTCCCTGCCATTTTTTATCCCCTTGCCATATATGATAGGAACATTCGGTGCATTTGTTTCCTTAAGGGATCCAATACCCAATAGAAAGGTAATGGCAGAAATAGGCGCTGCGGGTCCAATAGCAGGATTTTTGGTTGCAATACCATTGTTATTTTTGGCACAATACTTTGAAACAATATTCAAGCCAGTCGGAACTTACATACCGTTTGAATTGAATTATCCTATTATATATAGAATGTTCAGTATTATTGAACCAACAAATGTACCAATTTTTCCCATGGTCTTCGCCGTCTGGGTTGGCATGTTTGCAACTGCAATGAATTTAATACCATCAGGGCAGCTTGATGGAGGGCATATAGCAAGGGGAGTACTGGGGAAAAATGCATACATTTTAAGCTATGGATTTCTTGGCATTTTATTTTATTTAACAATAGCATATGATTATCTTGGCTGGCTATTTCTTGGATTATTTGTAATATTCATGGGTCTGGTTCACCCACCCCCATTAAATGATTACGAAAAAATAAGGACAAGGGATATTCTAATAGGAATATTTGCTTTAATAATGTTTGTGCTAACATTCACACCATTACCGATAAAACCATAGATTTATTTAAGGTTAAATACTTTTAACAAAATTGAGCGAGAAATCCCCTTCTGAAACAGTAGATCAAAAATCACCTTCAAACAGGCTATATGACGGAATTAAACTTGCAACAAATGGATTAATATTACCAGCGATGCCGATACTAAAGTTTTCATCATATTAGATATTATCCCAAATGCTGGTGATGATATTTATCAGAACCCATAGATTGTAAAGCAGGATTGCAAGATAAAAGTAGAGGAACTTAATGCATGGCTTCTTTGATGTGATTTTAGCAAAGAATTTCCTGGTAATCTTGTATCCGGTTTCGATCCTTCACCTCTTCGTAAAGAATTTCAATATATCCTTTGATTACAGGATTGTGTTTGTTGCAAATATGTACAAAATTCCGCTCTTTTTGTTTCTATCACACAGAGAAATGTTGCCTGGCTAAATTTTTGATCTACTGGAAAGGGAGGGGATGAAAGCCTATGTCGATCATTGAGGGTTAGAAAAATAGGAGAAATTTTGCTCGCAGGCGTTGTAATTTTCAGGATAGAAAAAGGATTAATGTTGTATGATGTAAGTTTCACTAGACTACAAACATTTCTCCACTTAGGATTTCACAGTATCCGGAAGAAAAAATAACTTAAATCCCAACCCCTCAATGATCGCCATCTATGAAAGCGAAATCTTTTTAGTGCAGGAGGAAATATTACAATTATGTTCTATGCAGGAGGTCAAAAGAATTGAAGGCATATAAGTTCAGGCTGTACCCGTCTGCGGAACAGGAAATAAAGCTCAACAACCAGATAGAACTCTGCAGACAGTTGTATAACTCATTCCTTATTGAAAGGAGATACGCATACAGGGAACAGAAAAGATCCCTTACATACAATTACCAGCAGAATGAGATACCTGAACTGAAGAACACTTTTGTAGAATATAAAGGGGTTCATTCACAAGTTTTGCAGGATGTTGCACAGAGAGTAAACCGTGCATATAAGAACTTTTTCAGGAGGAACAATGAAAAAAAGGAGGGAAAAAGACAGAAAGCAGGATTCCCAAGACTGAAGGGAAAGGGACAGTACAAATCACTGACCTATCCACAATCAGGATTTGAGATACTACAGAACGGGCACTTGGAACTTTCAAAGATCGGCAT
>JAKBQY010000054.1 GCA_021835025.1 Thermoplasmata archaeon | reverse complement strand
TACTGAGAAAATACTCTATTTAAGATCAATAGAAGTAAACAATGAATGGTCACAAAGGGTAATGAGGGGATACTTTAAATGCAATTATGAAATACAAGAAATGTTCCAGAGGAGGTATGTTTAAATACACACAATATTTGGGACACTATGCTATTAAATTTAATATGAATAATTTAAGTATAAAATTATAATTATTAATCATGGACTATTTAGATGTAAAACGGGAGGATATTAATTATTCAGTATTGTATAATGATACATATGTTTTAATGAAAAATGCAGGAAAGGCTGTTGCAGATTTTATAAATGAAAGATTTCCAGATAAAAAAAATATTCTTATTATTTGTGGAACTGGAAATAATGCAGGTGATGGAATATCTGCAGCATCATTTTTAAAAAATAAAAATATAAAAATCCAATTTATAAAAAGTTTTGTAGAATTAAAAACTTATGAAGCTAGGAGAGCCTTCAATGAACTAAATCAAAATTATTATAATTCAGAATCTTTAGATGATAATTTAAAAAATTGTGATATTATAATTGATTCTATTTTTGGTATAGGTATAAGCGGAAACCCAAGAGAACCTTATGCTAGTGTTATTAATAAAATAAATGAAACAAAAAAAATTAAGATATCTATAGATGTACCTTCCGGTTTCCCATATCAACCAATGGTAAAAGCAGATTATACTATTACATTTACAGATATAAAGGAAAATATGAATAAAGAAATATGCGGGGAAATAGTAGTAAAAGATATAGGAATTCCGGATAACGTTAAAAAATATTCTGGTATAGGTGATTTGATATATTTAAAAACCCCTGAACATAATTCGCATAAAGGGATGAATGGAACGCTTGCGATAATTGCCGGATTTGAATTTTATGGCTCTGCTGTAATATCAGCTCTTGGAGCATATAATACTGGAATAGATTTAGTAAAAGTATACACGAAAAGTTTGACCTACCAAATAATTTCATCGTATAGTCCAGGTATAATTGTAAGGGATATAGATAAGGTCAATATTGATGAAATTTTAAAAAATAACGCAATTTTAATAGGCCCTGGATTAGGTACTGATAATGACTGTTCTATTTTAATAAAAAAAATAATAGATAATTATAATGGCAATATAATAATGGATGCCGATGCCCTTAAAATTTTAAAGCCAAATGATGTATACAATAAAAAATGTATTGTAACACCGCATAAAATGGAATTTAAAAGTTTTTATGGTTCCGATCCTGGGGAAAATAATGTGATTGAATTGTCTAAAAAATATAAGATAACAACTGTATTGAAAGGAGAAATAGATATTATAACAAACGGAGATGATGTTTATTATTCGTCTGGTGGTAATGCAAGAATGACAATGGGCGGTACTGGTGATTTGCTTGCTGGTATAATATCTGGCCTTGCTTCAAGGGATTTAAGCCCAATAAGGTCATGCATTATAGGAACTTATATAAATAAAAAAGCCGGCGAACTTTCATACAAAGAAAAAGGATTTTATTATTCAATTGAGGATATGATAAATAAAATACCCCTAATTTTAAATAATAAAATTTAAAAATATATTAATAATATAAGGTAAATGTTGGATTCTTTGAAAGGAAATATAAAAATCCCAGAAATATCAATAAATGAATTATTTGAGAGGAATGCAAATATAAATAAAAGCCAGCCAATGGTAATTTTTAATGGGAAATTTATTTCTTATTACAGATTTTTAGGTTATATAAATTCAATGGCCTCAAAATTATATGATACATTTAAAGTAAACAATGATTTTACTATTGCTGTTTTACTTGAAAATGGACCGGAATTCATAATATCAATAATGGCAATATTAAGAATAGGGTGTAGGGTATTAATACTAAATAAAAAGGATTTAGATAATAAAAATTTTAATACGATACTAACAAAATTAAATATAAAAAATATGATTGTTTCCAAAAAATTTTATAATTTAATTGAAAAATATATTAATATAAAATTTATTATTTCAGATAATAATGAGTTTTTAACTATTGGCAATGCAATTAAAAGGTCATTAAAAAATAGAATTAAGATAAAATATAATGAAAATACAATGAAATTTTCTGATTTCATTTATAATAATAAAAACTTTAATGAAATAAAATTTTTAGATGGGCCGAGAATTATATTTTTAAATAATGATGAAATCGTTGGTTTTACTGAAAAAAATTTGATTCCTTCCACAATTATATTGAATTATTGGTTACCTAAGCTTGACAAAAGACCTTATTTTTTTTCTGCTATAGATATGTATAATCCTATTGGAATGGTTTATTCCATTCTTTTACCCATATCGTTTTCTGGTGCCCTTATATATGGGGATATTAATATACTAAATAAAATTGATGTTGACTTTTTAATAGGCAATTGTTCATTTTTTGATAAATTATTTCAGAAAAAGGTATATCTTGAAAAAAGTTCATATTTTGTTTCACCCAATTTTAATTTAAAATTGTATAATAAGGTATTAAAAGAAACAGGCAAAAAAATGATATGCGGGTATTCAAATGAACTACTATTGACAACACATTTAAACCCCTTTGAGGATATCAGGGAAGGGTCAATTGGAGTGCCATTGAGCAATGTTCAATATAGAATAGCCGAAAATGGGGAAATGGCCATTAAGTCCGATCAATCTGTCTCATATATTTATGGTGAGAACGAATTTATCAGGTATCCAGAGTGGGTAAACACACATTTAAAGGTCAAGATTATTGATGGGTATTTTTATCCTGGGCAACAAGATATTTCCCATTGAAATGTGAAAGCAAATAGGCAAAGAATAGTGATGTGGTAAAATTAATGGTGGCATAGGAAATGAAGTAGGGTATTGCATATATTATTGATATCTGGAATTCATATACTGGTATAATTACAAAAATTATAACCCATAATAATATATTTAAAAAACGCATCTTTTTGTATATGCTATCTCCTGGAAAACTTTTATAATATTTAAGGACAAGAACTGAAAATAAAATTCCGAAAATTATACCAATAATAAATATGGTTTCAAACTGGTGATTAAGCAACAATGTTAAAAATATCGAATAATATTTTGGTTGTATATTGAGGGCATTGACTATTTCATCAATAAAAACATAAATAATAGCAAAATTCACAATTGAATTTATTATAAAGTATATAAAACCAGAAATTAAGCCACCTTTTATGCCATTTATTACGTTTCCCATTCTTTGATATTAAATAAAAATAAATAGTTTTTTTGACTAGTTAAAAATTAAATTATTTTTTAAAATTCTTCAATTGATTTATTGTGTTGTTTATTTCCTCGATCTTCTTCTCGCGGTCATTTATAATTTCTTCAAGAATTTCATTGAAATCCTTTGATAGTTTATATCCGTGAATTGGGCGACCTTTTCCCTCCTTTTTCATATTCCTTTTTATGATCCATCCTTTTCTCCTCAACCATTGCATGGCAATTGATACTTCTGGCTGTCTTAATCCAGTTTCACGCTCTATTTCAACGGATGTTATTTCACCTTTATCCTTTATATATACCAGGGTATAAGCAACGCTTCTAGGTATTTCCGATACCATCAAATATTTGGCTAATTTATTAATCTCTTCAGTGAGTGCCATATTTATCCATTAATAATATTATAACATTATATATATTTAACTATTTAAAATAAAATTAATATATAATATTCATCATTTTTGATTATGTAACATCCCCTTCGGTTATTTCAGGAGGTTCCTGTTTCAACAATCTTACCCACACTTGCAGAAGGGGGTTTCTTACTCACAATCGTTAAAGGGTCATGATTTTGATAGTGATTCCAATTTGCTAATAATTGTATATATAGCTGCCCTGCCATGTGAGGGTACATTGGGATCATTTGATATATCATCAAGACTTGATATTGCTGTGGCACATCTCAAATCCAAGCTCTCCCTAGAATTCTGTAGTTTTTCTTTCGAATCCGAGGATGTTTTTCTTACATTTCTTGGTACGGACGTATCTTCTGCCAATTCATCCATAAGCTCTAAAACTTCATTATACAATTTTTCGTCCATCTTCTCACCTCATATACATATCCTTTATGATGGATAGAACCATCATTGTTTTTGACTTTTTTATCCCCTCAATTGAATTCAATTCATTTACAATGAATTTTTCAAGGGACATATAATCGGGGAACCTTACCTTGATAATTATGTCGTAATCGCCTGTAACAATGAAAACTTCTTCAACGTTCTTTTTTTCTCCAATCAATTTGCCGATTTTCTCAACGTTATTTATATCCGCTTCTATGCCTATTAACGCGGTAACAATTCTATTATCATAGTATTCCTTGAAATTTGTTATTTCAGCCTCCATCAATTCACCCGAATGTATACTTAATATTATTTAAACACATAATATTTTCTAATATTACCAATCATTATTAATGAAATAAATTTATTAGGCTATGTGCTATAAAACCTACAATGAAAAATATCATTATAGGTAAATTAATTATTATTACAGGCCCAATGTTTTCGGGTAAAACATCAAGACTTATTGAATTATTGGAGAGAGAAATGCTTGCTGGCAGAAATACCCTGTTGTTTAAACCGGAAATTGATAAAAGATATGATACAACATATGTTACAACCCACAAAGGAATAAAATTGCCCGCAATAGTTCTCCCAGTAAACAATGAGGGGGTTGATAAAATGAGGAATTTATCAGAGAATGTTGATGTAATTGGGATTGATGAAGCACAGTTCTGGAATCACAATTCTGCCCTTCCAACAATAGTTGATGAAATAGCATCTAGCAGAAAGATTGTGTATGTTGCTGCTTTGAACAAAAACCATCTTGGCATTCCGTTTAAAACATCACAAGAAATTATTGCCCGATCCGATCAGGTTTATACCTTAAATGCAGTATGTGCAAGATGTGGCGAGGATGCAACGTTCACGCAGAGAATAATGAATAATAAGGAAATATTTGGGGAAACAATAAAAATAGGAGGGATGGAAAGTTATGAGCCACGGTGCAGGAATTGTTATATCCATCCAACGCAGGAAGAACTCAGAAATTTATCAGAAAAACATTAAAAAATAAGGTTCATGCAATAATATTGGAGCTGATATAATATTTGTGTATATTATAAATAGATGATTTCCGATACCAAATTTTCATTGATTGGCCATATATTCTCCTCGGCGTACCATTTTCTGATGAGTATCTATCCCAATTGATAACATTGTTATATGTCTCCAACCTGCATTCACAAGAGGAAAGTTATTATTCAGGCATCTATAACTTTCCCATTGGAAAGATATTATCGATTACATACAGAAATGTATGATGAACTACAAACACTTTATTTTTTATTTAATTGCTTTTTTCTTTGTAAGTAGAAATACCCACATTAATATTAGGAAAATGACCAAATTTGCCAGTAATGCAAAGAGAGAAAGGGGTTTTTCTCCCCTGATTATTAGAATTATACTCAATAAATTTCCTCCTAAAATAGCCAAACCATAAACTGCCAATACTATTACAAAAATCTTAAGCCCGCGGGAATATTTTTTGAAGTTTTTAAAAATAGGATTAATTTTTATCACCTTAATAATACAATACTAATATATATATCTCGTAGCATATTTTACTACTTTGACATATTGCTTAGAACTGTTTATAAATTTAAGAGGATTTCTAATAACCCAGAAAATGACACCTTCCAATAATGTGAAAATAAGTAGAAAGTCATTAATATAAATATAATAACTATAATTGAGGTTTTCTAATAACTCTAAAAATTGCATATTTCATGTAATTGCCTTATTATTAAAAAATACGTATTTGCCTGAGTTCATAGAAACTGACAAATTAAAAAGGCTCTAAAAAACTGAGATTTTTAGAGATTCTCAATTGTGTATTTTTTATTCGGTTTTAGATGATAAGAAAATATTCTATAAGTAGTACTATGGTTATTTATTGTTATTTTTCCTTTAAATATAAGATAACTATTGCCATGACCGTTAATTATGCCGTATAATACTTGGACAATTTTTATCTACCTTTTCTTTTGTGAATGTCCACCTTATTTTTGCACTTCCTTAGTTTCTTCTTTCCCCTATGCTTTCACGTTTGTTTCTAGTGGTTATAACCAGTTTAAAATTGCATAAAACTATAAGGTGTGTAATACTTTAGCAAATTTATTCGGTATAATTGTATAATGGAAATTAATAAAAAAAAGAGATGATGAAGAATGGGTAAAATATGGACTGTTGAAGAGGAATATAGTATAGTAATGGAATCCATTGAGAATAATATATCGATAGCAGAGATATGCAGAAATAATGGTGTAGCATCGTCATTATTCTATAAATGAAAGGATTCTATACATTATGGAAAACGCGCGATAGTTGAAATATATTTTCAGCATTCAGGAGGGTAATGGAGGAAGTTATCAGAGCAGTAAAACCCGAGTACATGAAACGGGAACTTGGGATTAAAGTAGCTTATTTCAATGAAATGAGGAGGGTGACATTTGCATATTGAATTGGGAAACACACTTGAATAAACTACAAATAATTTATGCATGAATATACGTTCCATTCATAATATTGTTTGCTGAATTTATATAAACATATTTTCCTCCCTTTTCCAGAAAATCCAATGATGTGTATACCTTATTTTTCATATCCGCATTTTTGAAATTATTATTGTAAAAATATTTTTTCATGTCGTCATACCTTATTTTTTGAATATCAACTAATTTATTATTTTCAATTATGGATATGCATCTGTAACTGGTAACAATCAATAATGTATCAGCTTCAACAAGAACGGCGAGAAGGGATGATGCAGCACATGCATCAATTTCTCCCGTGAATTCTTGATAATATTGCAGTTTTTGTAGGACTGGAATTCCACCGTTGATAAGCGTCACTGGCATATAACCTTCATATAATAGCGATGATATTGCTGATTTTTCAAGAATATCCAAGGGCTTTGCAAGAAATTTTGATATTGTTTTTCCGTTTTTTTCATTTAAATTGCGGGCATCCACAAGAGTTCTGGATAAAACTGGAGTTATATCCTTTGATAGCCCATGTTCATATTTAATTTTATTATATACAGATGCCAGAATGTACATTATGCCTCCGTGGATCATACCATCATAAATTCCCTTACTGGCAATTCCTGTGGTTGTATTTAATTTATAATGTTTATAATTGAATGTTAACGCAACGTCGTTGCTGGATATAACCGATGAAATTTTATCAAAAATATTTTCCAAGCTGGATTCAAATTGTACATAATCGAGTGATTTGTTACCCTGAATTCTGTCAAAATCAATAAAAATTATTATCCTTGACACTGTATCACAAATAGGGATTAATTTTAATCATATAAATACAGCAGTTAAACCAACCAATACTTATGTGTCGCTTTTATATAAATTACTAACAGTAATATATCATTAAATAAGAATTTTATTTTATGAGCGCATAACATTTTATGAACGTTAAAAAAATTAGTTACTCCTCATCAGCAAATTTGGGTCCGGGATATGATATACTGTCCATAAGCCATGGTGCTTTTTATGATGAAGTATCTGTTGAGAACTCAGACGATAAAAAAATAAAAATAATTTCCGATAAAACACCAGAAAACCCTGATAAAAACACTGCGGGATTAAGTCTTATGAAAATTATGGAGGATAAGGACATACATGAAGGCATTAAGGTCAGTATTAAAAAAAATGTTCCAATAGGTCTCGGGCTTGGAAGCAGCGGGGCTTCCTCTTCAGCTGCGGTCAAGGCATTTAATGAATTGTTCAACCTTAATATGACTAAGGATGAAATGGTATATTATTCAATGTATGGGGAAATAGCTGCATGTGGGGCCGCCCATCCAGACAATGTTTCCTCAGGCATATATGGGGGCCTAACATTGATTTCATCAAAAAACCCTATCAGGGTAAAAAAAATCAAAATAAATTATAATTTCAACTTAATGCTGTTGATACCGGAAATCAATATAAATGAAAAAACAAAGCTGGCCAGATCAATGGTCCCAAATGAGGTTAAAATTAATGACCTTGTTGAACAGACATCACATCTTTCATCAATGTTATACGGTTTCTTTTATGGAGATCGTGATGAAATAAGGTATGGAATGGATGATCGCATTGTTGAAATAGCAAGGCAGAGCCTATTTCCATTTTATAAAAATGTCAAGGAAAAAGCCTTGGACAATAATGCCGTTTCTGTTTGTATCAGCGGTGCAGGCCCCACAATACTGATTTTTACCGATGATAAAACCAATAAAAAGCAAATAAAAATTGATATAAACAATATTATGAGCTCATTTAAATTAAAATATGATATTATTGAGACAAATATTATGGAGGGATATGATGAATGACAATATAGATAATGTATATTCCAAACCCCTGACATTTCCGATTTATCAGACAAGTTCTTACATTGTTCCTGATGGTGAAAAATATAGGTATTCTAGAGAATATAATCCTACCGTTGAAAATATTGGCATTAAAATAAAAGAGATAGAGCATGCAGAAGCGTGCAATGCATTTTCTTCTGGAATGGGGGCAATAACAACAACATTGTTAAGCCTTATAAACCCTGGAGATCGCGTTTTAACACATATTGATACCTTTGCAAGATCGTATCACTTTTTCAAGGATTTTTTATCAAAGTGGAATGTCAGGGCAGATATTTCACTTCCTGGAACAAATAACCTGGTGAACGGAATTAAAAAGGATACAAAACTGGTTTTTATTGAAAGTCTAACAAATCCTATATTAAGATTTAATGACATAAAAAAAATAGGGGAAAAATGCAAGGAAAATGGCGCTATATTAATTGTGGATTCCACATTCTCAACTCCGGTGAATTTAAACCCCCTGGATCTTGGTGCTAATATAGTTATTCATAGTGGTTCAAAATTTATTTCCGGGCATAATGATGTTATTGCAGGATTTGCGGCAGGTGATGAAGAACTAATAGAGAAGGTCGATTCAATGAGGCGAACATTGGGAACGTCAATGGATCCAAATACAGCATTCCTGATTAATCAGGATTTCAAAACTCTTGAATTGAGAATGGAAAAAATCAACAGGAATGCCATGGAAATTGCAGAAAGGCTTAATGAGAACAAAAATATTGAAAATGTTATATATCCTGGTCTTGAAAGCCATCCTGACCACGAAATAGCCAGAAAATACATGAAAGGCTATTCGGGAATCATAGGTTTTGAAATTAAAAATAATGTAGAATCCTTCTTTAAACATTTGAAAACAATTGTTCCTGCAAATACTCTTGGTGGAATCAATACAATAATCGCAAATCCATTTACAATGTCTCACAGATCATTGAACGAAAAAGAGATAAAAATTCTTAATATAAATAAAAAATTTATGAGACTTTCAGTTGGCATAGAAAACCCCGATATCTTAATAAACGATATTAACAACGCATCGCAGAATAATACTTAAGTCCGTAAACTTGCTATTGTATCATTTATCTATAGTCCGATACCTCTTTTTTCTTCCATTTGAATGTTTATTGTTTCAGCATGACCTTTAATCTTTTATGTCGATGCCCCACAATAAATATATTTCCTCTCTGGTTTTTGCTGAATAGAATACTCCCTGTTTATTTCTAATCATGTTAACGCACTGAATTGGTTCTTTTAATCCGTGATATCCTCCCCGCCCTATCGGACGGAGCTTCCTGCTTCTGTGACCGGAGTTGCCCTTGCGGGTAGTTCCTCAGTCTCCACAGGCTTAAAACTTTGAGCAGGAAATCATACTTTTATGGATGGAATGAACGCGAAACCTTTTTTAGTGGTAAAGGAACAGCAACTCGCCAAGCAGCAGACAGAATGAAAGCAAGCCGAATCACATATGTTTCCATGTATACCGGGATGTTTGGCTGGTAAAGTCTAAGCAGGAAGCCAACTTAGTCGTGTGAGGGGGGACTAAGAAAGACAGTTATCCATATGTTATTTGTTTCCACCTACAACTATTCTGAATTTGGCCTCAGCAAGAGCCATAATGGAAATAGGATTCAGTTAATATTTTCAAAATTTAATTTTATATAGTTCTTTATTTTTTCCTTTGTGTTATTATAGTCAACATTGTCAATTAGGAAAACATTATATTTTTTACTTTCTTCAATTGAATAATCCGATATTTTATTATACACTGGCAATTGTTCTATCAATCTTTCCCCTGGGGAATTTTTATGTGTATATTCAGTTCTGGAAGCAAGCATATTTTCGTGCTTTTTAATATCTGATACATATATAAAGATTTTCAACACCCTATCAAGGATGTTCTTATTCAGGAGGGCAGGAAGGAAATAAAGTGTTTCTAGAATTAGGGGTTCCCCATTCAGTATGGCCCTATTGAATATCGAATTTATACCCTTGTATATAACTTCACTCTGGGCAATGTACCCCTTAACTATATTTTCATCAGTTTTTTTTCCAAAAAATTGCCACGAATCATATACACTTTTTGATAATATTTCCGATGCATTGTATGGCCTTAAAAATTCTCTTAAATAATCTCCTGATAAAACTATATTTACATTAAATTCTCTTGCAATATAGGAAGAAATGCTGGTTTTGCCAACACCAGGAATACCACCAACAAGTATAATTGGAATCATGCATCGTTATGGTTTTATCCGTTAATAATTTTTTCAGTGGGCTAATAAATCTATTATTTAGTATATTTTAAGCTGTAATTTTGTCAATAAATTTTTAAATGATAAATTAATACTAACGGGATCATTATGGCAGCAGAAACATGGGATGTTAAGGAAAAATTAAAGCCAAAAGGTTTAGATGGCATATCCGATACACAGATTGATTACCACTTCGATACACACTATAAAGGTTATGTAACAAAATTAAACGAAATCTGGTCTAAATTACCCGGTGTGGATTTAACCAAGGCAAACCAGAATTACAGTGATCTCAGAGAAATGAAGCTTGAAGAAGCATTCAACTATGATGGATCCATGCTTCATGAATATTACTTTGAATCCCTCAGTAAGGAGCATATTGAAATGCCTGCCTCGGTTAGGGGGCAGATAGAGAAGGACTTTGGCAGCTATGAAAACTTTGTTGCACTGTTCAAGGCCACAGGTACAGCATTCAGGGGATGGGCACATTTAATATTTGACCTGAACTGTGGAAAGTTGAGGGTTGTGGGTGCCGATATTCACAGTGCATCTGCAATATGGAATTCTTTGATGATATTACCTCTGGATGTATATGAACACGCATATTATGTGGATTATGGGGCAAAAAGGGCACCATACATGGATGCATTCATGAAAAATGTTAACTGGAAAGTTGTAGAAAAAAGGATTGAAAGGGCAAAAAAGGCTTATGAGGCTTTCCAAAAAGAATGATTTTATTTTTTGTTTTTTATGATTACAGTTGATGATTATTTATCACGGCAAATTTACAGCGTCGGGCTTGAATATGGGCCAAAAATAAACGAGAGAATAAAGGATTTTATTAATATGGGAAAATCTGATAATTATTCACTGTTTATAGAGCTAAGTTTTTGTATATTGACAGCAAATACATCCGCCGAGATGGGCATAAAAACTCAAAGATTGATCAATACGGGGTTTATTGAATATGACATTGACAAATTGAAAGATGAATTGAAAAAGAATAAGTACAGATTTTATAACAAAAGGGCAGAATACATAGTTAATTCCAGATTTATCATACCGGAAATAAAGAATTTATTATCGAGTAAAGATCGTGAATATATACGTCATTATCTTGTTGAAAATATAAAAGGAATTGGGTATAAAGAAGCCTCCCATTTCTTGAGGAATGTGGGCATATTTGATTTTGCCATTCTTGATAAACACATAATGAGGTTGCTGTTCGAAAATAACTATATAGATGATGTAAAATTAAGTACGGATAAGGATTATATTAAAAATGAATTGGTATTTAAAAAAATAGCAAGGAAATTTCATATGAAACCTGGAATAATTGACCTTTACCTGTGGAAAATTGCAACAGGGAAAATTTTGAAGTAGGCGGTATTCACTGAAAATAATAGCAACCCATGAATATATCAATGACTTTATAAAATATACGGGGGATAAAGTTGGCATGGTACTTGGCAAATGCCTTGATGAAACTGTATCAAAAATGAATTATTACAATTATAAGTTTCAAATAAACAGGAATATAAGTTTAAAGGCACTTAAGAGTTATACTGCATTTCTCAAATCAGAATTTGAAATAAATGATATCGTTGTTGATAAAAGTGAAATGAGGAAATATTATGCAATGGGATGGAAGTTTATAAATGCCTTTAAAAAAAGCGTGCTATATGAAAATATGTTGTTAAGGGATAGAACGAGAATTATTATAATTAATGACGAGGTTGGAATATATGCACAGCCGGACTTTGTGGATTATGAGAAGGAGGTAATATATGAAATGAAAAGTTTTTCATTAAAACCCTTACCGGAATATGTGAGGAAACAGGTGAGAGTTTTTCAGCTTGCATACCCCAAATTCAATACTGTGATTATAGGCTTTCCAAGGAACGATGAATATATAAAACCACAGACTGTCAAACTCATGGAACAAAAGGAAAGAACAAAGAAAATATTATTAAAAAAACTTTACAAATATGCAACGGTTCATGGAAAAAATATAGATTATGAGGAAGCCATAGGCAACAGAAAATACATTAATTACAGTATAGATTAAGCATTTACTCCCTTCTTTTTCAATTCTTTTTCCGTAATATAATAGGCAGAGAACCCATTTTTAACCATTATTGATGCAGCATATGCACTGTTAAGGCCTTTTTTACAGTAAAATACATATTTTTTATTTTTGCTGGATTCTGATATAAATTCATTTAGATGTGCAAGGTTTAAATTGATTGAATCGCAATGATGCCATTTTTCATATTCATCTCTATTGCGAAGATCAATAAACACTGTATTTTCGTCTGTGTCCCCGGAAAATTTCCTGTTTACTATTGAATTCAAATATTCCTCAATATTATTTTTATTTAATGAAATGAGCTCACTGAAATAATCATTTATGCTGAATTTCTTGATCTCTTCCATAAAATCCCAGCGTTTTACCTTAATACCCGGATTTTTAGAGAAAAGAGAGCAAAATTCCCCAATTGATTCATTGGAATACAGTCCCTTATTTTTCGAATATTCTATTGTTTCTTCCTTATCAAATCCTATCAAAGGCCGGAATACCGGATAACTCATACCGTATGACATTGCATTAAGGTTCTCAGGTGTCTGTGAAGAAACCTGGCCTATTGATTCCCCGGTTACGATGCCATTATATCCGTGATCAAGGCATAATTTCTCAGCATAATCATAGAGTAATTTTTTGAAAATCAGATTAGCATATTTCTGTCCGGGGTTTTTAACAATATATGAAATCAGGGGCGACCCATCTATTATATATATTCTTGAATTGTATCCTATAGAATATTTATTCAATAAATTCATGGCTATTTTCAGCATAGATATTGTATCGGCAGGATGTGCAAGTGTGCAGAAAAGGAGATCGGTTGCCGATCCACGTTTCATAACCATGTATGTGGATACTGGCGAATCAATTCCGCCAGAAAACAGGGAAATCAGTTTTCCTTCCGATTTCAATGGCAATCCGCCCGGACCATTTATTTTTTCTGTAAATGTATAGAATTTATTATCCCTTATTTCAATATATATCATTATATCTGGGTTTTCAAGATTTACTCCACTTGAATACTCATACAACGCATCTCCAAGCATTTTTTCAATGTCAAGGGAATTAAAGGTGTGGGTACCCTTTCTTCTTACGTTAACTGCAAATTTTTTATTTATAACCTTCTCCCTGAAATTTCCTAAAATTATGGATGCAATTTCTTCCTTATTTTTGAATGTATATTCATCTGCATGTGAAAAAGATTTTATTCCAAAGATTCGTGGCAATATGTCATGGAATTTACTGTCGTTGGATAAAATATATATCCTGCCATCTGTTTTTTTATATTCGAAATCAATATTATTTTTTGAGGCTTCAGACCTTATATTTTCTATCAATAAATGTTCCATCTCCCTTCGGGATTTGTCGCCCTTAAGCCCAATTTCGGAGTATCTAATAATAAACATTAATTATATATTTTATATGTGTATATAGTCTTTTATTTTATGATATCATTATTCATGCCAAAAATCAACCTAGTGCATATGGTGTATATGGAAAATCCAAGTGAAAACCATACCCCGTCTTTTAAATGGATTTATTTAAATTATTAATAAAATCCACAACATACCAATTTTATACTAGATATACAATTATAAACCAAATCCTTATTATTTTCATATAAATATTGAGCCTATGGAAGAAATAAAAATTGTTGGATTTGGAGGAAGTTTAAGAAAGAAGTCATATAACGGTTATTTATTGAATATCAGCAAAGGCCTTATGCCTGAAAATTCAAGCCTCGAGATTCTTGATATTTCTGGATTGCCAATGTTTAATCAGGATGAGGAAAATAGCCCCTCTGTAAACGTCAGGTCGTTCAAGGAAAAGATTAAAAATTCCGATGGTGTTTTGATATCAACTCCAGAATACAATTACTCTACTCCTGGATTTTTAAAGAATGCTATAGATCTGGCATCAAGGCCTTATGGAGATAATTCCTTTGAGAATAAGCCCGTGGCCTTAATGAGTGCATCCATAGGCATGCTTGGGGGAGCTAGGGCACAGTATCATTTAAGGCAGAGTTTTGTATTTTTAAATATGATACCAATTAACAGGCCTGAGGTTTTTGTTACAATGGCACCAGATAAATTTGATGAGAATGGGAATTTAAAAGATGAAATGACCATCGGGTTTATGAGGCAATTATTGAATAACCTTGTCGATACTGCAAGAAATATAAAAAAATAATTTTTATTTTTGGCTTTTTTTAAATGTCCCAGAAACAACCCATGGAGGTTCATTGGGATCCAGCGGTTCCATGGCATCCGTTTTACTCTGTTCAAGAATTTTTTCATTTACCTCAATTCCTATTCCGGGTTTACCTGATAATTTGAAATAACCATCTTCTATGCTATAACCAGAAAATAATGATTTTTTCCACTGGGGCCATGATTCCTCAAAACTTTCCTGTATCAAAAAATTTGGTATGGTGTAGTCCACATTGAGTGTTGCTGCAGTCTGTACCGGTCCAAATGCATTGTGGAACGCAACGGGTGTCCCGAAGGAATCAGCTATGGCAGCTATTTTTTTTGCCTCAAGTATTCCCTTTGAATTTGTTATGTCTGGTTGTATTATATCCACAAGGCCAGATGATATGACCCTTGCAAAATCCTCCTTGTTCAACAAGCGTTCCCCCAGTGCCACAGGTGTATTTACATATTTTTTGAATTCATATACGCCAGTTTCAAGTTCTGGGTGCACTGGTTCTTCCATGAACAGGGGGTTAAATGGATCAAGTGCCTGTCCCGCCATTATTGCGTATTTGGTGGCAAAACGGCCATGATATTCTATCAACAAATCAACATAGTCTCCAAGTGATTCCCTCATTTTTGACACTATTGCAACTGCTTGATCTAGTCCCTTTTTGCTCAATTTATCATAATTATTCCCAAATGGATCAAATTTAAAAGCCTTGTATCCTTTATTTACAAGTGCCTTTGCTTTTTTAACAAAATCATCCGGTTCAACACAATCGGAATACCAGCCGTTTGCATATGCCTTTATATGTTCATTGAATTGCCCACCCAGAAGATTATATACGGGTGTTCCAAGATCTTTTCCTATTAAATCCCACGATGCTATTTCAAATGCACTCAAGGCCGCTGTTTCTTCTATGGATTTTGATATGTAAAAAGCATTTTTATAATATTCCCTATTATTTCTTTCAATATCAAAATAATTTCTCCCATTGAATATCCTTGCTACTTCTTTCATGCTTTCCTTAACGGGGAATGTCATCAATGTTGTTGGGGCCTCACCAAATCCAACATTTCCATTGGATGATGTTAATTTCAACACAAGAATTGTTGAACTCCATGGTGATGATTTTTCTTCAGGCGACCCAAGTTCCAGAATCTCAATATTTTTTATTTTTTCCATGGTATATATAATTATTCAAAACGTATTAAGTTTTTTTATCAGGATTAATTTCATTCTTGTTTACATCAAACTTTTTTAATGTGTATAGCCTTCTTGTGCCGAATGGTGAAAATGGTTTTCCATTTCCAAAATAAAATTTTGAAAAAAATTCCACGTAAAGAAGCCTTGCGCCCTGTATGCCGGGTTCAAATACAGCAATTACAAGATTGAAAATCTGCCCAAATACAAGTATCACAATACCTAAAATGATGAAGTAAAAAGGATCCGACAATGTTGACCTAAATACTGTATTTATCACCAGAGCAAGTACAACTGATGCTAGCAGAATTCCTACAATTCTTGTATAAGACAGTATGTGGCTTATAATTGATGGTATTTCCATCAAACTTTGAACTCCTTCAAACGAAATTACAAGGGCAAATCCAGATACAAATAAGATATACCCTATTAATGAGGAAATATTTGTTGGCGATAAATTTATTCTGTGTATTAAATTCAGTCCAAGTATTGCAAGAGCCCACGCCATAAATATCCATCCCGCCTTTGCCACTGCAGCTTTTTTATGGTTTATATATATGTTATTTATTATTCCAAGTATAAATCCGAAGGTGACAAGAACCAGCCCAATGTACCCGGAAATTAACAGCAATTTCCCCAAATACAGAACTGGAACTGGTGATGTTGCAATTTTGAATGGAATTGGATATATTGTAAAGCCAAAAAATTCATTGAATATTATACCAAAGAATATGGCAATAATTGATGAGGGGACAAGCGCTTTAGCCAGATTCCTAAGGGCGTTTTTCCCAAGAATCATCAACACGAATCTCGATATTTTTTTGGGTATATGGCTCACTTTTGGTGGATGGTCAAGCCTGTGTATAATGAATAATGAAAACAGCAGTATAACCAGGCCATAACCTGCGTCTCCAACCATTATGCCAAAAAATACGGGAAATATCAAAGCAAATATCAAGGTTGGATCAAATTCATATTCCTGAGGGAGTGAATAGAATTTTATGAAGAATTCAAATATTTTAAAACGTTTGCTGTTTGAAAGTTTTGTTGGTGGTTCCTCCTTTGTTTTAAGTACTTGTATTATCATTTCGTTATCTGAATCCCTTTCAAGTATCTTCCTTGTATTTTCCAGTTCCTTTTCAGGTACCCACCCCTCCATGGCAAAAGCATTTTCTGATGAGGCTAGCTGACTTGTTATTTCTGCCTCTTTGAAAGCTATTTCAAGCTGTTCTTCAATTTGAACTATTTCTTCATAATTCTCCTTTGAAATGTCATTCAGTTCATTTAATGCCTTATTACGTTGTTCAGTGGCCTCCTTAATCCTGTTATGTGCTTCTTTCAATAAAGCTTGAGGTTTTCCATTAAATTCGGGTATGTGAATAATATGTGATGAAATACCGGATAGAGTGGATAAAAACTCTGCCTCATATTTCCGGTTTATGGCAACAAGGGAATAGTCATCGTTAAGTGCAATGATTTCCGTATAATCATTTTTTAACTTGTTTATTTCCTCAGATTTTTCTATGATAAAGCTTTTAATGTAAGAATTGTTTAAAATTGAGATATCCCACTTAAAATTTTTTAGAATGCTAAAAATTTTTACATAATTCTCATTCTCTTTTATTGTTGATAATAGGGATTCCTCAGTTTCCTTTATATGTAAGAGCTTATCCTTTATATTTATTTTTGATATCGCATCAAAAAGCTCTTCTTCTGATGCAAAATATATTTTATGCCTGACTTCATGTACATTTAACATTGATAAATATCCCTTAAATTCTGAAAGATAATTGGATAGCAATTTATAATTTTCATTGTTGTATTGATTCTGGAATAATTTTTCCACATCGGAATTAACATTTTCTATTTGCATTATTCCAAGATCGTGCAGATCCTGTACAATTGTGGATCTTTTCTGGTTTGTACCGATTATACGTATCTTTACCATCTTTTCAGGTTTCAACATGAATTTCACTCTTTAATGCGTTTAATTAATATTTTATATGCATAATCCTCAATTTCCCTATTGGATAAATCAAGAGTTATAACTTGCGATTTTGCAGTTGTTTTATCAATGGCATCTGCAAGCTTTTTTTTCTCATCATCCTTGACTGATTCAATATCGCTGTTATACTTATTTATTATCTGATTTTTCGTATTTTCAAATTTTTCAGAGCATAGCCTGCTAGCCTCAGAGAGCTCATTTTCTCTTGATTTTTTTAAATCTTCTATGGCCTTTTTATTTTCTTCTTCCTTATTTTTTATAACATTTAATTCATCAATTTCGGTCATTTGTATATCACCATTATAATTACTATTATAAATATAAGTGTAATCAATATATTTATAATAAATATTATTTTTCTAATTTTTTTGAATTTTTCAAGATTGTTCATTTTCATTATTTACCACATGACTTTTGACAAACTTTAATGTGGAAAATGAATCTCTATCACGTTCATCCAAATATTCCTTGATTATCTTTAGATTGTTGTTAAATCGTGGTATCATAATATTTTCAATTGCATTGGACCTTCTGTTTGTTTTGTCTATCTCAAATAATAATTTACGCATTGAATTCTCCTTCTGGGCTATTTCAAGCAATTCATTGAATATTTTTTTGAATGTTATTACAGAATCATATATTGAAACTGGAACTGAACTCACAAGATATTCATTGTTTAATATATTTTTATTCACGTTGATATCCAGTTCCGGAATTTTAACGCCCATTATGTTTTTCATATTTATTAAAATATCGGGATTTGCGGACATATATGAAATTCTCTCTATTTCTAGGGTCCCATCGACGGTTTCCGCAATCTTTACCTGTTCGATGCCATCTTGAATATCCTTTCTAACATTTTCCCTCATCCCCTTTACTTCATTGTTTATTTTAAGAAATTCCATCACAAGGGCTGATCTTTTCATTTTCAAAAGATCAAGACCTCTGGAGGCGACCTTGATTCTTTTTTTCGTATTTATCAATTCAATTCTTGTTAATCTGACATTATTTGCCATTATTATCCCATCTCCCATATTTTGATATATGGGCTGCCTTTACCTTTTTCATTTCCGATTTGGGAAGTACAGATAGAAGGTCCCACCCTAGATTCAATGTTTCTTCTATTGTTCTGTTTTCATTTCCCTGATTTACATATTTATTTTCAAAGTTATCACCAAATTTGAGATACAATTTATCCACATCACTAAGCGCCTCTTCACCAACAATTTCACTCAGTGCTCTTGCATCCTTTCCCTTTGCATAGGATGAATACAATTGATCCGCAAGCCCCCTATGTTCCTCTCTTGTATGGTCTGCTCCAATACCCTGATTCATCAATCTTGATAATGATAGTAAAACATCGACCTCTGGATATATATTTTTTCTGTTTAAATCCCTTGATAAGGTTATCTGCCCCTCAGTAATATATCCGGTTAAATCCGGTACAGGATTTGTAATATCATCACCAGGCATGGTTAAAATGGGAATCTGTGTAATTGAGCCTTTCCTCCCTTTTATTTTGCCTGCCCTTTCATATATCGTGCTTAAATCCGTGTACATATATCCTGGATATCCCCTTCTTCCGGGTATTTCATCCCTTGATGACGATATCTCCCTTAAAGCCTCACAGTAATTGGTCATATCAGTCAATATAACCAAAACGTTCATATCTTTCTCATATGCCATATGCTCTGCTGTGGTCAATGCAACTCTTGGCAATATTATTCTGTCCATTGAGGGGTCGGAAGCAAGGTTTAAAAATATCACAGAATTTGAAAGTGCACCGGAATTCTGAAATTGCCTCATAAAATAATTTGCTTCCTCGCTGGTTATTCCTATTGCCCCGAAAACGACACCAAATTCTTCGTTCCCCCTAAGGGTTGTGGCCTGCCTTGCTATTTGGGTAGCAAGCCTGTTATGCGATAACCCTGCTCCAGAGAAAATTGGCAATTTCTGCCCCATAACAAGGGTGTTCATACCATCTATTGTTGATATTCCCGTTTGTATGAATTCACTTGGTTCTTCCCTTGAATAAGGATTTATTGCTGCGCCTATAATGTCTACCTTATCCCGAGAATATATCTTTGGCCCATTATCTATTGGTTCACCAAAACCATTGAAAATTCTTCCGAGCATATCATCGGAAACCGGTAATTTAAAGGTATTTCCGGTCATTTTAACACCCGTGCCCTCAGGACTCATACCCGTGGTTGAACCATAAACCTGCACTATGGCAACGCCATTTCTCGTTTCTAAAACCTGGCCCTTTACCTTTTCACCGTTGTCAAGAATAACATCAACAATTTCATTATATGAAGCATTATTAATATTATTTATAAAAAGCAAAGGGCCATTAATCTGCGATATTGATCTATATATTATTTCAGACATTTTGAATACCCTCCATTATGCTATTGTATTCATCCATTATTTCCTTTACAATACCATTGTAAAACTTCTCAAAATCCTCTTCCTTTATCTCCTTCATTCTGGATATTTTAGACCTGACAGGCAAAGATGAGGTCTGTGTTAATTTCTTTCCTGCGTCTATTGCCTTTTCTTGGTAATCATTCAAGGTTTTTATAATCATCAACATCATGTATTGTTTTTTCATTGAACAATACGTGTCAGTATCGTCAAAGGCATTTTGTTGAAGAAAATCCTCCCTTACTATCTTTGCAACATCAAGTATATTTTTCTGTTTTTCCGGTAATGAATCATAACCAACCAGCTGGACTATTTCCTGTAATTCGGATTCTTTCTGCAAAATACCCATCATCAATGAATGGACATTTATCCAGTCAGGGTCAACATTATTTTTAAACCAAGAAGATAATGAATCCAGGTATAATGAATAGCTATTTAGCCAGTTGATTGATGGAAAATGCCTTCTTGATGCCAGAGAGGCATCCAGGGCCCAGAAGACCCTTGTAACCCTTAATGTATTTTGCACAACCGGATCAGACAGGTCTCCTCCGGGTGGAGATACGGCACCTATCAGTGTAACCGATCCCGTTCTATCATCTTCTGCTATTATTTGGGCATTTCCAGATCTTTCATAAAATTCGGATATTCTCCTCCCAAGATATGCCGGATATCCTTCTTCACCCGGCATTTCTTCAAGCCTTCCAGAAATCTCCCTCAGAGCCTCTGCCCATCTGCTTGTTGAATCAGCCATTAAAGCCACATCATATCCCATATCTCTGTAATATTCTGCTATGGTAACACCGGTGTAAATACTTGCCTCTCTTGCGGCAACGGGCATATTTGACGTATTCGCTATTAAAATTGTTTTTTCCATTAATGGTTTTCCACTTTTTGGATCCTGCAATTCCGGGAATGTTGACAGTATTTCTGTCATTTCATTCCCTCTCTCTCCACAACCAACATATACGGTTATATCCGCATCTGACCATTTTGAAAGTTGATGCTGAATTACTGTATTATGCAGGATTATACCACCATAACCCCCGATGAAATTTCTTCCATAATCAGGAACTGAAACATCATAAACATCAAATCCGCCATATATCTCCTCCTTTTCGACAATTCTATCAAAAAAAACATCCTTATTTTCACTTTTCACAGGATCGATAAGGAGGGTATCCCCATTCTCAGTGATGTTTAAATTGCCTTCCTCAAGGTTTAATTTATTTTCTGAATCCGGGCTCTTTAAAAGTTCTAACAATTTATTAATATCATCATTGGAATCAACGTAAATGTTATTGTTTGATATACTGTGAATTATTCCAAATCTTGTTAGTAAATATGAAAACTGTACAGAAATCCACCTGTTTTTGGCCTCAAATTCAAACGTTTTCCCAGTAGACATACAATATGACCTTAAGAATGAAATTATTTCTTTATTTTCCGATTTCAAAATAAAATCGGGTATCTTTGATATGCCAAAGGATAGAACGAAATCCCTTACTTTTTTACTTTTAATGATCGCTTCCGATTTGTTCTTTATTCCACGATATCCAAATATATCTTCAGTGACCTCAAGGAATTTTTCAATAACAGCCTCCCTGTTGTTTGAAAAAATAATATTCTCTCCGTTTATCTGGCCACCAGATATTAAATAGCCAAAAAATTCTGATAATTTATCCATATGGAATTCCATTGAACTATTTCCTTCTATAACGTAATTTATTTTATTCTGATTTATTATTTCAACATTTTGGGCAGATACAATATAATCCCCTATGGATAAATCTGACGCTTCTGTTTCCTTTATATTACCACTCACATCAACCCTGAATAATTTATGCACAGGCGTCACTCTGACCTCTCTTCCACTTCCAGTTTTTATTCTTATTACGGAATCGCTTTTACCGTGATAAAGCAATTGGGAATCGCTTGGCTCTATTTTACCCTTATAGAATGAAAGGATCTTTAAGGGGGAATCAAGCTCTATAATTTCCTCATTACCCCTAACCGTTCTTTTTCCATTATTTATATTTTCACTGTAAAGATTTTCCATAGTAACTATGGTACCATTGGCCATCAAAACAGGCGTATCTCCAGTTACACATTTTCCACTTCCAAATGGACCTGGAACAGCGACAGTACCGCCCTTTGCAACGGGGAAAAATGAATCTATAACCCGCTGGCCAGTTATCAATGGTAATTCTGGAGGGAATTTTAAAAATACCTTTCTTGGGTTTCTTACTGGCCATATTTGCTTTAATTTAATTTCAAATTTTTTTGAATCGTTTGATATTATACATACTGTATCAGAAACTTTAAATTTCCCGGATTTTATTTCCTTTACAATACCTGACATTCCTTCGGGAACCATAATTTTTGTTTTTATAAGATCGGTCTCAGGGACCTCACCAATTATGTATCCAGCTTTAACTTCCTCCCCCTCCTTTACCAGGGGCTTGAAATTCCATTCCCTGTTTTCATCAAGTGGCGGTGCAATTGCGCCCCTTACTATGAAATCGCCAGTTTGGGATTTAATTATATCCAGCGGCCTTTGAATACCATCATAAATTGACCTGAGCAGGCCCGGCCCCAATTCCACTGATAGTGGTTTGCCCGTTGACACTACTGGTTCTCCAGGTCTTAAGCCACTTGTATCTTCATAAACCTGAATTGTATATTTATTGCCAACTATTTTAATAACTTCACCTATAAGGCCAATATTGCCAACCTTAACCACATCAAACATTTTTCCGTCCAGGTCTGTGGCTATTACAACCGGACCTGAAATACTGTATATCACACCATTATTCATATTAAATCACCAATTAATAAAAAACCACACATATTCGTATCCATTTCATGAAAATTTAACGGTTTTATAGATCCGTCAATACCAATTTTCCTTACCATATTATAAAGAATATTGCATACTCGTTTAAAAAAATAATGCTTAAATTTTACACCTAAGAAAATGTTAAAAAACGCATTATCATTTTTTTTTGAGTGTACATTCATAAAGTTTTCACCATTATTAACTTATATCTATCCCCAGTATCTTTTTTGCTAGATCGTAGACCGATTCCTCCTCTCTTACACCTGGAATTGGAATGAAAACTACAAGTGGATTTATTGAACCATTATATAAATTCAAATCATCTTCAGCCAGATATTTTTGTAATGATTGGGATGCCAGTATCACATTATAATTTTTTGAGTTGTAAAGAGTTTTCAAAGTTTTTGCCCCATCCTCCTCTTCGGCTATAAATGTATTGTTTATGCCAACCAGCCTAAACCCCATCGCAATCTCTCTTTCTCCAACCACACAGATATTTTCATTCATTTATATCAACATTTTTTCAAGTATTTTATCATCAAGATTATAAAATCTACCAATTATTATTGTTCTCAAATTATCCCTCTCCCTTTCAGCCGTCAATATATATCCCAAGATAAACGGGGCTCCAGTTGTTCTCGCCATCATCGGAATATATTTATCGATAATTGCCTTCCTCATTGATATTTCAAATAATGAAAGACTACCATTTTTCCTGTAAAAGTCAATTGCATCATCAATATTATATGACCTGAAAATTTCAAGAATTTGTATTGTATTTTTTGATCTGTACATATCTTCAAGTATATTCTTGCTGCGGAATCCATTTTCAATAAGGTATTTTTCAATATTTTTATAAGGAACCTGCAATTCCAGTGCCTTGATCATTGTAAGAATGTTTTTTACATCTATTATTTCCTTTGTATAATTTAGGATTATGCTTTCATCGCCATTAAAATATTTTATACTATTTACCAAATTAATATAATAATTATAATCAATTGCTGAGATCATTGGTGAAATATCGCCACTCTTTTTGTAATCATCAACATATTTCAGCAGGTAATTATAGCCATAATCTAGAAGATAATTTATTATTGATTCCACATCATTTCTTGACAATAGTGACCTGAAATTTTCTGGAGACAAATTTCCAGCAAAAATTCCAAGCGGTACATCTCTAAAGCTCAAAATAAAACTATCATTGTATTTTATATCATGTTTTATAACCTTGGAAATAAGTATTGCCTTAATAGATTCGATATCCCATTTTGAAATGTATAATTTTATATAATCCTTAATTTCAGGTGGAACTGCAAAAATTGCGAGTTTGGAATTGTTTATAACATGCCTGTTAATTGCAGAAATCAAAAGATTTACCTCATTATTGTTCATGAAAGATAGTTTATCTATATCCTCTCGATACGATGTATTGTAAAGTTTTAATCTTATATCCCTTAAATCGAGATCTAGTAGTGATTTTATGAAGTCATTGCTTAAAAAATCAATGGAATGAACTTTTAATCTGCCAAAACTACCGGGATAACCTGTATTCATTTAACCACCTATTTTATATTTCCATAAAGATATATTGACAGTTCATCTGATATATCGTCAAAAATTGAATCCATTCTGAAGTCAAGCATCTTTTTATTGTCGCCTGTAACTGCAATTAACCCAGATTTAATACTTTTATCAATTATGATATTTCCAGATGTTAAAATTGAGGCAATTTTTTCCCTATCGTTTTCTGAACAGTGTATTATAAGATCATTTCCAAATTTTTTTGTTGCTGTATCTATCATGGCCTGAAGCAATTCATGGTATTTCGACGATCGATTCATGGAATCTATATATGATCTGCTTTTCTCAAGGGCATTTTTTATAATATCCCTTTTTTTGCCATCAATTATCTGTTTTTCCTGTATTTTAATTCGATCTTCGTATTGCCTTATAATGCTGCTGGTATCATTTTTTTCTTTGATAGCATAATCTTCTCCAAGATGTTTAATTTTTGTATTGCATGTTGCCTTGACTTCATTTAATTTCTGATCATAGTAGTCGTTTATTTTTTTGATTTGTTCTTCTCGCGTTTTGTCAATTTCATTTAAAATGTTTTCAAGAGACATAAAAATCATATAACATGAAGAAGAAGAATTATCCCCAACACGAATCCTATAATCCACAGTGTTTCAGGTATAACAAAGAAGAAAAGCACCTGACCAAATTTTTCTGGTTTTTCCGCTATTATACCCATACCGGCAGCTCCTATACCCTGTTGCGCCATACCAGTCCCGATCAAACCTCCTGCAATAGCTATCGACGCTGCTATTGCCAGTAATGCATCTGCTGTAGTAATAACCATAAATATCCTTAAAAGAATATTAAAACACGTTATATAAAATTATTTATTTCACGATATACCTTTATGCTTTATTTTTCTATTACCTCTGCCCTGCCGCTATTTATTTTACTCTTTCCACTACTGTCATCTATAATTAGTGTAATTTCCTCACTGTTTTTTTTCAGGATGTTGTTTATCCTTTCCTCAATATAAATGGCATCATGAGAATCCATCAATGACAGTTTCTCTTTAATGCCAGTTATCAGGCCTTCCACGGTGGTGATATATCCTCTGGATGCGATGCCTGGAGATATTTCTGCATCAATTTCTGGAATTTTAATAGAGGCATCGGGTGATCTGTATATTATTGTTTTGAGATCGTTTTTATTCCTTATTTTCAATTTCAAGATCTTTGGTTTTTCCATATCGTGTCTTTTAATCGATACATCCTTATAATAGCATGATTTGCATAAATAGGTCTTTATTGTAATGTTTCCTTCATATGGAATCTCTGTGTTATATTCCATATAAAAAAGGTAATCATTGCAATTTGGGCACATCCTATCCGTTAATTTTTCTTCCATGAATTACCCCCTTAACCAGGATAATAGCGGTTCAAGTATAATAAATTTTGCTTTTGTAAGTTCCTGGACATTTTTTGATGATGTTAAAAACATTGTTATCTTTATATCTCTGATAAGATTGTTTATGTTGAATTTCAAATCCTCATATGATGTATCTGCATCTTTAAGAAAATTTCTCGCCATAGCGCCCATTGTTGCGCCAAGCATTATTGACTTTGCAATATCCTGCCCATTTCTTAAGCCGCCACTCCCAATTAATGGCAATCCGGCATTGGAGTATTTTAATGATGCGGGAGAAGGTATTCCCCAGTTCCAGAAAGTTTCACCCGTATGCATTTTTTCCATGTTTCCTGATTTCATTGCACGGTAATATTCTATGGCAGCGAAGGAAGTACCTCCAAGACCGCCGACATCAATGGCCTTGACTCCTGCATCTCTCAATTCAATTGCATCCTCCCTTGAGAACCCGTTGCCTGTTTCCTTTGCTATTACCGGATATGATCCTGCTATTTCCTTTAATCTATTTATAACACCCCTGGCATTTCTATCTCCTTCAGGTTGAACCATTTCCTGCAGGAAGTTAAAATGCACTATCAGAAACTTTGCGTGGATCAAATTGAACACATATTCAATATCTTTATCAGTTATTGCATCGGAGGATTGTTTTATAAGCTGTGGTGCACCTATATTTGCAAACGTTGCAGGAATTTTATAGTCATTTATCACTGAAAATGTATCGGCAAGATCTTTATTAACTATGGCGGCTCTCATACTGCCTACTCCCATGCCAATATTGTACTCTTCAGCCGCTCTGGCAAGATTCATATTTATTTTTCTTGCCCTTTCAGTACCGCCTGTCATTGATGATATCATAAATGGATGGGAAAACTTATATCCGAGAAAATTGACCTCTGTATTTATGTCGTCATAATCTACCTCTGATACAGCCCGGTGAAGTATTCTGATATCATCCCAGTAATTATGCTCCGAAGTCACCTTTTCATTTTCCGCTATATTTATATGCTGCTCCTTTCTATTCTCTATCATTTTATATCACCGTTCCAATAAAATCATTTTTTCCAATGTCCATTATTCTTTCAGGAAATAGCCCATTAATTATATATGATTTTATTCCAAGGGAGGAAATCTTTTTCATGATGTTATACTTATTCATTATCCCTCCAGTAACGTCATCAACAATGCTTTCAAATTGAAAATTGCCATTTATAGAATTTAAAAGCTTTGCATCCTTATATTTTTTTGGATTTTTGTTGTATATTCCATCAACATCGCTGAAAAATACAGTATATTCAGGCTTGAACATCATTGATAGGTCATATACAAGATTGTCGCCAGAGTAAATGCCTATATTTTCTCCATCTTTCATGTATACATCCCCAAAGGTAATTGGAATTAAATTCATGCTGGCATATTTTGAAAAAATATCATAATTTTTATTCCCGCCAAAAATACATGAAGATGGTGGTATTGAAATATTATACATTCCATTATCATTGAATATTCTTGATATGTTCAGATTAAGTTCTGTCATATCATTGTGTACGATTGACATTCCTTCCAGCGTTTTATTATTTACATGGCCGGGTAAATTATATTCCTTTGATTTTATATGGCCAAATGATCCGCCACCGTGTACTATTATTAATCTCTTATCTAATTTTTTTAACTGTTTAACAATGTTTATTGTGTTGTTTTTATTAAAATATTTATATCTGGATTTTTCAGTTATTATGCTACCACCAAGTTTTACAATTATCATTGTATATGTAATATAATTTTCATATTAAATTTATTTGAAAATACGTTATATGAAGTTTAAACTATCACAGGTTCAAATTTATTAATTAATTTTCTTTCATATGCCTTCTGGTAATATTTTTGCAATGCCTTTTTTCCAGAATCCCCAAAGTCGAGGGAAAGATCATTAACATACATTTTTATAAATTTTCTTTCAAGTTCAAAATCATCGTATCTTGAGTATTTCATTGCGTATTTTACCGCATCATTTTCATGTTCAAAAGCATATTTTATTGAATTTTCAAAATCCTCCCTGTATTTTTTCTTATCCTCCATTGATAATGATTTTCTAATTGCATTGAATCCCAGTGGTACGGGCAAATCACCTGCGTAATCTTTCCATTGGTCATATAAATCAAGGATTTTTATTAATCCTTTATCCTGGTATTTCAACTGTTCATCATGTATCAATATGCCTGCATCAATAGTCCCCTTTAATATTTCATCAGTAATTTTATCGAATTTTATTTCTTTATATTCCTTTGAATCATTGAACATTCTGTATAGCAAGTAAGATGATGTATATATTCCTGGGTCTCCTATAACAGCATTTTTTAAATCTATATTTTTCTTCGCAACGACAATGGGCCCATATGAAATTCCAAAACTTGCACCGGAGGCGGTTAAATCATACTTATCCGAAACTCTCATATAACCATTTGCAGATATTGCGGTAACATCGTATAATCCATTTATTGCTTCAATATTCAATGTTTCAATATCCTTTACAACCTGCTCATATTCAAATGATGTTTTTATTTTGTTTTCAAACATTGCATAAAACATGAAAGCATCATCCGGGTCAGGTGTGTGTGCTATTATCATTTTCATATTACATTATATTCATATAATTAAAATAATTATCCATCTTTTTTAAAGAAAAAGTATATATAAAGCGCATAAATAAAAACACTATGCTTTCATATAATAAAATCTATGAAATTGAAAATAAGATTAACAGTAAAGAGGAATTAGATGAGGATGATATTGTATATATGTATGATGAAGCAAATTTATATGATCTTGGAAAAATAGCAAGAAAAATATCATACAGCATTTCTGGAGATAATATATCATTTGTTTCAAATTTAATATTGAATTATACAAATATATGTAATGTCAGGTGCAAATTCTGTGCTTTTTATAGAACTGATGCTGACAATGATAAATATACAATGTCTATAGATGAGGTCATAGATGAAATAAATAAATATCATAAATATGGAATAAAACAGTTATTAATACAGGGTGGAGTTAATTCACACCTTGATCTTGATTATTATTTAAATTTATTTTCAAGGATAAGGTCTGAATTTCCAGATATTGGAATACATGGCCTATCCACCGCTGAATTGAATTATATAGCAATAAAGTCACATATAACTATAAAAGAATTATTGATTAAGCTAAGGGACCATGGGCTTGAAACAATACCGGGAGCTGGAGCTGAAATTTTAAACCAGGAAACAAGAATAAAAATGGGAAGGCCAAAAAACAGTGGATATGAATGGTTAAATATTATGGAACAGGCCCATAAACTTGGAATTAAAACATCGGCCACAATGATGTTTGGACATATTGAAACATCTTCAGATAAAGCAAAACATTTGCTTTCAATATTGAGTTTGCAGAAAAAGTTCCATGGATTTTTATCCTTTACACCATGGAATTTTGAACCCGGGAATACAGAGCTTGGAAAGGAGGTTGTATACAGGTCAGGTGGATCTGATGTTCTCAGAAACATTGCAATATCGAGGATAGTATTTAACCGTGAACTGCCAGTAATACAAAGTTCATGGTTAACCAATGGAGTGAATATGGCACAGATGGCAATACTTTGGGGGGCAAATGACTGGGGAGGAACAATTTATGATGAAAAAGTCATACCCGCAACCGGAAAAAATGTAGGAAATTTAAGAAAAGAAATGATAATAAATTCCATAAAACAACTGAACATGATTCCAGTTGAAAGGGATAATTTATATAAAAATATTAAATATTATTAGGAAAGTTATTTCTTATAAAATTTATTGTATTTTCCACCTCAAAATTATAATCATATATTATTGCTTTATAATAATATTCAAGAACATTCATTTTTATTTTATCCCTGTTTTTTTCTATAGATTTTCCAACAAAATTTTTTGAATTTTTAATTCCATTATTTATTATGTCAATATCATCCTTACTTAAATTATATTTTGATGCAGTTACAGCATAAACCGGAGCCAGATTATACAATCTTGAAAATTCATAGCCTATATCCATCAATATATTGTACTTATATGAATATACTTTCAATGCTTCGTCCCCTATTACAAGGGCATAATCATTCTCATTTAAAATATTATCTGCATCAATGTAATTGGATTTTTTAAATTTAAATTTTATATTCATTTTATTCAGTATCAATGATAAATAAAATGATGTTGTTTCAGTCATTGAAGTTACACCTATTTCCATTGAGTTCTTTAAATGATTTTTTCTGGATATTAAAACAGTTGATATTGTATTGCTTAATGTGTGTATATTTCCGGTTTTTACCAGATTGAGTTTTGACCTTAAAAAAGATACAAGGGATACCATTCCCGCATCTATTTTACCATGTTCAATATCATTTAATATATCTTTAGCACTTTCCCTCCTGATGTCGATATCATTTTTAAGTGAGAAATATAACGGATCACTGTGCATTAAATCTATGATTCCATAAATCATCAGTAATACTCCTTTATATTGTAAAACGTATCCCTCAAAGCAGGTATTCTTCCAATATTGTTTATTATATGATTCATCTCCTCAATTGTGGTTCCTGTTTTCCTGTCCGTTGCTCCAAAGACCTTCTCACTGAAGGCAGTGCCAACAAGATCGCTACCCCCCGACATCAACGCTATCTGTGCTATCTCTTTCCCGAGGGCTACCCAGTATACACTTATATTCCTTATTGATTTTCCAAGTATTGCACGCGCCATTGCATAAATTTTTATATCTTTTTCCCCGGAAGATGGATATTTAATTTTACCCATTTTATACAGTGGAGTATTATAAATACTGAATTTTAATGGGATAAATGATAAAAATCCAGGGACTTCCAGTTGATTATCCCTGAGTTTTACCATATGGTCTATTATATCTTCAAACGTTTCAACGTGGCCATATGTCATTGTTGAATTGCCTTTTATACCCATGCCATGGATTATTTTTGCATCCTCAAGCCATTTTTCACCTGAAATTTTTTCATCCGTTGTTATAATTTTCCTTACCTCCGGATTGAATATTTCAGCTCCACCGCCAGTATGTGCATCCATGCCCGCTTCCCTAAATCTTTCAACCATTTCCTTAATTGAAATATTATGGGTTCGGGCTATAAAATCTATTTCTGGTATTGTGAATGCTTTTAATGTTACTTGAGGTAAATATTTTTTAATTTCCTTGAAAATTGATTCATAATATTCAATACTTAAATCTGGGTCAAAACCTCCAACCATATGTATTTCTGTTACATTAAAATTTTTTGCTTTTTGAATTTCATTTTTTACATTTTCTATAGTTAATTCATATCCCTTTTTATTTTCTTTATTCATTTCAAATTTCTTAGTTTTATATGGAACATAAAAGGCACATATTGGGCAGGAAGCTGCACAGTAATTTGTATAATTTATATTGTATGATACAGCATATGAAACTGTATCTCCAGTATCATATGACCTTAAATAATCACCAATCTTCATCAAAGAATATATATCATTGTTATTATAAAGTTCAAGTGATTCCTTTTTTGTTATTTCATTATTTCTAATATAATCAATCCAATATTCTTCATTGTACTGTTGCATTATTAATGATATATCTTAATGATAAATAATTTACTATATTTAAAATATATTTAACAAAATTTTGTGTGACCGCCACCTTAAAAGAGAAGGAGCTATGGAACAATTTTTTATTGGTTTGGCATCCCTCCACCAGATAGAGAAATTGGTGGATATCATATCAGTTAACATTTTTCATATGTTACTATATAAATATGGTGCGATATATTGTAGGAAAAAAATGTGATATAATTATATATTTAATACTATTATAAGTGTATAAGTGAGTATATGATAAATAAAATTGCATACCATACAATAAATGATCCACAGATGGATGTTATAAATTCTATAAGTATTGCTATCAATACAAATATTTACAACTTCTTAAAATCTGATGATTTATACATAAAACCAAGAGAAATAAAAAAGATATTCAACTTTAAACAGTATACAGGCCCGATTATGAATTCAGCATTGCTGGAAAAATTATCCAAATATGCCACAAATAAACTAAAACAATATGGCCTTTCAGAAATAGTAATAAATATAAAATTTGGGAATGTGAATAATGCAATCAATTTATTGAAAAATGGAAGAGTGATGATTTTTAAAATACCGTATAAAAAATATATGGGTGGAAAAGATAGTTCCATTAGTCCAGAAATACCTTTATCTGTAGGCCAATGGTTTCCAATATGCTATTATAATGGTTCTTTTGTTGAAATAAATCCATATAAATTCATAAATAAAAACATGGATATAAAAGATTTTTTTAATGATAATAGATTCAATTGTAATTTTAGTGAAGATGGCCTGGTTGAATTGTTTGAAGATAATGTGAATAGCAATATTATTAAAATAAGCATTATAGATAAAAATAAGACTCCAATAAAGTCTTTAAATGAATATGGCGATTAATATGCTTGACTATGATAGTTTAATTCATGAAAAATTTTCGATAAAGGAAAATAATAATGAAAATATTGAAAATATTATGAATAATTTCCTGCATGCAAAATATGGAGAATTCCTATCGGTTGATAGAACTTCCATAGAAAAACTTGGAGAAATAAATGCATATGTTGATGCCTATATTCCCGAATCAATTAAATCCTTTGATGGCAATTCCTATCTAACAATTTTAAAGCATGTTTTTTATTTGGGCATGGACATTAACGATGATATATGCATCACCCATGGTCCATCAATTGAAATTGCTGAAAATAAAATAAAAAATGCGTTGGAGATATACTACAACAACAATTCTGAAAAACTTTTAAGGGCAGGCTTTGACTGCTTTGCTAAAATACCTGAAATTAAAATGTCCGCCACTCCAGTAATTGAAATTCTAAGGGTAATTGATGAAAAGAGGGAAGTTATACTTTCAAAAAATAAAAAAGCGGAGTTAAAGAGAATAAATTATTTCATTGAATTCTCTGGTACAGGTTTATTTAATTTTGAAGAAAAGTATGGAAAGGTAGTTATAAGGCCCACGGATATTTATGATAATATTAAGAAAAGTTACGGTATTTTTCCTTATTTATTAAGGGAAAGACCAGGATATTTTTACAATGTAACATCAATCAAACCTTATGTAAGAGCAGCGTATTCATATTATTATTTTGTGGCCTTATCTGGAAAACTGATAAATATGAATGTCGAGGAAATGATCGGGAAATATATTGAAATATACAGCAAAAAAATAGATCCTGTTAAATTCCAGAATTATCTGCATGAACTATTTGATTCCGGAATTTTGATTAAAAATGGAAATAAAATATCAGGAAGTGATAGTATATTCAAGGCATTTATTAATAAAGAATAATCCCATCTGAATCAACAGAATACAGGACGATATCAAAAAAATATTTTCAGTGAATTTGGGGATATTAATAATTATATTGAGATATAATTAACGCAAAACAACAGATATTATATAGTTCCTATATAAAGATTTTTATTTTTTAAAAACACTAATTATTAAATTCAAGCCAATGTATAAAAATCTCATAAACTCCAGTTGTGTAAAAATCCCTTTTAACGAAAAAAACATAAAAATAATTGGATAAAAGCTATGATATCTATTTTTGTGTTAGCATTGCTAATGATGTCGGTAGGAGTTCCAGTATATGATGGTTTGTTAGTTATTGAAAATATAGGGAATTTAAACGTTAAAACTATTTCTATATCGGGTATGCTGTCAATACTGGTGTTGTAGCTCTAACCGGTGAAATAGTTGCTGCGGTTACTGCAGGTGCATGGGTTTCAACTGCAGTAGCGAATATTCTTTTATCCTTCTTGATGGAGTAAACCATGAGATTGGGGGTAATGTATTGGTAGCAATTTTAGCGGAGTGAGTTGAGTCAATCAAATTGATAAAGACAAAAACATACTTTATAACAAATTGTTATTTATTGTAATAGGTGCATTGATTGAATCCTTACTGTTGATATACAATTTTTGGATTATTTTTTAACTTTATATGAATTTTTCCCCTCATAATATTTATTAAGAGTTTCAATAAGCATTGCAATCACTATAATGCTTCCCCCGCCTACTATAAATAAAGATGGTACTTCTCCTAAGATAAATATTGATGAAATTACAGCAAAAACGGGTTCCCCAATATATATTATTCCTGCTGCTGTCGGTTCTACGTATACAAGGGCTTTTGTGTTTATAATTACCGCAAAGACACTAGCAAATAATGCAGTGAACACTATGGTGAATATTACTATGGGGTGCACAAGTCCAGAGAAAGTTGGATCAAATGGGATGAACAATGAGGATAATATACCAACAACAAGTAATTGATAAAATGTGAATACCATTGAATCCAGAAATTTTGTATGCTTGTATACGTAAACTGTTTGCAATGCGTAAAATATGGCACATAGAAATGTTAAAGCATCGCCCAGAGCATACCTATATGCAAAATCAATGGATGACATTAGTATAAGGCCCGTAAGGCCAATTATAACCGATACCATATCCACCTTTTTAACCCTGACCCTCACATAAATGAATGATATTAATGGCAATAAAACAACATACAGTCCTGTTATTAATCCAGATTGCGATGCTGTTGTGTATTTTAATCCCACCGTCTGAAAATAATATGCAATGAATAAAAGAGTGCCTGCAATTATTCCTACAGCGATATTTTTATTTTCAAATAATTTTTTATTTTTATGTATCAATGGTACCATCATAGCTGCAGACAAAAGAAATCTGAATGCCAGAAGCATTCCAGGAGATATATAAATAAGGGAAAGTTTCATTATTGGAAATGTAATGCCCCAGAAAAATACCACAATTATTAAAAGGAATAAATACAGTAATTTCTGGTTCATTGTGAGTTAAGTTGTATATGCTTAATAAATTTAATTGTTTAATAAATCATATTGTTAGTAAAGTATTATCTATCTTTTCATTATTAAATATTTTAACAATACTGGTTTTTTTAAAATTATCGAAAGAACAACCCTTGATGGATAATCAATATCTCCAAGTTCATTTATTTTTCTTATTATGTTCTCATCATTTATATTTTCATATATTTTATTCAACAGTTTATCATTAATGCTTATTGAGGCAAAATATTTCTGTATTATTGCGTCCTTTTTTAGTTCAAACCCAATTTCCCTTTTCCACAATTTTTGATATTCCGACAGGTAATTCTCAGAATAATCCTCATTTTTTAATGAATGG
Source organism: Thermoplasmata archaeon (assembly GCA_021835025.1). Taxonomy (GTDB): domain Archaea; phylum Thermoplasmatota; class Thermoplasmata; order Thermoplasmatales; family Thermoplasmataceae; genus Acidiplasma. The sequence goes on along the minus strand of JAKBQY010000054.1, from coordinate 22,422 downwards.
TCTATTGCAATTGCTGCATTCTTTGCTGAAATAATTCCCGTATATATACCTCCTCCTGATAATGGTTTTACGATTCCTGCAGCATCCCCTATCAATAATGATCTGTTACCATATGTTTTTTTCAAATAATTAATTGGTATTGGTCCTGCATTTATGCCAAGAATTTTTGATTCCCCAAAGTTTTTATTTATATTTTTAAAGTACTTTAATGCAGTTACGTGGTCTACGCCAACACCAATTCTTGTTATATCACCTGACGGAACTGCCCATCCAAAGAAACCTTTACTATTTTCTGACCCAATAAAAACATTGACATTATCCTGGTCTTCAATTGAATATGCTGAATCAACCTGGTATGTTGAAATTATTTTTTTGGGCATTTCATAATTCAATGATTTTCTGACTCTGCTATTTGCACCATCAGCACCAACAACAATTTTGGATTTTTCATATTTGACCGTTCCATTCTGTTTATACTTTACCTCTGCGTATTCATCGTTTACTGAAACATCCATAACCCTTGAATTTATTTCAACATCTGCACCTGCATTTATTGCCATTGCAGAAACATCTTTGTCGAAGTCATCCCTGTACATTACTATTGTTTTTTCAGATTTTGATATATGAATGCTTTTTCCGTTCGGGAAATAAACATTTGCACCATGTACACTGTTAATGCCTGCCTTTGATTTAACATATTTAAAAACCCTTTCTGAAACAAGTCCTGTACATTCAACAGGTTTACCTATCTCTCGATGTTCTTCAAGGTTCAAAACTTCATATCCTTTTTTTGACAATTCATATGAAAGATAAGATCCTGAAGGGCCAGAGCCAACAATAGTTACATCATACACTCTTTATAATTGTACTCAATTATTTATATTATGTGTTAAAATCTAAAATTATTTTTATTGTATTAAAAATTATGTTGATGCATCCTCGACATCCATTGATATGTTCATTGATTCCTTTGTTCTATATATTGAATATAGGGCTATCAATATGAAAATTACTGTAAATACTGGATAAAGGAAATAAAAAATTCCGCCAAAATAATCCGAAACATACGGTGCGGGGCCCCCAATAAATGAATTGCCATATTGGTATGCCGCAGAATTTCCAGAATATCTAACATCTGTTGGAAATATTTCTGAAATCATGGCGCCTAGAGGTGCATAACTCAATCCATGGGCTATTCCAAATACGGTTAAAAATATTATAAAATAGATAGGAGAAATGAGATATATTGAGGGATAAATTACTATTAATGCTATGGTATTTGCCGCCGCTATTGTTATTCTTCTTCCATTTTTATCTGATATCTTGCCACCAATGAAGACAAATATTATATCGACAATGCCAAATATGGCAGTTCCAATAAGTCCATCGAAAACTGTTATTTTATGAGCCGATTCAAACAAAACAGGCAGAAGTGATATAGCGAAATAGAAAAAATTTCCTGATGAACCGGCAAGAACAGTCCCCAATAAAACGCCTTTCCAGTGCTTTTTCATCAATGTTTTAAATGGTGATTTTGATATCGTGTTTTTTTCCTTTTCCTTCATAAATAATGGCGTTTCATTTATTTTTAATCTTATAAAAACTCCTATAATAACTATTACAAAGCTCAATAAAAATGGTATTCTCCAGCCATATGATATCATTAAATTATGCGGTAGATAATAAACCAGTGGCATGAATATAAAAACTCCTATCAATAAACCTATGCCAACAGTTGCCTGAACAAATGAAGAATAAAACCCTCTTTTTTTCTGGAAATTCTCAAGATTAAGCAGCATTGCACCTCCCCACTCACCGCCAAGACCAAAGCCAAGTATCAATCTCAATATTATAAGAATTGCAACTGCAGCGAAACCAATTGATTTTTCCCCCGGAATTAATCCTGTTAAACCAGTTGCAATACCGGAAATTAAAAGGGTTAATAATAACATTTTCTTTCTTCCAATTCTATCTCCATAATGCCCGAAAACAAAAGCTCCGATAGGCCTTGTAATGAAGCCTAGGGCAAATGTCAGAAGGGTTAAAAGTATTGCTATTGAAGGATTCACAAATGGATAAAAAACATCAGCAATATATACCGCTCCTGAAGAGAAAATAAAAATTCCATACCATTCTATTATTGTCCCCATCATTGATGCTAAAATAATGTCCTTTGATTTTTCCATCCTGTTTGATTATTTAAATTTATTTAAATTTTTGTCACAAAATATTGAATAAATGGATTAAATTTCTATCAAAAGTGTTTTAATAGGAAAATTAATAATATAATGTTATCTTTACCATTCATGGTATTGGTTTCTGTTGATATAGGCGGCACTTTTACTGATATAGTGTCAATAGAAAATAGTGAAATAAGTTATTATAAAGTGCCAACAACCCCAAAGAATCCTGAAATTGGAGTTGTGCTGGGACTTAATAAATATTTAAAAGATAAAAAAATAGATGAGTTTTTGCACGCAACAACGATAGCAACGAATTCCTTATTAGGACAATATGGTTTGGAATTGCCTAAAATAGCGTTGATAACAACCAGGGGTTTTAAGGATGTAATAGAAATTGGTAGGCAGAACAGGCCGGAACTTTACAATTTAAATTTTCACAGGCCAAAAATGCTTGTTCCTGAAAGATTCAGATATGAAGTCAATGAAAGAACAGACATTTCGGGATACATAATTAAGGATTTAAATGTAGAAGATTTAAGGGAAATAGTAAAAAATCTTGAAAAAAATAATATAAAATCAATAGGAATATGTTTTTTACATTCATATAAAAATCCCGAAAATGAATTAAAGGCAAAAAAATTCTTTGAAAAATACATTAAAAACATTTCAATTTCATATGAAATTTCTCCAGAACCAAGGGAATATGAACGAATGTCGACAACAATTGTAAACGCTGCCCTCTCTCCAGTGACATCTGAATATATAAGAAGGCTTGAATCGAGCTTAAAAGTATTTGGGACAAACGATATAAGAATAATGTCAAATGCGGGGGGCTTAATATTTGGCGATGAAGCTTCCAAAAAACCAGTGAATATTATTGAATCGGGGCCTGCAGCAGGTGTTATAGCAGCATCTGAATTTGCAAAAATAATGAATATTAATAATGTTATAGCATTTGATATGGGAGGCACAACCGCAAAGGCTGGCACAATACTGGATGGCAATTTCGAAATTACATCCGAATATGAGGTGGGTGGATCATCCCACCACGGCAGGTTGGTAAAAGGATCAGGTTATCCCGTGAGATTTCCTTTTATTGATTTATCTGAGGTTTCCGCAGGTGGAGGTACAATAATATGGAAGGATGAAGCAGGTGGTTTAAATATAGGCCCAAAAAGTTCGGGATCAGAGCCGGGACCTGTATGCTATAATAAGGGAGGTAAATATCCAACATTAACCGATTCAAATCTTATTTTAGGAATAATAAATGATAAAATGTCTGGCTCGGATTTTGAATTGAGAAAAGATTTATCTGTAAAGGCTCTTGAAAAACTGGGAGATCCGTATGAAATTGCTGAGAAAGCAATAAAACTTGCGGTATTGGAAATGGCAAGAGGTATAAGATTGGTGACTGTTGAAAGGGGCCTGGATCCCGAGAATTTCACATTATTTGGTTTTGGCGGTGCAGGCCCACAATTCGTTGCCAGAATAGCGGAAGAACTGAATATGAAAAAGGTTATAATTCCTCCAGGCCCAGGTGTTTTTAGTGCTCTGGGTTTAATGTATTCAGATATGAGATATGAGGCAAGGAAATCATATCCTGAAGACCTTGAAAATGATTATAGGGAACTAGAAGATAAAATAAAAACAAAACTTAAAAACCCCGAATTTTTAAAATATGCCGATTGCCGTTATGTGGGGCAGGGTTCAGAGCTTACAGTCCCAGTAACAGAAATAAACAAAAATAAAATATGTAAGGATTTTGAGAAAATTCATGAAAAAACATTTGGCTTTAAACTCAATAAAGATATAGAAATATTCACAATAAAGCTATTTGCAATAGAAAAAAGGAATAAACCTCAAATAAAAAGTTCTGGAAGTAAAAAATCATTATCATATAAAAGAAAGGTATATATTGAAGGCAAATGGCATGAAATAAATGTTTATTCCAGAAATTCCCTGGTAAAGGATGAAAATATAGAGGGGCCATGCATAATAGAGGAAAATGGAAGCAGTACTTTTATTCCTCAAACATGGTCTGCTAGACTGGGAGAAAACGATGAAATAGTGGTGATAAAATGAACTGGGAAATTATAGGAAAAGGAACTCAATTTATAGCAGAAGAGATGGGAGTTGCACTTAAAAGATCCGCATTATCCCCAAATATAAGGGAAAGAATGGACCACAGCTGTGCCATTCTGGATATAAATGGAAGAATTATAGCTCAGGCTGAACACATACCAGTTCATTTAGGATCATTTAAAATAGGCTCAAAAAACATATTAAATTATATGGAAAAAAACAATATAACATTGAATGAAAATGAAACAATAATTACAAATGATCCGTATATTTCTGGTACGCATTTAAATGATGTTACCTTTATAGCTCCAGTTTACCATGAAAATAAATTGATATGCTATGTGATAAATAAGGCGCATAATGTTGATGTTGGAGGGCCTGTTTTTGGCAGCTTAAATCCGGGGGCAATAAATCTATATCAGGAGGGAATGGTAATACCTCCGGTTAAGGTTACAGATGATATCATATCAATAATATTATCAAATTTTAAGGATCCCGACACGGCATCAGGAGATTTAAATGCACAGATGGCTGCAAACCGCATGGGAATAAAAAGAATTAAGGAAATGATAGATAAATATGGTGAAAAGGATTTACTGGAAGCATGGGATGAACTTATAAAGCATTCAAGGGAATTATCAATAAAAAGAATATCAGAATGGCCTGAAGGGTCATATGAAAGTTCGGATTTTCTGGAAAAGGACAATGATCAAATAAAAATTAAATTAAAATTAACCGTTAAAAGTGGTAAAATTATAGCAGATTTCACGGGAACAGATAATGAAATAGATTATCCTTTAAATGCTGTTCTTGGCGTAACATTTTCTTCTGTATCTTTTGCAATAAGAAGTGCAATGAACTATGATATACCAACAAATGACGGCTTTTACTCAATTATAGATCTAATAGCTCCATATAAATCAATTTTAAATCCGGAAAGCCCACACCCGGTATCAGGAGGAAATGTTGAAACAACGCAGAGAGTTTCGGATGTTACATTAAAGGCTTTAAGCTTATTTATAAATGAAATACCAGCAGGATCATCTGGAACAATGATGAATATAATGCTTGGCGGAAAAAATAATAATAAATACTGGTCATACTATGAAACAATTGGTGGTGGAAATGGTGCAAGATACAACTCAAACGGTGAATCAGGCATTCATTCAAACATGACAAATACTTTGAATACACCTGTGGAAATAGCAGAAAAGGAATACCCAATGTTTTTCACTGCATATAAATTAAGGCAAAATTCCGGTGGTTCTGGAAAATATAAAGGTGGCAATGGAATTATAAGGTCATTTAAGGTTTTAAATAAAACATATATATCCGTTATAGCTGAAAGATTTATCATACATCCCTATGGAATACATGGTGGAAATCCTGGGAAAACGGGATCGTTATATTTAGTGTTATCAGGGAAAAAGAAAAAAATGAATAGTAAATTTTCCTCCGTTTTAAATGAAAATGATGAAGCAATCATAGAAACCCCTGGTGGCGGGGGTTATGGAAAAAAATAACTTTTACACAAAATTATAAAATATCTATTTACAACATTATAATAAAAAGTGTTCTATGAGTGTTATAGCAGTATATGAAAAAATATTTGCATGGTTAATTCTTTTTTATATTATTTTTTTGGCAATAAATTTTATTTTTTTTATAATGATAATAAAAATAAAAGGAATAAAATTAAAAATAAAAAAAACAAAAAAAGACAGCCCATTTACTATTAATTCACTCTTCTGGCATAGAAAACTCAGGATTATTTTGTTTTTATTGTTGTTACTGGATTATCTGATAATTGTTGTGCTTACTATAGGTAATATTTCTAATGTCATAGGTATTGTCATTCTCTTATTGCCCATTTTATCGCTTATGATAATTTATATAAGTCTAGAACGTGTGAGGCATAGGGCTACGAAGATAATAACAACACCTAAATTAGATTATTTATATGAAATAAATAATGAAAAATAGGCCTTAGGATGAAATTATTCATTATTTTGCATATATCCCCTATACTCAAGGATTATCTCTTCATTAGTGTGCCTTAGATTATTATACTCTTCATTTGGACTCATCTTGAATTTAACTGCAATGTAACTATTCCTATCATACATAAAATCAAGATCTTTTTTTGGCATTGGTTATAGTGTAATCACCTTAATTGATAAATAATTTAATTAAGTATTAGTTGAGATAATTATATACGTTTGATTTATCTAAATTTTATTAGTCTAAGTTAAATTATTCTAATTCAATTTAGATAAATTTATTAACATCAACTAAATATAATTATATGTTTATTGATAGAGAAAGTGAGATAATTTTCCTTGAAGAAACATATAAAAATAAAAGAAATTCCTTAATTTTATTATTCGGTAGAAGAAGAATCGGAAAGACATTTTTAATAAAAGAATTTCTAAAGAACAAAAAAAGCATATATTTTATGGCAACACAAGAGGAAAAAAAGGAATTGATCAAAAAATTTTCTATGAAAATAGCAGAATTTTACGATGATAGTATAACATATAATAATCCATTGAAGGATTGGGATTCGCTATTTCTATATATAATACAAAGGAGTGGGGAAGAAAAAATTGTAATAGCAATAGATGAAATAACATATATAATTGAAAAAGACAAATCGTTTTTATCAATATTCCAAAAATTTTATGATGAACATTTTATAAACAAAAACATAATGTTTATAATAAGTGGTTCATTGATAAATGTTGTTTACAATGATATTTTAAATTATAGTTCGCCATTATATGGCAGAAGAACAGGAAATATCAAAATTGAAGAATTTGATTTTAAATCTGTATATAAATATTTAAATGTGAATATAGATAATGCAATAAAAATATATGCATTAACGGGTGGAATACCATATTATTTATCACTCATTGATAAAAATAAGGATTTAGTATATCAGTTTATTTCTAAAAATAATATATTTTATAATGATGCACTTTTTATATTAAGAGAGGAATTGAAAGGCCCCGAAAAATATTTCACAATATTGAAATTGATAGCATCAGGAAAAAATAAAATAAATGAAATATCAAACACTATGAATTATAACTCAAATGAATTATCACCATATATTGATAAATTGATATCCATGGATATTATTGAAAAGGAATATCCATTACTCAATAAAAAAAGGGGCTCATTTATTTATAGAATAAAAAGTAATTATTTTAATTTTTATTTTAAATACATTTTTGAAAACCAGAGTTATATTGAAAATAATGAATATGATTATGTAAAATTTTTAATAAATAAAAATATAAATGAATACATTTCAAGTATATTTGAAGGAATAAGTATTCAATTCATTAAAGAATATTCAGAAAAAATATTGAATTCAAAAATTGTTTCAATTGGAAAATGGTGGGGAAATAATAAAAACAAGCAAAAGGGCAAGGGTATTGAGGAAATAGATATAATGGGAATTGATAATCAAAATAATAATATATACTGCGAGGTAAAATATCGGAATAGTAAAGTAGGACTTGATATTTTTGAAAATTTAAAAAGAAAAGCATCATTATTTAACTCAATTAATAATATTTACATAATTTTTTCATTCAGTGGTTTTAAAGATGATCTTAGAAATATATCAAAAATAGAAAAAAATGTTATTTTAATTGATTCAAAAACAATGGAAAATACAATTAAAAACTTTTAATTTTATATGAATTTTTGATTTAAAAAAAATTATATAATGAAATACATTTAACTTTTATAAAGTTGATTTAAGGTATATGCATGAACAAGAAAACAAATAAATATCAGGTAGGGTCATTAAAAGAAAATGTTCATAAATTCCTTGATTTATCGGCATTATCTACATCAAGTGTTGCTCCAGCATTTAGTATAGCCGCATCATACGGCGTAATAGCGTATTACCTTGGATTTTATTCCATTATGGGCATTATCATAGTATTTCCAATATATTTATTTGCATCGCTATTGTTCAGGAGGTTCAATAAATTATTTCCGAACGCTGGTGCCTCCTATCATTGGGGGAATAAAATAGTTTCCAAAAAATATGGGTCATTTCAGGCATGGGTTATTACGTTGGCATATTTCTTTTCCATACCTCCTATAATAATACCTGCGGGAGAATACACGGACGTTCTTTTATACAATATGGGAATTATAAATTATAGTACATATATAAGTGATTATACAGTATTTATAATAGGAAGTTTCTGGGTTTTGATAACTATTATAGCATCAATTCTGGGTGCAAGGCCAACGGCAAGGTTAACTGAATTATTTTTATTTATTGAAATTTTTATTATATCATTATTTATTGTTATTGCATTATTTTATCTTCCAGGCCATATTGTAAATTCCATAAATTTTAAATGGTATTTTAATTTGAATGCAATTTTCAAGAAACCTTACAGTTTTATGCTTGCATTTCCCATAATAGCAACAATAATGGATGGATGGGAAATAGATTCATACGCCTCAGAAGAATCATCCAATAAAACAAAATGGCCTGGTACCACGGGAATAATAGGCTTTATTTTTGTTTTTATTATTTATATTGTTACAATGACATTAATGGATGCAGAAACACCAATGAAATTATTATCAATAAGCATAGATCCTTTGGCAACATGGTCTCAGTATATATTCCCTCGATATTCTTTCATAATGGATATAGCGGTCATTTCATCTACCGCAAGTTCACTGTGGCTAACAACATATATTCTTAGCCGAGCATGGTATGCAATGACAAGAGATAAATTATTCCCTAATTTATTTGGCTATACACACAAAAAGTACGGAACACCCTGGTCAAATTTAATCTTAATCGCAATTTCCGCTGAAGCAATAAATTCTCTAATGTTGTTTTTACCATCGCTAGAAAATTTCTTTGCTGAATTACTATCTATATCTGGTATATTTTTAATGCTTGAATTTGCCATTGATTCATTTACTGGCATTTATTTATATATTTATAAACCCAGCAGAAACCCATATCTAAGATATTATTATATTCTTATTGCAATCATTGCATTTGTTGGTTTTTCAACCATGATAGTCTTTGGCCTGATAACAAATATAATGTTTATTATAGTGATAATAATTTTAATGTTGCCAGCAATTTTATTATTGAAAAAATCCTATAAATAGTTTGTAACTGGTTTAAAAATAAATATATACTAATATGCAATACTTTACAAATGAATAATACCAACAGTAAATTATTTTTGATAAATATAATTGTATTATTATCTGTTACATTTACAATGCGTGCATCAACCAATATGCTCATGACAGTCGTTCCTGTTTTTTCAAGATATATTCTATTTGCCAATGTGTTTTATGTTGGGTTGACTGCAACTTTATATGGTATCGGGGCACTTATTTCAAATGTGCTTATAAATGGGAGGGTAAACATCAGTAAAACACCTAAAGTTATCACCATATTTCTTTTTATTATGACCCTGGGAATTTTCTTATATATATTTACAACCAATATCTTTGAAGTTCTCCTATTATCAATGATAACCGGATCCACAATGGGTGTCGTGCAACCCCTATTGATGACTGTTACAAATTTAATATCTCCCCCTGATAAAAGAGCAAAATACATTGCGGCTTATACAGCCTCCTTGTCACTTAGCTTAATCTTTGGTGTTTTATTGCAGGGCTATATTGTTTCTTTTATTGATTTAAGATATGCCTTTATTATATTCTTTTTTATATCCCTGATTTCATCCGTTTTAATGTATACTCTTTCGATAAGAATAAAATTGCCAGAAGTAAAGAAAAATCTTAAATTTTCAGAGATTCTGGCAAAAGCCTCTTCTTCACTTAAACAGGGGAAAGTATTATTTGCAATGTTCGGCAATATAGCATATGCCTTTCCATTTATACTGTTAATAACGTATGGGAGTATCATTGGAACAGAATATAATGGAATAAATCCGGATGTATTTTTTTACCTTCTGGCCTCGTTTTACTCCTTATCCTTTATCTCAAGGTTAATTTTATCATTGAAGAATGTTAAGAACAGGGATAGCCTGATGTACATGTCATTCATATTCAGCGTAATTGGATATATTGTACTTGGATTAAGCAATAATTATATAATATTCTTAGTAGCCTTATTAATTCTGGGTGTACCACATGGAACGATATTTCCAATTTCAAGCTTCTATATAGCAACAAGCATTGATATTGAATATCTAAACATAGTTTATTCGGTGTTTACATTCATTTTGAACATAATATTTTTCCTGATACCATTTTTGTTCGGTTTAATATCCCAATATTACACAATAAGATTTGCTATTTATATTACCGCAATACCTATGACGGCGTTGATGATTATCTCCATAATCTTTAATCTTAGATCTAAAAATGAAACCAAAAATAAAAATATTACATTAAATTATAATAAATTATAATAAATTATAATAAATAATTGAACCTATATATTGAAAATAATAAGGCTATAAAAAATAATATATACATTTTATTACTAAACTGGTAAATGACAGGTAAGGTATATAGTAGCATTGATACAAATAAATCGATAAATGATATAGATAAGGAAATTCTTGAATACTGGAAAAAAAATGATATTATAAATGAAATCATCCATAAAAAAAGGGATATGAAAAAATTCATATTTCTTGAAGGCCCCCCCACAGCAAATGGGAAACCGCATGTTGGCCATTTAATGACCAGAACAATGAAGGACACCGTCATGAGATATAAATTCATGGACGGTTATGATATTTTCCGGAGGACTGGCGGATGGGATTGCCATGGCCTACCGGTGGAACTCGAAGCAGAAAAGCATTTTGGTTTTAATAGCAAATCAGAAATAGAGAATTTTGGCATAGAAAAATTTAATGAATACTGTAAGGAAAGTATATTCAGATATATAGATGAATGGGACGAAGTTGATGATTTAATAGGTTTCTGGATAGATAGAAATAATTCATACATAACTTTAAAAAATGAGTATATGGAAAGCGAGTGGTGGGCTTTAAAAACATTATTTGATAAAAAGATGTTAACGAAGGATTATAAAATTGTACCATATTGCCCAAGATGCGGGACTTCACTAAGTTCGCACGAGGTTGCACAGGGTTATAAAAATGTTGATGATCCATCGGTATATGTTAAATTCAGGGAGAAAAATTATGATAATAGATATTTCATAGCGTGGACTACAACTCCATGGACATTGCCATCAAATGAATTTTTAGTTGTTAATCCCGAATTTGAATATTCCTTGATATCAAGTGAAGGAAACGAATACTATCTTTTATCATCTATTGTTGACCAATTATTCGGGGATTATAAATTAATATCAAAATGTAAGGGAAGAGACCTTGTGAATCTGGAATATTATCAGCTGATGCCATTCATTAAATTACCTCAAAATACTTTAAAAATAGTTTCCGGTAATTTCGTAACATCGGAAGATGGTACTGGCATTGTCCATGCAGCACCAGCATTCGGAATGGATGATTTTGAAATCGCCAAAAAAGAAAAAACAGGTATAGTAAATCCGGTTTTGCTTGATGGAAAATTCAATGACATGGTACCGTGGAAAAATATCTTTGTTACGGATGCAAATATACCAATAATAGATTACCTAAAGAAAAATAAGGTGCTTTTCAAAAGCCAGAAAATAAAACATACTTATCCATTCTGTTACCGCTGCAGTACTAGGTTGCTATATTATCCCATGGATGCATGGTTCATAAAGGTTTCAGAAATAAGAAATCTTCTTGTTGATAATAATGAAAAAATAAACTGGTATCCTGATTACATAAAGGACGGGAGATTCGGTAATTTTCTATCAGAGGCGAAGGACTGGGCCCTAAGCAGGAATCGTTACTGGGGAACGCCATTGCCAATATGGAAATGCAAAAATAACCATTATATTTCAATAAGTGGAAAGAAGGACATAAAAAAGTATGGAGGCACAATACCCGAAGACCTGCACAGGCCATTTATTGATAACGTTAAGTTAAATTGTCCATATTGCTACGAAACAATGGACAGGGAACCATATGTTATTGACACATGGTTTGACTCAGGAAGTGCAAATTATGCTGCGATGCATTACCCTTTCAATGAGGATTTTAAAGCTGTAAACAATATACCAGTTGATTTTATCACTGAAGCTATTGATCAAACCAGGGGATGGTTTTACACTCAGCATGTTATATCTTCGCTTTTATTTGGAACAAATGCATATAAAAATGTACTTTCAATTGCCTTTATACTTGATGAACATGGCCAGAAGATGAGCAAGAGCAAAGGTAATTTTGTTACAGCAAGGGAATTCATAGATATTTATGGTGCAGATGCTGCAAGACTATTCTTCTTCTCAGGTGCTCCATGGAATTCAAAATCAATAGATAAAAAACTAATAGGGGATCTATCAAGAAAAACACTTGGCACACTTGGAAACGTATACTCATTCTTTTCCTCCAATGCAAATCTGGATAACTTTGTATTTGAAAAGCTTGAAAAACCTGATAATTTTATTGATAAATGGCTTTTATCAAGGCTCAATTCAACAATAAAAAATGTCAGAAACAATATGGATAGCTACAATATGCATATAGCATTAAAAAATTTGATCGATTTTATTGATGACTTTTCAAATTTCTATTTGAGATTATCAAGGAAAAGATTCTGGGAAGGGGAATTAAACAGACAAAAGAAACTATCATATGAGGTTCTTTATCACTCACTTTTGACCGTGGTTAAAATGCTGGCACCATTCACTCCATTTTATTCTGAATACATTTATCAGTTGCTTTCTGGAGAGGAAAAAAGTGTACATGAAGAATTATTTCCCGAGATGGATGGGGATTTTGTGGATACTGACCTTGAAAACCAGTTTAAATATGCAATGAATATCCTGGAACTGGCCAGAAGGGCAAGGCAGGATGCAGGAATAAAGGGAAGGCAACCAGTAAGTGAAGTGCTTATTTACAGTGATATAACCCTGGCCGGGGAAATTCTTGAGATAATATCTCCTGAACTGAATTCGGAAAAAATAAAATTTATAAAGGTAAATGAGAAACCCTTGAATGCCATAATAAAGCCCAATTATTCAAAAATAGCCCCAATATTGAAATCAGATACAGCAGAATTTGCAAATTATGCATTGCAAAATTCAAAAAAACTTTATGAAGAACTTTTGCAGAATGGAAATATCAGCTACCAGAATAATAAATTCACAAAGGATATGTTGAACATTGAGGAGATACCTGACTCCTATTATTCGTTCACATCCGATGATAAACTGGGCATAGATGTATTTATAAATAAAAATATAGATGAAAATCTCAAATTAATCGGTTATGCCAGGGAAATAATAAGGAGAATACAGATAATGAGAAAGGATATGAATCTTGAATATTCCCAGTATATTGATACTTATTTGAAATGTAGTGACCAGATAAAAGCTTCAATTAAAAAGTATGGTGACATGATTAAGAATGAAACGTTAACCAGAAATATAATATTAACAATGGATGAGGATTTAAAGATATGGGATGTTGACAGTGAAAAAATTGGAATAAAAATAGCGAGCGTTAATTGATTTTTTCCATTGTAACGAAAAATCTTGTTAATGATTTATGTTGATATACAGGTATTATTTCATTTATTTTAAAATATTTTTTTGAATATTCCAAAAAATCAAGATTGTTTATTATTATGGAACAATGTCCATGCGTTTTTAAAAATTCATTAAATTTTATGAATGAGTTTTTATAGAGATTCTGTATATCATTTTTATTCAATGTTGAACTCCTGCCGTAGGGCATATCAGTAGCAATAGCATCAACATTTTTATCGAGTTTTAAATTATTTATATCCTGGTTATACATAACCGAATTTTTTATATCAAAATATTTGAGGTTCAATTTTGCTCCCATTACCATATTTAGGGAAGAGTCATTGCCAATTATTTTCCTACCAGTCAGAGCTGCTTCTATCAAAATACCACCCGTGCCACAAAAAGGATCAAGCACCGTTTCATCCTTTTTTGCATATGACGTATTAACAATGTATCTTGCATATTTTGGGTGTAGCGAGACGGGGGAAAAGAAAGGCCGTAATGGGGCCCTTCGTGATTCAAAATCCTTTTTGTTTTTTTCATAAATTTGAATGCATAAGTACCATTTATTCATTTTAATGGCTCTTATTTTAAAATCCGGATCTGTGAACGATATCTTCCCCCTGCCATTTAAAATTCTTCCAATGTTTGATTCTATAAGTTCACTCTCATTCTTCTGGCATCCTGATGCCCTTACAAAAAATTTTCCATCCGGGATGTCCGCTTTAAAATACTTAAAGTCATCTTTTTCATCAAGTATTCTAGATATATAATTAACAAAGGATCCATCCTTAAGATTATTTATGTTTCCTTTTACAAGAAAAAATTTTTCATTATTACATATTATATCAAAATCACGATATGTATTTTTTATAGATACAATTTCATTTTTGCTTAAATCTGGATTTTCTGCAGATGTTTCTATTATGTACCTAATTTGATCCATTTTTTTCAGTATTTTTGTTTAATTTTTCTGTTTCTTTCTGCAAATCCATAAATATATTTTCATATGTTTTATTCATTTTTCTTATTGTTCTTTTAATAGCAGCCTGTGGTTTCCCAGAGCTTACCTTCAAATAAATTTGTGGATTATCTATTTCTGGATGCTTTATGTAATAATGGATATCTTCCACCTTCTCATCTTTCGATATTTCCTCAATCAATGGTCTTAATAGGGTATTGTCATAGTTTATCATTTCAAGAGTTATGAAATCCTTTTCACGTGTTATAACATTAAATTTCGTATCCATAAAACCATATTATAAATCAGTATATATTAATTATCCACATGATGTACATTATTGACCTGTAAATACAATAATTTTAAAGGAAATTTGTGATTGCACATTTTTGAGTGATAATAGCAATTTATCCAACAGTTGATAATCGTATTTTATTTATATAAGACCCATTAAAAAAAAAAGATATTTAAATATTAAAGTATTATATGGTAAAGAAAGGAAGTTATTCCATTAAAGGTGAAAAAATGGCACAGGAATTACCACATATGAATTTAGTTGTAATAGGGCATGTCGATCATGGAAAGTCTACTCTTGTAGGGAGATTGCTATTCGAGCATGGAGAGATTCCACAGCATATTATAGATGAGTACAAGAAGGAGTCCGAAGAGAAGGGAAAGGCCACATTTGAATTTGCATGGGTCATGGATAGATTCAAGGAGGAAAGAGAAAGAGGAGTTACAATAGATTTAACACACAGGAAATTTGAAACAGACAAGTATTACTTTACCATAATTGATGCACCAGGGCACAGGGATTTTGTTAAAAACATGATCACAGGCACAAGTCAGGCTGATGCAGCTGTTCTTGTAGTATCTGCAAGGGAAGGAGAGGGCGTTATGGCTCAGACAAAAGAGCACGCATTCCTGGCAAGAACACTTGGTGTGTCGCAGATAATAGTTGCAATCAACAAAATGGATGCAACACAGCCACCATATAATGAGGCAAGATTCAATGAAGTAAAAGATCAGGTAACAAAGCTTTTAGCCCCAATAGGCTTTAAAGATGTGCCTATAATACCTATAAGCGGATATAAGGGTGACAACATTCTGAAAACAGGTTCGAATTTAACATGGTGGAAGGGCACAACCCTTATGGAATCATTGAACGCATTGAAAATACCACCGAAACCAACAGACAAACCTCTTAGAATACCGGTTGAAGATGTATATTCAATTACAGGTATAGGAACCGTTCCCGTTGGCAGAGTTGAAACTGGAGTTATCAAGATAAATGATAAGGTTATTTTCATGCCAGCAAATAAATCAGGAGAAGTAAAATCAATAGAAATGCACCATACAACTATGCCAAAGGCTGAACCCGGTGACAATATTGGGTTCAATGTAAGAGGTATAGGTAAAAATGATTTAAAGAGAGGAGATGTATGTGGCCCACAGACGAACCCACCAACAGTTGTAAAATCATTCACAGCACAGATAGTTGTTTTACAGCATCCAAGCGTTATAGCTGCAGGATACAAGCCTGTTTTCCACGTACATACAGCACAGGTAGCATGCAGAATAGATGAATTAATCAAAACTATAAATCCAAAGGATGGAACTACACTTAAGGATAAACCTGATTTCATCAAAGCTGGAGATATAGCGGTGGTAAAAGTTGTACCTGACCGTCCTTTGGTGCTTGAAAAAGTTTCAGAATTTGCACAGCTGGGCAGGTTTGCTATAAGGGATATGGGTATGACAGTAGCGGCAGGCCAGTGCATAGATCTTGAAAAAGCAACAGTGTGATTATAGATGGCATATAAAGCACGCATTTCATTGAGTGGAACCGAAAATCAAATAGTTGACGTTGTCTGTGATGAAATAAAAACAATTGCAAAAAGAACAGGGGTGGAAGTTCACGGTCCCATACCACTTCCCACAAAGAAGCTTTCAGTTCCAGTAAGGAAAAGTCCCGATGGTGAAGGCTCACCAACCTGGGATAGATGGGAAATGAGAGTCCATAAAAGACTCATAGATGTTGATGCGGACGAGAGAACATTAAGGCAATTGATGAGAATTTCTATTCCAGATGGAGTTAGAATAGAAATACAGATAAAAAGTTAATAATTTTTTTTAATTTTAATTAAATAAAATAATAATTAAATAATAATGTACAATATAGTTTTTTATAAGGTGTTAATATGGGTCGAAAAGAAGACAATATTGCAAAAGCAATGAAATTAATTGAAATTCCCGATAGAATTAGAAATATTGATATAGCAGCTCATATAGATCATGGCAAAACCACATTGAGTGATAATTTAATCGCTGGAGCAGGCATGATGAGTGAGGAACTTGCTGGCAAACAGCTACTGCTGGATTATGATGAACAGGAACAGGCAAGGGGCATTACAATTAATGCCGCAAATGCCTCAATGGTGCATGATGTTGATGGAAAGGAATATCTTATCAATTTAATTGATACCCCCGGTCACGTTGATTTTGGTGGTGATGTTACAAGGGCAATGAGGGCAGTAGATGGGACTGTAATAGTCGTTGATTCTGTAGAAGGTGTTATGCCACAAACAGAAACTGTTGTCAGGCAGGCCTTGAGGGAAAGAGTTAAACCAG
The DNA here is from genome assembly GCA_021835025.1 of Thermoplasmata archaeon. GTDB lineage: Archaea > Thermoplasmatota > Thermoplasmata > Thermoplasmatales > Thermoplasmataceae > Acidiplasma. The sequence continues at coordinate 4,931 of JAKBQY010000054.1, read as the reverse complement.
TTTTATTTATAAATAAGGTTGATCGTTTAATCAATGAATTGAAGTTAAATGGAGAGGAAATGCAAAAGCGTTTTATAAAGGTCATAGGAGATGTTAACCGTTTAATATTAAAATATTCGGCAGAGGAGTTCAAAAATACATGGCAAGTTAACGTTCAGGCGGGTACAGTGGCGTTTGGTTCTGCATATAATAACTGGGCATTATCTGTTCCGGCCATGGGAATTTTTAAGATATCCTTCAAAGAAATAGTGGATCTTGTAAGTGCTGGAAAACAAAGGGAGCTTGCTAAAAAAGCCCCATTGCATAAGGTAGTTCTTGATATGGTTATTAAAAATTTACCAAATCCTGAAACAGCTCAGAAATACAGAATTCCACAGATATGGCACGGAGAGCCAGAATCACCAATAGGAAAGGCCATGATGGCATGCGATGATCACGGACCTGTAACAATGATGATTACAAAGATATTAATTGATCCGCATGCGGGTGAAATAGCTGTGGGAAGAGTCTTCAGTGGAATTATAAGGAAGGGGAGTGAATTATATGTTACCGGTGCTGGGAAATCAAAAGTTCAAATGCTTTCAATGATGGTTGGACCAGATAGAATAACAGTGGATGAAATAGCGGCAGGAAATATCGCCGCTGTTATAGGATTAAAGGGTGCAATAGCAGGTTCTACAATTTCATCAAGTCCTGAAATGGAAGATTTCGAGCCCATGTCACATTACTCGGATCCAGTGGTTACTCTTGCAATAGAAGCAAAACATACGGCTGATTTGCCAAAACTCATAGACGTTTTAAGATCAGTATCAAAGGCAGATCCCTCAATACAAGTTGATATTAACCAGGAAACAGGGGAACATTTAATATCCGGTATGGGTGAACTGCATTTGGAAATTACCATGTATAGAATTAAAAATGATTATCATGTTGATGTTGTAACATCAGAACCTCTGGTTGTTTACAGAGAAACTGTTGACAAAAAAGGAGGACCTTTTGAGGGGAAATCGCCCAACAAACATAATAGATTTTACTTCAAGGTTGAACCATTGCCTGAGGGTGTGGTTCAGGTCATACTTGATGGGAAAGTACCAGAAGGTTCAAAGTTGAAGGACAAAAAAACAATAATGGCAACTCTTGAAGAGGGTGGTTTACCACATGATGAGGCACGCGGCCTTGTTTCAATTCATGGAGCAAATTTGTTGCTGGATATGACCAAGGGTATACAGTATCTTGATGAAACAATGGAATTATTAATTGAATCATTCAATGAATCGCTTGACAAGGGTCCACTGGCAAATGAAAAGGTATATGGCCTTAAAGTCAGTTTAATGGATGCAAAATTGCACGAGGATAGCATTCACAGGGGCCCGGCCCAGGTTATACCTGCAGGCAGAAACTCAATATATGGTGCGATGTGTGAAGCGGGAAGAGTTCTTCTGGAGCCAATCCAGAAAGTTTATATCAGTGTACCACAGGAACTTATGGGCCCTGTTACCAGTGAAATGCAGCAGAGGCGTGGCGTTGTTGAGGATATGCAACAAAATGGTGATGAAATAACTGTGATTGCAAAAGTTCCAGTGTCAGGAATGATTGGTTTTGCATCGGCCATAAGAAGCGCTACTGGTGGAAAGGCAATATGGAGCTCGGAGAATTCTGGCTATCAGAGAGTGCCTTATGAACTTCAGACAAATGTAGTAGGAAAGATAAGGGAAAGAAAAGGCCTTAAACCTGAACCCTATAACGAAGAATACTACGCTTCATTATAATTTTATAAAATATTTTATTTTTATTTAAAATCGTTAATTTTGTATTGATCAGAAATTATCTTTGCCATTATCAAATAAAGCATTTATAATTTTCAATTCATGGAGTGCCCCATTAATTAATTTATATAATAAATAGTAAATACCAAAAATTATTATATATTTTTTTTATATTTATGAAAATGAATTCTGATAATGAAAATAGAAAAAAGGGTGATATTAAAGATAATGTTTTAGATGTTTTAAATGAACACAACGATATTTTCTGGGTACTAAAATCTGGAATGGCAAATTACAATTCCATTTCTAGAAAAATACAGGAATATATAAAAAATACCTATCATTATTCACCTAAAATAAATACAATATCCAGTATTCTGAGAAAAATATATAGAAATAATCAAAAAAATTCTGAAAATTCATTTAAAAATTTAAAAATAGATATAATTACTGGTTTATTTCTCATATCCTGCAATTTTAATGACAAATATATCAAGGCATATATAAATAATGCTAGGGCTATAAGAATAATGCCAGAAGATAACACTATGTGGATCATGCTTTCCTCAACCAACAACATACAAAATGGCGACAATATTAAAAAATATGGGGATTATATAGAAATCCATATAAAATTGGGTAAAGAAGAGGTTAATGACGATACTATACAATCATTTTTGAGAACCATTGCATTCAACCATATCAAAATATCACAATTTATGATATCCATCGATGGCTTTGAATTATTTATTGAAGCTAAATATCTCGATAGCATCATAAAACTCATTGAGAAAATGAGTGTTGGAACATTATTCTAAAAAAACTATATTAAAATATGGAATGATCTTCTATAATTTTTATAATCTTAAATAAGATTATTATTTAAGGTAAATCTTAAAAAATATTATATATTTAAATATATTTAAATAATATACTATTATTATGTATTTCATATATATTGAATTTATAATTCTTGGGATTATTGTTGGGGCACTAACAGGCATTATGGGATCCAGTGGTGTTGTTGCAGTAGTTCCAGCACTTATAATTATTAATTCAGTTCTTCCCCAGGATGCCATAGGAACCAGCCTTTTGATTGATGTAATCACATCTATTGTGGTGGCTTATGTTTATTTTATAAATAAGAGGGTTAACTTAAAGAAGGGTTTTCCCATGATAATAGGTGCAATTATTGGTTCTCAAATTGGAGTGAGAATTGCATTTTTGGTTCCATCGGAATATATAAAGATTGGATTTGCAATTTTTATAATTGCCATGGGCATTTATTCTCTTCTACGCAATAAACATGATAAAACTGAGAAAAATATCAATATAAAATTGTCAACCTTTGAAATAATTTTAATTACCATACCAATTGGGCTGGCTACTGGTGTCCTTGGCGCAAGTGGTGGAATCATGTTTCTTATGATATCAATTTTAATTTTGAAGCTCGATATTAAAACTGCCGTCGGAACAGCAACTTTTGCAATGATTATTTCCGCATTATCCGGTTCAATTGGTTATTTGGTTGCCGGCAATATAATCCTCATTGCCGCAATAATCATAGGCGGTATTTCCATTTTTTCAGGTTTCCTTTTTTCAAAAATGGGAAATAAAATGAGGCCAGAAACCACGTATACTGTGCTTGGTACAATATTTATATTGATCGGAATAGCACAGATCGTTTTATAGAAGGGGTATAAAAATGTCTAGAATAGATTATAAATGGTTTGTTTTGATTGTAATGAGTATATCAGAATTAATGGTTATGAGCCTATGGTTTAGTGCATCTGTTGTGGCTTCAGATCTTGCACCGTTATGGGGAATACATGGTCTTGGCACGCTTATAATAACCATGATGGTACAGTTTGGTTTTGTTGTGGGGTCATTGATAAGCGCATCCATTGGCTTGGCAGATAGAGTTAATCCAAGATTTTTATTTTCAATATCCGCATTTTCCAGTGGGGCATTCAACCTTCTTTTTGTGTTGATGTATCAACATTTTATGGTTGAAATTATTTTGATGTTTCTCACAGGTATCATGATGGCGGGTATTTATCCTGTATCCGTGATGATAGTTTCGTCATGGTTTCCCTCCAGAAGGGGTTTAGCACTTGGTATAGTTATTGCCGGTTTGACTCTCGGATCGTCATTGCCGCATATAATACTGGATTTACCATTTATTAAGATATGGGAATCACTCATGGAATTCTCTTCATTGTTATCATTTTTGGGCGGTTTATCTGTATACCTATTCCTGCACAATGATAAGAATATGGTAAAATCCAACAGGTTTAAATGGAATATGATAGGAAAAATAATTAAAACAAGATCGGTAATGCTTGCAAACTTTGGATATTTTGGGCATACTTGGGAACTATATGCCATGTGGACATGGATACCTTTATTTTTATTTTCAAGCTTTTCCCTTTATTATTCAGGGAATCACCTTCTTATAATTACTGGTATTATTTCATTTGTGGTTATAGGTGTTTCAGGATTAATTGGTTCAATTGCTGGAGGAATAATATCCGATAGGATTGGGAGAACATTTTCAACATCTATATATATGGGAATCAGTGGAAGTTGTGCAATTTTAATAGGTTTCGTATATGGATATTTACCATATATTGTTATCATAATAGCAATTATTTGGGGCATAACTGTGATAGCTGATTCTGCCCAATTTTCCACGGCAGTTACAGAATTAAGCGACGAAAAAATAAGGGGAAGTGCATTAACTTTTCAGATGGCCATTGGTTTTCTTATTACAGTAGGATCTATATTCCTGATCGACGAATTAAAAAATATTATAGGTTGGCATTGGGCTTTTTCTTTTCTGGCAATAGGACCAGTGTTAGGAATAATTTCCATGACGAAACTTCGTTTTATGGATGAATCAAGAAAAATGTGCCATGGTCTAAAATAAACCTGTTTATTCGTAATTATAATTTGGTAATGAATGCACTATACAATCTTAGAGATAATTATCTTTTGTTCAACTCCTGACTATTCAAGCGTTTCATTTACCTTCTTCTCCATTGTATTAATTCATTTGCCAGAATATATTATGTTCATAATTCAGTGTGAACTACCTCAAGCTAAAGCTTTGAAGCTTACGATTTTAACCACTAAACTTGCATGCATGTGTGAAATACTGTTAAG
>JAKBQY010000019.1 GCA_021835025.1 Thermoplasmata archaeon | reverse complement strand
TTAAAACATAAATATGCATGTTATAATCTTTTTTTTTCAGGTATTTTTTAATGTTTAAATCATCATATACTTCATTGCTGTTTTTTATATATGAATTTTCTTTGATTTTTCTCAATTTTGCCAAAATAATATATGCAATTATGGATAATAACAAATAAACTAAAATAAATGTGGAAATTATTGTAAATGAACTCTCCCCAGTTTTATTTGTGATGAGAACATGCATAACGTAAATGCTTAAAACATCAAAAACAAATAATGCTAGATAATAATTCTTATAAAAGAACGATTTAAACTTCACTTTAAAAACGAATAGAATTATTGATATTGAAATCCCAAATAAAGCTATAAATTCACCTAGATAAAAATGATTATTTAACCCAAAATTAAATGAAAGACCAAAAATGAAAAAAGATATAAGATTAATGATTATATCTTTTTTATTATATTGTTTCGAATTAACTCCCATAAATTTCATACCTCAACACGATCAAGCTCCTAAGAGGGCGGATGCAAGAGCTGCAACTATTGGCCATGAGATGCTAAGACTTGTTCCTGCAGCTGCATATTCAATTCCAAATTCTAACGTTGAAAGACTTAATCCATATGCTGAAATAGAGCCAAGGAGGATTGATGTGAATGTTGATCTTGGATAGTGATTTTTGCATAAAAATTTATCGATTTTATTAGACATTTATAACCACCTTCTTATAATTATTTCTTTTCCTGTAATTTTCCTTTAATTTATGTAAATATTGTTTATAGTATTCCCTGTATTCAGGATCATTGTTGTATTTTTCTATGAATTTATTTGGTGGATAATAGTCTATTGTAGAATGTGGCCTTACATTGTTGTAATCATAGAATGCATTCTCTATTAATTTTTTGCCTTCTTCATAGTCCTCTATTTCATTTATCCAGATATAATCAGTTTTTATAGAATTATGGAATGATTCTATATCACCATTTTCCTTAGGTGTTTCCCTTTCTATGTATTCATGTCCAATTTTGTATATATTAAGAACATCATTGAATTTTCTTGATATATACTGGGATCCGTTATCCGTTCTTACGATCAAGCTATCCGGTATTTTACCATCGTATTCCCTTACTGCCACATCATCCATTGATTCTATTACATCGTTAGCTGTCATTGACCTTGAATAGTTATATCCAAGCCATTTCTTTGTAAATACATCCTTAAAGGATATTAGGTATGTCATTCCCTTTCTTGTTGGCAAATATGTTATATCCGTTTCCACAACCTGGCATGGACCATCCGCTTCCTTTAGGTTAATTGTTGTATGCTTATGCACATGCCTTTCCAGTGTTAAATTGTTCATTTTCATTATTTTATACACCGTTTTCTTGGATACCCTTATCCCCATATTTCTTAATAAGGCCCATATTCTGTTATAACCATATGTTATCCTCTCCCTGGCAATTCTATTATTTTATTTATTATGTATTCAGGCGTTCTTAGTTTATTTATTCTTTTCTTTCTATTCTTGCTGTAATAATAAGATCTTTCATTATAATCAAGGTATCTGCATCTTAGGATTGTAAGGGGTAAATTATATTATAAACTGGGATAGTTTTATATTTGATAAATTACTTTATAATTATGAGCAGAAAATTATTGATGCACGTCGGCCCTGTGATGATTGATGATGATGTTTTACTTGCGGGAGTTAAGGACAATACAGGTTTTGCCTCACCAGAATTTGTCACTTCTATGAAAAATGCTTTAAATGGACTAAAGTATGTGATGAATGCAGAAGATTACCAACCCTTTATAATGCCGGGCAGCGGGACAATGGGTATGGAGAGCGTAACATCATTGTTGAAGAAGGACGATAAAATCTTAATTGTCAGTTCGGGAGTTTTTGGAGACCGCTGGAAGGAAATATTTTCAAGGTATGATGTGAAATACAAATTATTGAGGTCGGAACCCGGAAAAATAATTTCGGAGGATCAGGTTATGGATGAATTATCTAGGGAAAAGTATAAAATGGTTACAGTTACACAGGTGGAAACAAGCACCGGTGTTTTATACCCTGTAAAATCTCTGGTAAAAAAAATAAGGGATAAGGTTGATTTAATTGTTGTTGATTCAGTAGCTGGTGCAGCAGCTGAAGAACTAAAGGTTCAGGACTGGGATATAGATGTGTGCTTAACTGGAAGCCAGAAAGCCATAGCAACTCCACCGGGAGCGGCACTGATGGTTTTATCCCAAAATGCAGTGAAAAGCATAAAGGACAATTCTATTTCAGGATATTACACCGATTTGAGTAAATGGATCAATGTAATGAGGAATTTTCAGAACGGGAAATCAGGATATTACACAACTCTTCCTGTGCATATAGTATTTTCACTGGAAAAATCATTTGACCTCATAAAGGAAGAAACAATGGAAAACAGAATAAAAAGGCACAAACTTGTTTCAGGCATGATAAGATCGGGTTTGAATGGAATGGACATGAAAATCATGGCCGAAAAAGGTCTTGAAAGCCATACTGTTACAGCAATGATGCTTGACGGCCTCGATATGAATACATTTTTGAACAAATGTATGAACTCAAACGTTGAGATGGGGAGCGGCATAGTTCCAGAATATGCTGGGAAATATATAAGGATAGGACATATGGGCAATGTGAATGCCAATGATGCAATCTCCACGGTATCTGTTATAGAAAAAATATTGAATGAAATGGGCAAAAAGGTCCCATCTGGCGTAGAAGCCACGCAGGAATATTTCATGCATCAATAATTATTTTCAATTTTTTTTATTATATTGTATTTTTCTATATTGAAATCATTCAGCAATATTTTCAGATATTCTTTTTCTATTTCATGAAAATTCAACCCATTTCCAAGTATGTTTTCCATTGATGTCATTATATCCGGAGTGAAATTGCATGGATTTATTTTTAAAAATTTTCCCAAATCAGTATTGACATTTAATGCCATTCCATGTAAGGTAGAAAAGCCCTTTATTGCAAGGCCAATAGAACATATTTTTTTATTTTCCACCCAGACACCAGTTTTTTCATTGAATTCTCCATGGGCTTCTATCCCATATTTTTCAAGAAGTTCCATTACTGTTTTTTGAATCATTATTATGATATCTTTTGCATTAATTTTCCGTTCCTTCAGATTTACAATAAAGTATGTAACAAGCTGTCCAGGTCCGTGATATGTTAAATATCCCCCTCTTTCGGTTTTTATTATTCCTTCGGTATCTCCACTGTAATGCACACCGGCAGTGTAAACATCATCATGCTCTAGAATGATAAATGAATCGCCTATTTTATCATCATTTCTAAGATCATTTAAATGCCTCTGGAAATTTAAAACATTCTGATAATCCATTCTATCAAAAATATAAACATTGCTTTCCATAACCAACAATGCATTAAATGTTTAAATTTTATTCTTATTAAGAAAATAGAAATATTTACTGGAATAAATTTTATAACCAAAGTTTAAATATAGTATATTCATTTAGAGTATATGGAAAAAGACAGAGACATTAACCAATATGCCATATCTTTTAAGTACCAACTGCTTTCCTATATAAGGACAAAAAGATTCATAGCTCTTGTAATTTTTTCACTTGCCGTCTCAATATTAGTAACCGTTTTAACCTTTCATATTGAATACAGCCTGTTAAAAAAGGAAAATTCTGCAAAATATATGAATAGTTACTTATCTCCATTTTTCATTGACATAGTTGTGATAGTAGCGGCCTTCTTTGGCGGGGACCTTATATCCACTGATACAGGTACAAATTCAGCATATTATATTCTTGTTCAACCAGTAAAAAGATATATACTCTTCATGGGCAAATACACAGCGGCATTGATCTCATCATTCATCATAGTTTTTATCTATGTTATTGTGGGGTATATTGGGTCATTTTATTTATATGGGAATTTAACCAATTTAGTAGGAAAAAGCCTGTTGATGACACTACTGTTTATAGCAGGAACATTGATGCTGGCAGGATTTTTCAGTTCCGTATTTAAAAGTTCAACCGTTGGAATAATAGCATCAATATTGATTTTGATAATAGTTTTTCCGGTTATTTCAACGGTTCTTGGATCTCTTGAGGGTATAGACCCATATTTCCTGATAACATCTGCAGGATCCGCTGCTTATCTTGTTTTCCAGAAGCCATATCCTGCAGCAAAGGTTGTAAGCCATGTAACTCCCCACATAAAAACATATACATTCAATCCAACATATTATCAGGGGATAGAAGTGGCACTATTATATTTAATAATTTTCAGTATTCTCGCAATTTTAATATACTCAAGGAGGCAAATAGAGGGATAAATATGGAAATATCATTTAAAGATGTATCAAAAAATTACAGCAAATTCAAGGCTCTGGACAATGTATCATTTGATTACAACAAACCTGGAGCTATAGGATATCTTGGGCCAAACGGTGCAGGAAAGACAACAACCCTTAAGGTAATGACAAATTTGCTCAGGCCTTCCAAGGGAACAGTAGAATTGAATGGCATAAATGTGAATAAACACCCGAAAAAAGCATTATTGGGCGTTGGATCCATGATAGAAACTCCACTGCCGTATCCATATTTAAAAGTCAGCGATTCCTTAAAATTCATAGGCGAGTTAAGGGGTATTGATAAAAGCACAATAAATAAAAAGATAGATGAGTATTTTGATGCGTTAAAATTACCACCCCTGGATAGCAAAATTGGGAAATTATCAAAGGGCCAGAGGCAGAGAGTTGTCTTTGCTGCTGTATTGATTCCAGATCCAGATATAGTTATACTCGATGAGCCAACTACCGGCCTTGACCCATTTGAAAGAAAAATATTCCGAAATTTTATATTGGAATTGAAAAAAGATAAGCTCGTATTCTTTTCCTCCCATATACTTTCCGAGGTATCTGAAACATGCGATGATGTAATATTCCTAAACAAGGGGAAGGTTTTAAAGTCTGGAAAGGTGGATGAGATAACAAGGGAATTCAATACAAACGCTGTCAAAATTGAATTCATAAAGAACATCGATGACAATATGCTGAAACAGTTAAAATCAAATTACAACATTATAAATGTAAAGGATAGGACTGCAACAATAAAATATTCAGGGAAGGAAGATGAACGTGCAAGTATACTCAAAAGTGCCATGGAGATAGCACCTGTAATATCATATGAATCATCCGGCTCTGATTTGGAGGAAGCATATATATCAATTCTTGGAGAAAAATAAATTTAAATTAAAAATTTCAATCATCTTGGATAATATTGTTTTTACAATAAGGAAATTTCCTGAAGATTTTATGTTTAGGGTTTCAAAAAATGCGTTTCAGGTATAAATGTGCATGGAAACGGATTCAGTGCCATCATAAAACGATGGGTATGTAAGTCTAAAGATGATTAAATTAGAAAAATATGTTCTGATAATGGGATAGCGGAGTAAAATTATAGGGAATAAAAATATATAATATTTTTCAATTTGTAAAATATGAATATTCAGGAGTATATAGAAACGGATGAAATCCAGAGTATAATAAAAAGCATCATGGACACAGAATTTATAAGGGAAATGGAAACAGGAGGACTTAATGACGAAAAATTCAGGCATTATTTAATACAAGACGATATATATTTAAAATATTACAAGAAAGCCGGAGATACAGTTAAAAAAAATGCAAAAAATATGGAAATAAAATCGCTTTATGAGATGATTGGAAGTGAGGAGCCCGTATTTCACAGAGAAATGCTTGAAATGTATAAAATCAAAAAGGAAGATATAAATGAGGATATGATTAATTATACAACATATTCATACATAAACCATTTAACAAGATGGTCCGAAAAAAACGAATACATAGGTATGATATCAATGTTTCCATGCCAGTGGTCATACGAATATATTGCCAAAAATTCCGATGCAACGGGCAATAAATTTCGGTTCTGGTTTAATTTTTATAAATCGAAAGAATATACCGATATTACGAAAAAATATTTTGAAATATTAAGGAATAAAGAATTATATTTTGAAGAAAGAAATATATTCAAATTCGGGCTTTTATATGAGCTTAACTACTGGATATTTTGTTATAACTTACTATAAATATACGATTAACATAGCCATATAAATGATAGAGGATACTTTAAATTATTTATACAACATGAAAAGGTTTGGCATTAAGCTCGATCTTACGGCAACAAGGCACTTTGCCGATCATCTGGGGAATCCACAGAATAATTTCAGAAGCATACACGTTGCGGGAACTAATGGAAAAGGCTCAATTTCAACCTATATATATAGTATTTTAAGGCAGAAATACAATACGGGATTATATACCTCTCCGCATCTGATAAACTTCAATGAGAGATTAGTATTCAATAAGGAAATGGTAGATGATGAATATATAGAGAAATTCATGGAAGAAAATATGGATTACATAAAAGGTCTTGAAAAGATCGGAAGAAATCCAACATTCTTTGAAACAACAACGGTTATGGCATTTAAGTATTTTTCCGATAAAAAAGCCGATTATGCCTCCATAGAGGTTGGACTTGGTGGAAGATTGGATTCAACAAATATCATAAATCCTGAGGTAAGTGTAATAGCACAGATAGGATATGAGCATTTCCAGCAACTCGGCTGCTCTTTAACATCAATAGCCTATGAAAAAGGTGGAATTATCAAGAATGGTAAACCTGTGGTATTGCTTGATAATAAGCCAGAAGTAGTACGGGAGATAAAAAAATTATGCGAAATAAGGAATTCAAAGCTGATAAGAATTGAAGATTACTGCAAAATATCGGATATAAATTATGATTTAAAAAGTATAAGATTCAAAATGAAAACGGAAAAAGATGAGTATGATATAGAAGCAAAAAATACAGGTTTATATCAAATAAAAAATATTGCATCCTCCATAAGTGCCATTGAGGCATTGGGTGGTGGTATTGATAAGGCCATGATTATTAATGGAATCAGGGAAACAAATTGGCCAGGAAGATTTGATGTGATATCCACGGCCCCTCTTGTGATAATGGATTCGGCTCATAATCCGCCAGCTGCACATGGGTTGGTGAATTCATTCAAAAATATTGTGAATAAAAAACCCTTGTTAATTGTCGGCATGCTATCAGATAAGGATGTTTATTCATACTTTTCAATTATAAGTGAATTATCTGATGAAGTTATACTCACAATACCAGATGAACCTGAGCGGGCAATGAATCCCGAAGAAATAAAGAAATTGGTATACACAATGTTCAGGGAAATAAAAATAATAAACGACCCTATAGAAGCATATGAATATGGAATAAAAAAATCCTCCTGCATTCTGGTAACAGGCTCAATTTACCTTGTTGGAATGCTCGAAAAACACGTAGGGAAAAGTGTAATGCCCTATGATGTTAATTAATCTATCGGTAAAACAGTCAGTAAAAAAGTCAGTAAAAAAATATTTTAGTATATGGGATACATAGCTATTTATTATCTGATAATTATGGACAATCCTTTTCTGAAATATAGTAAAAATAATGATTACGTCATAGGCGATCTTAAACGATTAAGCAGTTCATATATACCGGATAACTTTCCCCATAGAGAAAATCAGATAAATTCAATAGCCAAAATTCTTGGCGCCATAATAAATGGCGGAATTGCCTCAAATATATTGTTGTATGGAAAATCGGGGTCAGGAAAAACTTCTTCCATTCTCTATGTAACGAATATGCTATCTGAGGCGGTTTCCGGCCAGTTGAATTCAATATATATTAACTGCCAGATTTATGATTCCCAATATTCAATACTGGTATACATAATAAATTCGATAAATGTGGGTGAAACTCAAATTCCCGCACTTGGCCTCCCACTTGACAGAATATATTTTGAGCTTATAAGGAGATTAAAAAAATCCAATAGATACACTATAATTATCCTCGATGAAATAGACAAATTGATTCAGAAAAGCGGAAGCGATGCACTTTATGTTATTTTAAAGATAGTTGCCGATTCAAATTCATCAATAATAGGCATAACAAATGAGGCCTCATTTATAAACAGGCTGGATGCAAGAGTGCAGAGCCGGATGAATCAGGAAAGCGTTATATTTCCGCCATATAACGCAATAGAATTAAAGGATATACTGAATTTCAGGATAGAGGGGATAATTAAAAAGGAATTTATAGATGATTCGGCAATAAACCTTTGTGCAGCTCTTGGAGCACAGGAGCATGGGGATGCAAGAAAATCCATAGATTTATTGAGAATAGCAATAGACAATGTTTTGCGTGATCAGAAAAATAAGGTAAATGCAGAGGATGTTTTCCACGCCAGGGATAAATTTGAAATGAATATTTTAAAGGAGTCAATAAAAACTTTGCCCATACATTCGAAAATGGTATTATTAAGTGTTTCCCTGACGCAGGAAACGGATTCAGAACTTACAGTTACCGGAGAAATCTATGAGAATTATAAAAATATAAGCCTTGAACTTGGATTCCAGCCACTGACAATGAGGAGAATATCTGATTTATTGAACGATCTGGAGGACCTTGGTTTAATAGCAACCAACACAAGAAGCCTGGGCAGATATGGAAGGACTAAGTTCATAAAGGTCATGGGTTCAATTGAAAATATAAAATCATATATAATGGAGGATTCAGCATTCAACAATTTTCAGGGCTCAAAGATAGTCAAGCAGACTAAATTAAGAACAAATTTTGATGAGTATTTCGACTATAAAGAATAAAAAATCTTTAATAAAATAGAACAATATACAAACAATGTTCAAAGTGTATGAATTGGAAAAAACTGAAAATAAAATACTTGACAAGCTTTTGAATGATGATATCCTTGGCAGGCAATCAATACAGTACAAAAATGGTGAAGACTATGGTTATCCTTCATCCTACATAGTTATCATAGAAGGGTCTGAGGATATTTTTAAACGGGTTGATGAAATTTCTGAATCAAAACTCCGTGAGCTTGGCGATAAAAAAGCACAGAAAATATACGAAAAAATAAAGAATGAAGAAAATAGTTCCAAGGAAGGTATGGGCTTTATCTTTGGATGAATATGATAATTATCACGGGCATGCCGGGTTCAGGAAAGGATGAATTTGTCGGTGTAGCAAGATCCCTGGGATTCATTGATGTCCATATGGGCAATACTGTTAAAAGCTATGCCGGTGAAAACAATATAAATTTTGACGATGCTTCAATAGGATCCTATGCTTCAGGAGAAAGGAAAATATATGGAATGGGTATATGGGCACAAAGAACATCAAAATATATAGAAAATCCAGATATAACCATTGTTGATGGGTTAAGAAATTTTGAGGAATTGGAATATTTTAAAAACAATTATAAAAATGTTATAGTAATAGCTGTTTTTGCAAATGAAAGTGATAGGCTTTCAAGAGTTCTAAAAAGGGACAGGGAGGATGATGTCCACAATGAGGATGAATTAAAAAAAAGGGACAACAGGGAATTAAACTGGGGAATTGGAAAGGTTATTTCCCTTGCAGATTACATGATAGTTAACGACACATCCCTGAAAGAATACCATAGAAATGCCAGAATTTTATTGAATGATATTATATCAAAACATGGAGAAATTAAAAATCAATTAATTAAATAGCCCTATTTTAACGATTGTGGGTGATAAGTCTAATGCGATAAGGGGAAAAAATAGCATATTAAAATTGTACCATTTATATCAATCAACAAGGTCTCTTGTGTATTCGTATAAGGATCTAAAAAAATATTCTCCCGTGCCTTTTTCATGGGTATTGCCATCCGGAGACATTTGATAATTATAGTACACTCTTTCAGGATGGGGCATCAGGCCTATTATATTTCCCTCTTTATTTGTCAACGATGATATATCCATCACTGAACCATTTGGGTTCCATGGATACGACGAATCAGTATCATTGTAATTGGTATATTTAAATAATATCTGGCCATTTTCCACGACATCATCAAGAATTTTATCATTTTTGAATAAAACCCTCCCTTCCAAATGAGCCACAGGAACCTGAAAAATTTTATTTTCAAAATATTTTTTGAATATTTTGTTTTTTGATATATATTTTATATATGTATATCTGCATTCAAATTTATCCGACTCATTTGTTGCCAAAACCATCGTTCTGTTTTCTGTATTGTCTGTATCTGGCAGCAACCCTAATTCGCTTAAAACCTGAAAGCCATTGCATACGCCAATGATTAATTTTTTTGAATCGTTGAATCTTTTGACATCCTTTAAGAATGGTCTTAGCCTGGCAGCAAATAATGCACCTGCCCTTACATAATCTCCGGATGAAAAACCACCTGGAATGAAAATTAAATCATAATCGTTTAAGTGTTTTTTTTCGGACGTTAGTTCGGAAATGTGCAAATAATCCGAAACAAACCCTGATCTTTTCAACGAGTAAAAAGCCTCCTCCTCGTTGTTTGTTCCTTCCATACGAAGGACTGCAGCCTTCAAATCACTTTGCACTTTTTCTCTCCTTTGATTTTACTCTTAAGCCAGTGTAACCGCACTTTCTACACTTCTCTGCATAAATGGAATTTCTGGCATAGCATCGCATGCATATTTTTCTGTTTAATCTTCTTTCAATAGCTTCTGGAAATGGCATTTTATTTCACGCATCAATATTTAAAAAGGATATTTTAACTTTGTTATAAAAAAATTTTTTTAAAAAGTAAAGAAATTATTTATGTATTTTAATTTTCTTCTCTTGGCTAGCATCTTCTATTTTTTCAAACTTTGGCGCAAGTTTTTCAAGTATTTTTGGCAACGCTGTGTATTCCATATCATCATCAGGAAGTCTATGTGGTTCGAATACTCCCATTCTTCTTATGTAATTCGCCATCTGAAGTGCTTCATTCCTTGCAAAGTCAAAAGCAACATCCGCAAACATGTCCTCAGGCCCGTGTAATATTCCATCTTTAAGAACAAAGCCAAGAGCCATGACCCTTGGAGGACCATCAAATCTGGACATCATAGAATTATTCATTCCAACAGGCATCATTGGGCCATTGAAGGATCCTCTCATCCATCCTGAAACAAGATAGGAGTTTGCGAATGGTTCCAGGGCTTCTCCTGAAGCAGGAAGTCCTGATTGTATTCTTACTATTCCTGCGGGGTCATCCTTTCCCACATATTCCCCCGCTATGAAGGATAATTTATCGGTGGTAATCACGGCAACGTTTTCATCCGGCAACTTCTCATGCTCTGGTTTCGTAAAAACTCTTTTAATTACATATCTCCCCTTTGATCCTATTAATGCCAGAAGATCGTATGTGTCCTCAGGCAATGAGAGATATACCTTCTTGCCATTGTATATATCCCAAACCTCAAATTTAAATCCCATATGCATGTTTGGGTCTATTACAAGGCCGGGCGTGCTGAAAGGATCTGCAAACATCTTATATATGGGATAATTAAATGCTCCTGGTTCAGTTTTATCCATCATATACACTATAAAAGGTTCAGACTTTCGTGGAGTTATTTCAAGCTCTGCAACTCCTGGCCCCATACCCTTTATATTTCCTGAAAACGCATCTTTTAAAAGGTCCTGTCCAGCACCATAAAGGCCTGCTTTTTTTGCAACTTCAGTTCCGGATTTAAATGCATTCCAAGCCAGTTCATGGATTTCCGGGTTATCGGCTCCCCTTGTGTGGGCCATTGTTATCTGGACATCATCTCCTATATGCGATATTCTATAATCAGAAATTAAGGAGGTTTCAAGACCATACTCTTTTACATATTTTTCCACTTGGTCTACTACAGGTTGATATACAATACTATGACCTGGAAGACTACCTATATCTGCCTTTATATGTGAAATCGTTGCTTTCATAGTTTTATTATTGTAAACATGTTTATTAAGCTTTTTGTAAGAAAACTTGGAATTTCTGTATTTAATATCTCACTTTAAACGTGCATTCCCATATAAAATTTTCTCTAAATTATACCCTGTTTTTGTAATTTTTACACTTTTAATTATATTTTTATGGCCTTTATTTTTGTGTGATGAACTTATTATCCCGTACTTTAGGAATACAACATTATATCTAATTACGTATCCAAAATACATGAAAATTGGTATATAAAAATATATGTTAATATATAATAAATAACATTAATATATAATAAACAAATAATAAACTTAATGATGAATATTAAGTCATTTAAACAAAAGGAAATTTTTAAATTTTTTCTTAACGAAAAATACAATTTTGAGGCTATATTGATATTCATAACGTTTTTCCTGATAATCAGCCCTCTTCTGCCAGGGGTATCGTGGTTCAAGCTTGGTGATTTCACTTTTGACATGATAAATTTTTACCATACTGTCATGATTCCATTTGCTTTTCTATTGATTTTATATACCACAACAATTTTGGATCTTGAAAGTTTTATTAAAAAAACAGTTAACCTCAGCACCTATCCCGTACTCCTGCTTACTCTCCTCGGTATGGTATTCTTTTATCCAGCATCAACACAAACCGCAGATTATATTTTACAGGCGATCAGGGATTTCTGGATGGTTGTAGTTGCCCTTCTATTTTTCATATCACTGATAATTTTCCCATTTAAGGAGAAGGAAAAATTCAAATCTATATGGGGTGCGTATATTCTTATTCTTTTTGCCACATTTTCTGCAGGACTTGCCGCAATTATGGGTATGGTTTATGAATATGGAAGCTTATATGGTTACTCCTCCATACCATTCTTCAATGGTTATGTTGTTAAATTGGGGGGCCTGCAAACGTTTCTTGGAAATTTAATAACGTCACATTCCCATGAAATGTTGCCTTCAGTTATGGGTGGAATTGTAGCTTTGGCCGTGATTAGTTTCGGTTATGGAAAGATAAAGGGATGGAAGAGAAATATAGTAAATGTCGGAATGTTAATAGCCGTTTTTGGAACAATATCAATGGCCTATTTATACATTATATCATCCTTTGGAACTTACGCAATACCAACAATCGCTCCCTTTGGAACGGGGGATATGAATGGACTCGCACTTGACGATAGCCAAACCGGTATAGTAGGAGCTGGAGCATTAATATCTATAATAGGGTTGTATTATGCACTTTCATCCAAAAGAATTAAAAGGCTCACTCAGATGGCGGAAATATTTACATGGGTAGCAACAATGGCCGTTATGATAGGTATTGGTTATAGTATGGAATTTAATGAAACATATTATGGTTTTGGATCTCCAGGCGTGCCACCAACGGGTGGACCAGGATATCTCTATGATATGGCATTTATCGACGGGCACCTGTTATTTGCTTTCTTCCTCATGCCTGTGCTTGCAGGTATACTTCTGGTATTTATGTACTATCTTTCCGAGATCGAGTTTGGAAAAAAGACAGTTCTATATTTCATATTTGGTGGAACTGTGCTTGGTGCCTTCGGAGTTCTAACATATACACTAACTCTATTCTGGATTCCAGAAGCGATAGGGCTTGCAATGATAGTAGTGGCAATACTTATAATAACAACATCAATAGTGGCATCTAAAGGCAAAAATGAAAGCAAAAATACAATGAATGAGGAAACACCAATAAAGTAGGACGATTTTTACCATAAAATATTTTAAAAAAATTTAACATAATGAGCTGGAAATCCCACAACATGAAAGCCGCCGAACCTTCGATGTGTATGAAACGTGAAAGTTTGTATTGTATTTTTTTGGTACATGGAGATGTCACAGTTGATAAAGTCCACAAGTCATTTTATTGATAGATATTCTTCTACGGTTTAGTAACACTGGAAGTTGTAAATAGATATATCAGGGAACAGAATCATGTCTGGGAAATCAGGTAAAATTAACAAATATATCCACGAAACCAGGGACGAAGAAAGTCACAGGCACACATATCCTACGAATTGAAAATGGATATATCCCATCCGAACTTGACAAGGCTAAATAATATTAAGCAAATCCTCCTCGAAACAAAGTGATTTCATAATTATATTTTATCAGAAGATGGGAGAGAAGAATTCAGGTATCAGCAATATGAGGAATAATGGATGATGTAAAAATAAAATAACACACTTCTATGAGCACTAAAGTCTTTACCTGCATGTTGGAATACCTAAACACTATTCCACATGTGCACTCAAGTTTTGTGGTTGAAATAGGGGACTTCACAGCTTTAGCGTGAGATAGTTCACAGCACTAAATACTTTTTGAAGCATATTTCATGGGTCTATTAAATCATAAACGTAAAATAATATTAACGGAATAAAATCATAGAAATTATTATTAATATATTAATCATTATAATATAATGCCATCAAGATCTGCCGATTGGCTTAATCAATCCAAAAGAGACCTGGAAGAGTCAGAGGATTCTATGAACAATGGAAAATATGAATGGGCGTGTTTTGCAGCTCAGCAGAGTGCAGAGAAAGCTGTCAAGGCTCTTTATCATTCATTAAACAGGGAGATCTGGAGCCATTCAATATCGAGAATGTTGTCACAGCTTGATGTATTTAACATAGATAATGAAATTATAGAAAAATCAAAGGAACTTGATAGGGTGTATATCGGTTCAAGGTATCCAGATTATTATACTGAAGGATCACCATATGAATATTATTCTATAGAGGATGCAAGGAGGTGTTTAAATTATGCCCGAGAAATTTACGAATTCTGTTACAAAAATATACAAACTTGATTATAATTTAATAATGTATAAGTTAAAAGAATATGGAATAAAATGTGAAAATAAAGGATCATTGCTTACCATACTTATAGGTTCCCTTGCAAGGGGAGATTATACGCCTTTTTCAGATGCAGATATAATAATTATAACAAAATCTAGACTGAATATTATCGATTTCATGGATACTGATATGCCAGTGGATATAGAACCAAGGTTATATACACTGAATGAAATATTGAATATGAGTAAAGAAAAAAGAAAAATAATATATGAAATAATTAAAAATGGGATTTTATTATCGGGCAATAAAGATTTAATGAAAAAAATAAATGACATTTATTATGGATAAACATTGAATTTTCGATTTAGTATAGGCCACAGGAATACGAAATATAATCACCCATCAGAGGATTTTTATTTACTGTTTATTGTTAGTATCTTATCCGTTAAATGCTTATTTTCGGCAATCTTTACAGATATGGCTTGTGATTATTCATTATGGTAAATACATGGTAAAGAAGCATCCTACCCACATTTATATAAACTTGTTCACGTTTCTTCCCTTTTTTTATTTCCATTTTGTATATCTATACAAACTCTATAGAATTACTCTTAACGAAAGAAAATGCAGATTCGTATACCGTGTGTGGAAGATGTGGATTCCTTATCTTTGTAATATACATTGTTGTATTCTTTCCAGCTGAACCCTTTATATCAGGTGAAGTTCAACTATGTGATTCCAGTTTAATGTATGAATCAAACTGTCCTATATTATATATTTCAGAGACAATAGCAGCAGATAAAGTTTTACCTATCCATAGCGGCGCCAATATACCATAGAAAGGAGAATTCAGTTATATATATCACTATATATTCTATATTCCTTACATTTCCATATATTTTATATATGAGTTATATTATTATATTTATCACATATTTTTCTCCATGGATAATGAAAAAAATGATAATTATTCCGCGCTGGACGATGCGAAAGCAAAACCTGTACATTACAGAATAACTTTGTTGTCTGTAGCTGGAACATTTCTTGATGGGTATGATATCTCCATCATAGGGGTTGCCCTGATATTAATAACAGTTTTGGGGCCCTTTAAATATGCTATAAC
>JAKBQY010000060.1 GCA_021835025.1 Thermoplasmata archaeon | reverse complement strand
TGTGGGTTTTCCCGCTCACTGTGATAATTTTTTTTTATCATAGATGGTTGTTAACATTAAAATTAAGGTACTGAATGATAATGCAAAGTATAAGGGATATAGTATGAAATAAGGTCTATATAAAAAAAGTTCTTTAATCAATATTCCACTGTAACTGGATGTATAATTTGAAAAATTGTAACTAAATAATAATGTATAATATCCCGGATGTATATAAATTACTTTAGAGTATGCTGTAAAATCATGTAAGGTAATATTATTTTTTATTAACACCACCTTATTTAAAGAATTGATTAATTTAAATGATATATTTAAATTTATTAATTTACCTGAACCATTTTTAAAATCATTATATATGCAAATTTTTATTTTGTTTGAGTATGATATAAAACTCTGGCTATTATCAAAATTTATCACCTGATTGTTTGGAACCTTTAAATAATAGAATGTTATTGATAATAATAGTATTATAATAATAATTATTAATATTCTCTTTAATATTGTCTTTTTCATTTGCCTCCCCTCATTTCAATTTTTGTAAAAAGGCCTATAGAAAGAATAATAATTATTAAAGATATAAATAAAATTGTAATTATTGATAAATAAAGATAAATTATTGAATTAGAAAAATCCTTAAATTTTATAAAATTAAGTACAGCAGGTCCGTATATAATTCCTTTCATATAATAATTATGTTGAAATAAATTTGGAAACGTCGAAAAATATATTGGATATATGCATATAAATAATGTTATTATAGCGGAAGAAATATTTTTTAATAGTAAAGATATATATATTGCAATAGAAATAGTAAAAAATGACCATATTAAAATATTTATAGATGTGTAAAATATATTTATATATTTTATATTTGCAATTAAAATAAAAAGAATAAATGAAAGCATTTCTGATAATATAACCAATATATATAATGATATAATTTTTGATAATAAAAAATATTTTTTGTTTATGGGAAATAACATATAGGATGAAATTGAGCCATCTGATAGTTGCAAGGAAAATTTTATGGATATTATAACAGAATAAATCACATCCAATAATAGAAATATACTTAATACGTTTTTAATTATATATGTATATACATAATAATTATAAGTAATAAAATAAAAATTAACACTCTGTGGAGTTTTAAAAAGGTATATCATGATGATAAAATTTATTGAAAATAATATTTCTGGAAAAGGAAATCTAAAAATATATTTCAATTCACTGTAAAATAATTTTAAATTATTATTCTTTATCATTATAAATCATTACCTTTTAATATATTATCTATATTGATAAATTCAATTTTTATTATTGATTTAATTATATCATAAGGCATTGAATAAATTGCACTTATATTTTTATTTGACAATTCCAAATTTATTTTTGAACCGTCTATTTTATTTTCAATACCTTTATCGTTCAAAAATTGGGAAATAGATTTTACATTTCTGGAAAATATAGATATTACTTTATTTTTATTCATTATATGATCGATACTTTCAGAGAAGAATTTTTTGCCATTTTTTATAAACAGTATCTCATCAGCAAAATCAACAATTTCATCTATTCTATGGGTTGTTATTATTACCCTTAAATCACTACTTATTATTTCCTGTTTTAATATATCCATTAATTTATTTATTTTCCAATAATCCAAATTAGAATATGGTTCATCCATTACTATAAGTTTTTTTGAATTTAATAATGAGGCAACAATCCATATTATCTGGGCTTCTCCATTTGAAAGTTGTAATAATTTTTTATTCATTAAATATTCAATTTTGAATTTATTAATAATTCTTTTAACATTATTTTCGTTTATATTAAAATTATATATTAATTGGTTAAAAAAATCTCGTACATAAGTACATTGATAAAAAGCAGGTTTTTCTGGTATAAATCCTGCAACGCTATGTATATATAAATAATCCCTTATACTGGATTTTCCAAAAATTTTTATTTCACCGTTTGTTGGCATAATCAATCCCTCTATAATTCCAATTAATGTAGATTTTCCAGCACCGTTTGGGCCAATAATGCCAAGAATCTTCTTATCAAATGAATAACTTATATCTTTTAACGCTTCAATTTCATTATATTTTTTTGTTATATTATGTATTTCAAACCATGGCATTTTATTTCCTCCTTTTAGCTGAAATTATTGTAAATCCGTATACCGGTATGGCAAAAATAATAATTAGAATAGCATTAAAAATATTTGGAGCAATATAATATAACCATAAATCCAATGGTTCTAAATTAACATTTGTATTATTTAATGATAGAATTAATTCGTAAGAGTTATTATAAGAAGGAAATATTTTTGTAATTGGATATAATGCCCCAGAATACGCAATTGATACTAATATATTATTATTTGATGGTGTGTGTGCATACGAAAAACAGGATTCCACTTTATGATGATTATATTTAATATTATGTATTAAAATGTTCTCTGGCTCTACAACCCCCTCTTTTGAAAATATATTAATACCGTATGGATAATTTTTATTTGCAACTGTACCTATTGTACCATTTGAAAAGTTTAAAATTTCTCCCGATTTAATTACTTTATTTTTAAAAAATAATTGTCCAACGCTTGAGTTATAACTAAAATACTGTGTATTTATATATCTTAATGAATTATTTATTTCAGATATAAATACAGTTTTTAAGTAGAAGTATGATGAATTATAATATTGGATTCTAATTCCTCCACAAAATCCTATATCTGGAATTGTATTATTATCCGTAACATTATAAAATGTTTTTGTATATTTTGAATCATTGAAAAGATATGTTTCAACAGTATTAAATAAATAGCAGGCATAAAAATTTTTTTTATGTATACTTGGAAGTAAAGAGCTTTTTTTAACCTCTTCATATACACTTGGCGAGAACAATATTGTAAAGAGCAAAATAATCACAATAATACTAAATAATAGTTTAAATTTATTTTTTTTCATAATTTCACACAATTATTTTAATTATTCTTCACCCTGGTCCAGTATAGATTTGATCATATCAGTTAATGCATTATTGTATCGAAAAGTATTAAAATATACAAATTTTCCATGGACAATACCGTTATCACATCCAACAACATTACTATAATATCTGCCGGTATAGCAACCGTAAACGGTTGATGTAGTATAGACAGGATTGAAAGATGCGCTATATGCTGTTTTACCATGAACTGAATAGGGACCATTATAACTTACGCACGATAATGGACCGGATGGTCCTGTTCCACTAGGATTGCAGGCCTTTGCCCAATATGTCCATTGTACATTACTAACTTGGGTTCTATTATAATTAAGTGATAATTTATTGCAAAAATTACCCTCACCTATAAGAGTGGATGTCCAAAAAAAGTGGTCATAGACTTCATATTTTCCATGTAAACCTCCATATACACTTGAAATATCCTGTTCATTCCTATTATATAATTTTTGGTTATCATTAGAATTATTTGATGGCATTAAAAATGATAGCAATGAGATAATAGTAAGTATAAATAAAAAAGAGAATAACACATCAGATATTTTTATATTTATTTCATTTTCTTGCTCTTTTTTAAATCTTTTTCTATACATTTATTTTTATATAACTTTTCCATACTTAAATTTTGTCTTACCCATGACATTTTTATTCTATGATTTGATTTTTAATTTATGATTGATTAATATCAGAAAGACCTTGAAAACTGTATGCGAAATATATCAAAAACAACAGGAACAGATATGCATTCCAAGAAATACAATCTTCTTGAGCATACAGAATTAATGGTTAAAGCACGATTGATGGATTATGGTATCAGCCTCAATAAAGATTTTCACATTTAACGTTCTGGTGATAAGTTCAATATCATTTAAATTAGAATAACTTTTCATATATATTTTCGCATGTTCTGTTTATCAATATGATTGCCATAAATATTGAAGATATTGTGGTTATTTTTTGACAATAGACTGGAATATAGGAGATTTAAATTCAGTGAAATAAAAATGAATATAACACTATTATATCCGTAAAAATATTAATAAAAACAACGTGTAAAAATTCATAATTCAAAATACCCATATATATTATTTCGAAAATTCATTATTTTCATTTTTTAACTCAATTATTTATGAAATTTTGACAAAATATCAACTTTATTTGTTATAAAGCCATTTAGATTGCTTGAATTTATTTCATTTGCAGATTTCTCATCATCAACGGTCCATGGAATAACATAAATGCCTTCATTTTTTAAATTAACAAAATCCTGCAAATTTTTTGTATTGTATTCTGGCAGAAATACTGAAATTCCCAGTTCGTTAAGATCTTCATATTTTATTTTGCCCATATATTTTTCGGATGTATCTGCATAATCAAGGCCGAGAAAAATGTTCCTATCCAGAATATGCATATTTCTCAACGAATAGGGGTTGAATGATATTACACATACGTGATTTTCCATTTTATATTTTTTAATCACCTTTATGGTTTCCTTTTCAATGTCATTCTTGACCAGATTTCCAGAATCGTCAATCGATTTTAATTCTATAAAAAAGTATTTATCCGGAAAATTTTTTAAGATATATTCCAGTGAAGGAATGTTTTCATTTTCAATTTTTATTTCATCTATTTCATATGATTTTAAGTTTTCAACAACCTTGTTTAAACCGGTTATATTTTTTAAATTAAAATCGTGGATAACATAAACGTGATTATCCTTAGACAGATGGACATCGAGCTCCACGACATCAGTATATTCAAAAGCTTTTTCAAATGATGTATATGTATTTTCAATATATGTAGATGGTAAACCACGATGCCCCACAACAACAAAATGCATAGAAAGATATGACTTCATATCCATATTTCCATAAAATATAAAGTGCTATAATATATTTATTATAGGCCTTTTCTAAAAACTCACAAATTTATCTAATTCTTAAATGGCATGTTCATATAAAACCCGTTAAAATATGTATTTCACAATTGTTTATCCTGAATAAAAAATCATCTTTTTTAGGTTAATAGAAAGGATGATATTTCTATATATATTTAAAATTCAAATTTTTTCATTATTTTTTCCCTGTAATAACTTTCAAATGTATATTTTCTCAATAATGGATAATAATTCAAATTAAATTTTTTCAAAATTTCCCTGACTTCCTTGGATGAATATGCAACACCAAATTTATCCCTAATATAATTCTGCACTTCACTGACTGTACATATTTTAATATTTTCAATGGATTCCTGCAATGCATTCATATTTTTTTTGCTCAATTTTGAAGGTCTCCCCATGTATGTTCTTACAACAACAATTTTATTTGTATCCGGGTCTACAACTTTTACGGATTCTTTTTCAATTTGTTCCATAATTACACCTTACAATCATATACATTGTTTTCATTTATAAAAACATTTTTAATTTATATTTTTTTTTATTTTATAACGAATAATATTATTTTTTTAATTTATATAACGTAATTTTAACATTTATTTCTATAATACGTTATTTTTAATTATTTATTGGCACAATAGAAAAAATATAAAATAAATTTTTATACCTATTTTGCTTGAATGATACATGGACAAAGAATATTCAACAAAAACAAAAAATGGCAAAATTGAAGACCGAATCTATGAGGATTCTGGAAAATTTATAATATATTCTTACATGGATGAAAAAACAGGGAAAAAGACCAAGAGGAAACTTATTTTGCTTGGGGAAAATGAACAGCGTGCATATTTTCTTATACCTATTAAGGGAAGGGAACTTGCAATAAATACCGAGTATGATCTTAATTCCAAGGTTGAAAAAGATGGCAAAGCAGTTAAACTCAAGGATATTATTGAATAAATGCTCTATATATAACAAATATTTTAAAAAAATTAAGCATAAAATAATCTTCTTAATATTTACCAAAATTCCCATTATTTCATGGAGATAGTTATTTCTTATTATGAGGAGGTGGTATTTTTTTAATGAATTTCAAAACTCAGTATACAATTCAATACATATGAAACAAAAGAAAAATATTAATCCTTCTATGAATTAAGCAATTATGGTTGATTCGTTTTGGGATGCTAAAATTAATGAAATAGAAAAATCGTTCAAGAAAAATAATGATTATGAAATGTGGAAAAACAATACCTTAACAGAGTGGAATAAAAAAACCGGCTATAAGGAAAAGGGATATACAAATTCTTCATATATGAAAATAAAAGAATTATACACAAAGGAAGATTTGCCGGATAATTTTGATAAAGCACTTGGTTATCCAGGCGAATATCCCTACACACGGGGAGTTTATCCAAATATGTACCGCGGAAGGCCATGGACAATGCGAATGTTCTCGGGATTCGGCACACCGGATGACACAAATAAAAGGCTCAAATACCTGATAAAAAATGGTGAGACAGGGCTAAGTATAGCATTTGATATGCCAACGCTATATGGGTATGATTGTGATAACGGTAGGTCTGCTGGAGAGGTAGGCAAATGTGGTGTAAACGTCTCTTCATTATATGACATGGAAAGGATATTTGAGGGTATAGACCTGTCGAAAATAAGCACATCAATGACAATCAATGCACCGGCTGCTATTCTAACCGCAATGTATTTTGTACTGGCAGAAAAGAAAAATGTTGAGCTAACAAAAATAGCTGGAACAGTACAGGCAGATATATTGAAGGAGTATATAGCCCAGAAGGAATGGATGTATCCACCTGAGGCACACTTAAGATTAATAAGGGATATGCTTGTATATTCTACAAAAAATGTTCCAAAATGGAATTATATAAGTGTTTCTGGATATCATATAAGGGAAGCAGGTTCAAGTGCAGTTCAAGAACTTGCATTCACACTGGCGGATGGATTTTATTATATTGATATGGGTATCGATGCTGGCCTGGATATAGATGATTTTGCCCCAAGAATGTCATTTTTCTTCAATTCATCCATAAATTTCTTTGAGGAAATAGCAAAATTCAGGGCAGCAAGAAGAATTTGGGCAACTGTTTTGAAAGAAAAATATGGTGCAAAAAATCCCAGAAGTATGCAGTTGAAATTTCACACACAAACTTCAGGTTATACACTGACATGGCAACAACCCCTAAACAATATTATAAGAACAACGATTGAAGCAATGGCAGCAATTCTTGGAGGGACGCAAAGTTTGCATACAAATTCTTATGATGAGGCATGGGCATTGCCAACTGATGAGGCAGTGAAGGTTGCATTGAGAACGCAGCATATTATAGCCGAGGAATCGGGAATAGCTGATGTTATTGACCCTCTTGGGGGTTCTTATTACCTTGAAAGGCTTACCAGCGAAATGGAAGAAGAAACTTACAAATACTTTTCTGAAATAGAAAAACTTGGTGGAATATTGGATGCTGTAAAAAAGGGCTATATTCAAAAGGAAATAGCTGAAACATCGTATAAAAAACAATTGAGGATTGAAAATATGGAGGATACAATAGTGGGTGTGAATAAATATATTGAGAAGGACGAAAAACCAATCAATATTCTGAAAATTGAAGATATAGCAGAACAGAACCAGATCAGGAAATTAAGGGAAATAAAAAATCAAAGGGATACTAAAAAGGTAAGAGAATCCCTGAATAAACTCAGAACTGCCATGGAGGATGAAAATACCAATTTAATGCCCTATTTAATGGATTGTGTTAGAAACTACGCCACCATAGAGGAAATATCAAATGTTGGGAGGGAGATATTCGGTGAATGGAAAGAGCCAAAAATATACTGAAAAACCAATTAAAATTTTGTTGGCAAAACCTGCAATTGATGGCCACGATCGTGGTATATTTGTCCTTGCAAGAGCATTCAGGGATGCAGGTATGGAGGTAATATATGCTGGATTATTGCCAACGCCTGAGGAGGTTGTGGAAACAGCAATAAATGAAGATGTTGATGTAATAGCATTGAGCCTTTTAAATGGGGCACATATGACCGCATTTAAAAATGTCATGAATATACTAAATAAAAAAGGTATAAGAGATATAGCCGTTGTTGGCGGTGGTATAATACCGGATATTGACAAACCAAAGCTTGAAAAAATGGGAATCACCGGCAATTATGGGCCTGGAACTAAATTGAATATAATTATTGAACATGTCAAAAAAAGGGCAGGTGAAGTAAGGAAAATGAGAGAAAATGAATATAAATGACCTGGTCAAGGGTATTTTAAATGGGGATAAAAGAAGTATTGCAAGAGCCATATCAATAGTTGAGAATTCTGATGATGAAAGGAGAAAAGATATAATTGATAAAATATATGATTATGGCAATTCAAAAATTATTGGGATTACCGGTCCTCCCGGGGTAGGAAAAAGTACAATAATAGGGAACATGGCACCAATGCTGTCTAAAAAGGGAAAGGTTTCCATTCTTGCCATTGATCCTGCAAGTCCATTTTCAGGCGGTTCCATACTTGGCAATAGGATAAGAATGCAGGAAAATTTAAGCAAATATGATATTTATATGAGAAGCACCTCAAATAGGTTATATGAAGGTGGGTTATCCGAATATTCCTGGGACATTATTAAAATACTTGAAGCGTCTGGAAGCGATTTCATTATTGTTGAAACAGTGGGGTCAGGACAATCCGATGTGGATATAATGAATGTTGCTGACCTAACATGTGTAATACTGGCCCCTGGCCTGGGAGATGAAATACAGGCAGTAAAATCTGGAATGATGGAAATAGGGGATGTATTTATAATGAATAAAATGGATAAGGAAGATGCCTATATTTCCATAAAGGACATTACAGAATCATTGCAGATTAGCAATAAACCTGATACACCAGTAATAGGACTGAATTCAATTACTCTGGATAATTATGATAGTTTTATTGATTTTATATTAAAATGGAATAATAAAAATACTGAAAGAAGAAATATAAGAAAAATACGCCAGATTATTAATGAAAGAATATTCACAATATATTCGGGCTATATAGAGAGTATTGATAAAAATAAATTACTGGATAAAAATCCATATGGCATTGCGGATGACATTATGAAAAACTTTGATGGGCTGAAAAATAAGTATTTGGAAAAATAACATAAACTTTTAGTACAGATAATTTATAACAAAATATGTACAGGCCATTAAAATTTTATTCGGAAGAGTTTGTAAAAAATGTGAATAACAGGGCAAAAGAAATAATGACATTTATGTATCCACCTATAACCATGTATGAAGATAACGGTGAAATAACGATTGAAGCAGATTTGCCAGGATTCAACAAGGATAAAATAAAAGTTACAGTTGAAAGCAATGCAGTTATTATTCGGGCTGAAAGAGAGATTAAGCCGGAAGGAAATGTATTCGAAAACCAGAGACCTGAAAGGATATTTAAGAGAATTGCCCTTCCTTTGGAAATAGACAATGACGCTAATTACACTGCAACGTATACCGATGGATTGCTAACCTTGAAAATTCCGGTAAAGAATGTTAAAACGGTAAAAATCGAGTAAATTTTCTATTTTTTATTTTTCAATACCATTGCAAATATTACTATATCTATTGCAATTATAACATATGAAATAATTGGATGTATACGGGAATAGAATATCATTGATACAAATATGGCTGATAAAAATATGCTCAATGGTATATTGTTGTTTTTACTGTTTACCAACTGGTCATTTTCTTCAAGTTTTCTTTTAAGCAATGGCAAAACATCGAGCCCTTTCTCTATGGAAATTATAGATTTTGACAGAAATTCAGACATCTCCTTTTTATAAAGTTCATTTAGCATACCTTCTTTGTAAAGTATATCTCTTAACACAAGAATAAACTTAAAATTAGGGTCAAGAGTTTTGCATATTCCTTCTAAAAGTGAGGACATCCTCATATAAAGAACAAGTTCCCTCGGTAGATGAAATGGAAATTCAAATATTACATTGTTTGCAATTTCCAACAATTCTGAAATATTCATTTCGTTAACATTTCTTCCAGATAGATTTGCTATTGACAGGTCAATAGCCTTCCTTATTATGCCCCTGTTTGCAGCGGGAGATAATGCATTCAATTCTAACAGGGAATCAATGATGATATCAGGATCTTTTGTAATTAATCCATCATAAAGCTTGAGAAGTGAAAATCTTGTATCATCATCCAGTTTTCCGACCATCCCAAAATCATATAGTATGATATCACCGTTATAGGATATTGATATATTTCCAGGGTGTGGATCTGCATGAAATATGTCGTTTTTTAATAACATCCTTATAAACGTAAGGTCAAGTTTATGCGCCAGCTTTTTTGTATCTATTCCCGATTCCTTCAATTTCTTTACATCTGTAACCTTTATTCCTTCTATATATGTTAATACTATAACCTCTTTTGATACAAATAAAACATCGGGTATGATTATACCATATTTGCTTACATTGTTTTTGATCCTTTCTAAATTTTCAGATTCGACAAAATAATTTGTTTCATCATAAATTCTTGCAGAAAAATCAGCTATCACGCTTGATATGCTTATATATAAATAATTATCAATAAATCTTTTAAAAAGCCTTAAAAGTTTTTTTATTATTATTAAATCCCTTTTAATAATGAAGTTTATATTATGCCTGTTAACCTTCACTGCAACTTCAGTTGATCTATATCTGGCTCTATAGACCTGGCCAAGAGATGCTCCCGATATTGCATTTTCATCAAAGTTTTCGAATTCCTGGTTTATTTTCCCCATGTTTTTTTCTATTATCTCCCGTGCAAACGTAAATTCATCGGGAGGTACTTTGTCCTGAAGATCCTCAAAGGCCCTTAAATATTCTTTTGGTAGAAGATCGGGCCTTGCAGATAATACCTGCCCAAGCTTAATAAATGTTGGTCCAAGGTCGATAAACGATTTAACTGCATTCCTTCCATTTTGTTCTATTTTATAATCGTATTCTTCATTTTTTTTGGATTTTTTCCTATCACCCAAAAACCTTCTAAATACTGGAAATAACTTTAATAGATATTTAAATTCAAGTTTTGTAATATTTTTAATTTCATCATGGGGCAAATAAACACCTCTGAATTCATAGATTTAAAACACGTATTTAATGTATTCATTTATATGATGCTTTCCCTCTTATAAAGAAAGGTTCTTAATAAAAAGATCTTATTTGCGTTATCAAACTTTGATTTAAGATACACAAGTGTAAATTGAAATTACCAATTTCATATTTTTTCTGTATAGATATTTCTCTTTAATCCCTTTCAATAGAGATTTTCAAGTTCAATAATGTTAAATTAAAATGCAATATATTATCTTTGACGATTATTAATTCTGAATTTATCATAAAATGGTTATGGTTTTATTGTTACATATATAATATAACACATAGAAATATTTTTATATATACGTATATTATAATATCTATGGGTAATGGAGGAATCGGAGCAAAAGCGGGTTTGATAGCCGGGGTAATATACGGCATTATATCAGGAATAGGAAGTTATGCTCTTTTAATTGTATATAAAACACAGGTGATGAAGTCTCTTTCAACATTAATAACATCAGCTGATAAATCCATCGGATTAACCGCAGCATCACTATATTCCACAGAACTTAAAACAGCAATTATTGGTGGTATATTTGGCGGTTTAATTATCGGTCTTATACTTGGATTTATATTTGGTCATATTTATAAAAAATTGCCAGGAAAATCCAATATTTTGAAAGGATTATCTTTTGGAATAATATTATGGCTAATTTTCAATGTTGGAATTGGATTGCTTAATTTAAAAACCTTTGGAATAACATATTATATTTCATCGGTTGGCATAGGTATAATTGGAGTTATTGTCTATGGATATTTACTTGGATACTTTTTTGGAAAATGGAATAAGGATACCGCGGAACCCGTGGATGAAAATATACAATAATAAATTATTATTTTTTATTTAAATCATAAAACATTTATCTTTATTTTAAATACCTTTTCTATGAATAAAATTGAAATTTCTCCTTCAATCATATCATCTGATTTATTGAACTTGGGGGAACAGATTAGAAAATGTGAAAGGTCTGGTGCCGATTCATTTCACCTTGACGTTATGGATGGGAATTTCGTGGATAATATCACAATGGGCCCAGATATGGTTAAAGCCATAAGAAGGGCAACAAAAATGAGACTTGATGCACATTTAATGATAAATAGGCCGGATAAGTATTACGGAAAATTTATTGAGGCGGGTTCAGATGTTTTGCTTATACATTATGAATCCCCAGTGGATATAGGTACACTGATAAAAAATTTTGAGAAAGAAAATATAAGGTATGGAATAACAATTAATCCAAATACGGGCTTTGATAAAATATCAAGATATATGGACAATGCAGAAATTTTGCTGGTAATGTCTGTTTATCCAGGATTTTCTGGGCAAAAATTCATTGAATCTTCACTTGATACAATAAAAAAAGCAAGAACCTATATCGATAAAAATAATCTGAAAACAAGGATAGAGATAGATGGTGGAATAAATAATATTACCGGCAAAATGGCCATTGATAATGGTGCAGATATCCTGGTTTCTGCATCATATATCTTTTACAATAATATTGAAGAGAGTATTAAAACATTAAAAAACTTATAGTTTGAAAACTATTCTTCCACTTTTCCTGTTCTGATAATCATATAAAGCTTCTTTAATATTCCACATATTGTATTCTTTGTATACCGGAAGATAGAATTTATGATTTTTTAATATATCCAGTAATTCATACAATTCCCCTCTGGAACCACCTGTTGATCCAATGATCTCCTTTTCATTTGTATAGATATCAGCTATATTTATCTCACCGGTTCTTCCAGTTAAAACACCATATGTTATCAGCTTGCCCCTCCTCTTTACATGCTTTAGAGAACTGGCCAAAAGGCCATCGCCAAGAGGATTGATAACAATATCTGCCTGAAAATTATCTGGAATGCTGTCGAATACCGTTATACCAAATCTCTCCAGATCGTGTTTTCTCGAAAGAACATACACATCTAAACCCATCAATTTGGCTAGCTGCACAGTAAAAATTCCAGTATTACCAGCGCCATATACCAGCAATTTTTTTCCTGCGGAAGGATTAGCCCTTTTTAATGACCTGTACGATGTTAAAGCACCTATACCTATACTCACTGCTGTGTTGTCATCAATATTATCTGGAACCTTGAATAAGTTCTGTTCCCCTATTGATATATATTCTGAATACCCTCCGTTTGTAATAACCCCCCAGATTCCCCCATTATAACATAAGTGTTCATTACCAGAATAGCACATCTCGCATGAATTGTCAAATATCCTGTTATAAACGATGACCCTGTCGCCTTTTCTTATAATTTTGCCATCATCCATGGCTATCCCCAGAACCTCAGATCCGGGTATATGTGGAAATGGGTTGACACCATATACAATATTTCCAATTATCAAATTATAATCCAGAGGATTTAAACCTGCTTTTGTAACCCTTACTTTCAAATTGCCCTCTGGTTCGGGTAAATCAATTATATTCAAATTTTCCAGACCGTATTTCGAAAGTGTAATGGCTTTCATGCTTACTTAATGGAAATTAATAAATATAGTTATTGTAGTTTTTCCAGCTTTGATCTGTAAGATTTCAATGAGATGTCATTTGGAGATACCTCAAGAGCTTTATTTATCTGTACATAAGCATTTTTATACTCCTTTTTTAATTCATATATATTTGCTTCTTCTCTGAAGTAAGCTGGATTTCTTGATATGGCTATGCATTGGTCAAGATCTTTCAGGGCATCATCATATTTTTCTAATTCCTTTAATAACTGAGATCTTTTATATAAAAATATGGGATCAGAACTATTCAATGATACAGCCTTGTTATAATCATCCATTGCCTTGCTGGTTTCACCTTTTTCCAGAAAAACATTCCCGCGATTGTAATAATAATCGGGAACATCCGATTCAATTTTTATTGCCTCGTTAAATTCATTTAAAGCATCATCATATCTCTTCATGTCGTCATAAATGGATCCAAGGGTATTGTGGTAATCCCCCCTGCTTTCACCAAGTGTAATTGCGCTTTTACAATCCTTAATTGCTTCATTGTACATTTTTAGCGAATAAAATGCCAGTGCACGGTTTAGATAAAAGTCCGGATCAGTTTTTATAATGTTAATTGCCTTTGTAAATTCTTTAACAGCATCAGCATATTGTGTAACATTAAAATATGAAATACCTCTTTCATTATAATCATCGGCCTCATCATCCTTTTTATAAACATAATCTTCTGCCATTTTTTTATATTTAAAAGTGATATATTAATATTAAGTTAAAATAAATACCAGAAAACTTAATTATAGTTTATGAATAACCAATAAATTGATAGACAATTATAATTATTCAAAAAAGTTTGATTCGATCAGGGAAAAGGTCAACAGGGAACTTGAAAATTATTTTAAAAACAAAATTATGGAATGCGATGATGATGAAATAAGGAATGTAGTTGAGGAATTGCAAGAATTTACCCTCAATGGCGGAAAAAGAATAAGGCCAGTAATCATGATTCTGGGTTATAATATCTTTAAGGACATAGATGAGGATATAGTAAAAGCGTCAATATCCATAGAAATGGCACAATCATTTTTATTGATACATGATGATATTATGGATGAAAGTGAAATGAGGAGGGGAAAACCAAGTTTTCACAAATATTTTGAATTAAAGACCCATAATAAAAAATTGTCTGAAAATATAGCGATAAGTGCAGGCGATTTAATTGATACATTTTCACATGAAGCTCTTCTTGAATCAAATTTTAACCGGGAAGATTTACTTAAAGCAGATTATGAATTTTCAAGAGTTATTGAAGATACAGGCAAGGGACAGATACTTGATATATATTCCTCCATAGGTGAAAATTATGAGGAGGAAAAGCTATTAAAATTGCATTATTTAAAAACGGCAAGATACACTATTCAAGGACCGCTTATAATTGGATCATATCTTGCCAGTAACTATGACTATACTGATAGTATCATGTCGTATGGCAAAAATATGGGCATTGCTTTTCAACTCTATGATGATATTCTGGGAATTTTTGGTGATGAAAATAAGACGGGAAAATCGAGCAAAAGTGATGTCAATGAGGGCAAAAAAACTTTATTGATAATTAAGGCTTACAATGAATCGGATGCAAATGGAAAGAAATTTATTGAAAAATGCATAAAATCAGGAAATGTAAATGATAGTGATTTCATAAAACTCAAAAATATAATCAGAGAAACTGGCTCATATGATTATTCTATCAGTAAAATAGAAGAATATACAAAAAAAGCCAGAGATGAGTTAAAACGTGTTAAGGGAAACCAAGATGCATTGAACATGATCGATTATTTATCAAATTATTTAATAAACCGTGAAAATTAATATTTTGGTTTATGCATGTTGTACATTTCTTTCAATACATTATCATCAATGTGTGTATAAATTTGTGTTGTTGCAATACTTGAATGGCCAAGTATTTGCTGTATAAATCTTATATCCCCACCATTCCTCAACACCGAACTTGCAAATGTATGCCTTAGAACGTGGGGAGTGACTTTTCTTTGCACACCCGCTTCTTTTGCGGTCCTTTTTATGATTCTTTCAATGGTGCTTGTATCAAATTTTGTTTTTTTATTTGAAACAAAAAAATTTTTGGAAGGTGTATTTATATTCAGTCGAATCTTTAAATATTCATTCAAATCATTCTTACACGAATCTGGTATGACCACTATTCTATCCTTATCACCTTTACCAGAGTTAACATATATGATGTTTTCTTGAAGGTCCACATCATTGATAAGAATATTGGTCAATTCACTTACCCTTATTCCTGTATACAAAAATGTCGATATAATTGCACGAATTTTTACATCATTGCTATACCCAAGTAACCGATGGGCATCATGGTCATTCAAATATACAGGCATTTTTTGTGATCTTCTTGGGGGAGAAAGATTTACAGGAATTGGTGTATTTTTGAATGAATAATACGACTTTAGAACCTTCATTGAAAGATATTGAGATGCTTTTGAATATTTTTTATCTACTACCAGGTAATTTTTAAAGTTTTCTATATCAGTATTATTTATATCTCTCAAATCTTTGTTTACATATTGAAAAAAACATTTCAGCATTGATTTATACTGTTTAACTGTATGCCTACTTTTCCTTTCCGAAACCAGAAACCTTTCATAGGACTGTACTTCTTTCCCAGTGTCAAGTTTATGAGATTCATCAACCATATTAACATGCCTCCTGATTCTTTCAGGTATTTTTAATACTGAGCATTAATGATACCCTATCAAATTCATGTCTGGGTATCATTCAACTGGATTC
>JAKBQY010000005.1 GCA_021835025.1 Thermoplasmata archaeon | reverse complement strand
CTTCTTTATGATCTAATAGATAACTTTTTATTAACTCTTTAAATACTACATTTGGGTTTTTCATTTTTATCACCTAAACTGAATATGGAAGACCCCATTAAATTTACAGCAAAATAGTTACACAATCAAATATTATCTTTTGATAATTTATAAATTTATTTTAAAAATGGTTCTTCACACAT
The DNA here is from genome assembly GCA_021835025.1 of Thermoplasmata archaeon. GTDB lineage: Archaea > Thermoplasmatota > Thermoplasmata > Thermoplasmatales > Thermoplasmataceae > Acidiplasma. The sequence goes on along the minus strand of JAKBQY010000005.1, from coordinate 16,651 downwards.
TCATTTGGGGAGCTCACTTTCAAATATTCTTGGAATGTTGGAGAGGATGCTGCTAATTGCGATGCTCTATCTTTGAATTTTTATATTTCAAACATGGGTATAAATCAACAATTTAAGGCTTTTTCTGTCAAATGAACCTTAAAAATTTAATAACAAAGAGAAAATCAAGAGGGTAAATTATAATTAAAACATAGGTGAATAGATATGATAATTTAAAAATATAATAAAAAGTATGATAAGATATGTTAAAATAAAAATATTTAAATATAAAAAAGCGTCGTAATAATTATGGATTTAAAATATGATGATGTATTGGATTTGATGAATAGACATAAAATAAACAAAGTATATATAATTGCAACTATAATTGCAGCTCTTGGTGGATTTTTGTTCGGTTATGATACTGCAATTATAAGTACGGCATTAATTTTTGTTACACCATTATTCCATCTTACAACTGCAGAAGTCTCATTTCTGGTGGCTGGTGAATCAATTTTAGCAGCAATTGGGGCTCTTGTAGCGGGACCTATAGTTGACAAATATGGAAGAAAAAAGATGTTAATTGCTGATGGAGCTATGTATTTTATTTTTGCAGTTTTGACTGCTGTGGCTTCAACCAGTTTCCTATTAATAATTTGGAGAACTCTAATAGGTTTTAGCATAGGTGCTGATACCGCCATAGCAACCGGCTATATTTCTGAATTTGCACCCTCCAAATCAAGAGGTAGATTTGGAATAACACAACAATTAATGATATTTTCAGGGTTTACAGCAGCATTTTGGGCAGGATTTTTCTTATCCTACAGTGCAGATTGGAGATTAATGTTTGGACTCGGCGCCATTCCTGCAGTTATATTGCTTGCTTTAAGATTTTATCTCCCCGAAAGCCCAAGATGGCTATTAATAAAGGAAAGGATAGATGATGCCAAAAAAGCTCTTTCAAGATTTGGGCTTGATATAAAAGAAAACATTATTAAACCTGAAAGGGAAAAGACGTACAAAGAGATAATGAAGGAAAAATCGATCAGGTCTGCATTGTTGTTGGTAGGATTCTGGATGGCATTTCAGCAGATAACCGGTGTTAATATTATATTGTATTTTGGGCCTACTATTTACACATATATGGGTTTAACAGGACCCAGAGCTATATTTGTCACAGCAATTTCAGAATCGTTAGGTGCAATAGAATACGCTCTTTCCTTCTTTTTAATTGACCGTCTAGGAAGGAGAAAACTCGGTGTAATTGGTTATGTTGGTATTGTGTTCTCTTTCATTTTAATGCTCATTGGCATCAGATACTTAGATATTCATGTAATTTCATTAGCCGTGGTATTTGTATTCTCTGCGATGACTCTATTTCTATTATTTTACCATGTAGGAGTTGGGGGAGTTGGATGGGTTTTACAGGGAGAAACTTTACCAACAGCTTTCAGGGGTAGAGGTATGGGTATATTGGCGGCAGTGGATTGGATAGCCAATTTCATTATCATTTTCATATTCCCTTACTGGCATACATACATAGGACTGTTTTCATTTTTTGAATTCGAATTGGGGTTATCCGTTGTTGCACTGATTGTATTGGTTATTTTCTTCCCTGAAACTAAGGGTATACCACTTGAAAAAATGCCAGACCTTTTTAGCAGGAAATACAGAGATATGAGAAAACCATTTAAATACGATGGAGAATCTAAAAGTGGAGGTAAAAAATAAAATTCATATTTTATCTTTTGAATTATTTATATTCATATAATTTTAACAATAGTTAATATTTATTACATATTATGTAACTATCTAAATAAAAATGAACTCCACTATATAATAGGAAATAAATTGTATTCGTTTAAATATACACAAGATTGGGGACACTATGCTTGATTTGAAAAAATATAGTATAATAATTAAATTATTTGTGAAATTTCAATAGGTACTCTTTTTCGCTTACTGGTAAATTCTTCGAAATAGATATGCCCAAACCTTCGCCACCCAATATTATTTTATTCTTTTCCACTTTTCCATCAATATGTATTGATTCTGGTGGTTCATTTGGTGGAGTTTCAATAACGGTCTCACCATCATATGTGGCCGCCAGGTTTGCACTTGCCATAATTCCGACCCAACCATTATGCGGTCTATTATGGAATGAAAGGTAAGCATTATATGCTTTTAACAATCCCATTATTTCTAGCATTGGTGATATTCCCCCTATCTTGGTAACATCGGGCTGGTACACACTCAAACAGTCATTTTCAAGAAGATTCTTAAACTCAAAAATACTGAAAAAATTCTCCCCAGCAGCAACAGGCATTATTTTATTTACTTTTTTTAAGGATGAATAATCATCAGGTGGCCATATTGGTTCCTCTATCCATTTCAACTCATATTTTGAAATTTTTCTGGCAAATTCCAAAGCTTTTTCTGGAAACATTGAACAGTTTAAATCAGCCATTAAATCAAAACCATAACCAAGTTTATCTCTTATAAGCTTTACAGATTCGATTGTGTCTTCACTTGTTTGGTGAAGCTTTATGGAAGAATACCCCTGATTAATAAGGGATTCCACAATCTTCAGTACATCATCTTTTGATTTATATCTTGAAAGAGAAGCATATCTATCGACATAATCACTGTATTTTCCAATTACTACAGATAAATCTTCATTAAGTCTTTTCCCCATGAGATCCCAAAGTGCTATATCAATACCTGATAAGGCACCGGTTGATATACCATACCCACTGGAAAATGTAACCTTTCTAAGTGAATTCCATATTGATCCTATGTTTCTTTCATCGGAAGACATGAGTATAGGTTTTAATTTTTCAAGTAAAGCAATATAAGGCTTTCTGGAATTTGCCGCCGCTATTAATATTTCCCCAATACCTTCCCTACCAGTATCGTCGGTTATTTTCACAAAAAGCTGGTTATTCCATTCATTTAACCATTCCTGTTTTGGACTAGTTGGTGTTAATGGAATTGCTGCTTCTATTATTTCCATATTATCTATCATATTAAGTAATTATTTTATTATATTAAGATATTACTAATTTTAGATACTGCATATTATCTAAATTTAATGTCATTTATATGATATGCGACTATAAATATAAAAATATATGAACATTGATATTGCATTTCTTCGGAGTATTGGCTATCCAATAGGCCAATTTGTGTATGAAATACTATTAAGAAAAAGAATAACCTATATTGAAAAATTTTAAATTATATTATTATACTTAAATAAAAAACAATAATATGCAAGGGACGGGATTTGAACCCGCGAACCCCTTCGGGATAGGATCTTAAGTCCTACACCTTTGGCCAAGCTTAGTTACCCTTGCATCAGCATAATTATTATTACCTTAATAAGTTTTTTTAAGCATAAACAAAATTCCTTATAAAATTCAATGATATTTTATATTAAGTCTTATTATCATAAGCATGGAAAATGATGATAATGGCGTAATTGGTTTTAACGTTGAGGAGGAGCCCAAATGGGTAAAGGTCACACTCGAAGATGGCACTGTATTGCAGATTAAAATGGAAATAGTTGCGATAGAAAAAAACGGAAACGATCCAAATACAGGTCTTCCAGTATATATGATTCAGGCAACAAATCTCATGAGAATGCTTAAGGTTCCAAAAGATCTTATCAAAAAACCAGGGAATGAAGACAGAGGATTATATAGATAATTTTTTATTCGTATAAATAAATTTAAATTAATATTAACAATTACTTATTATGGATGATAAGGATTACAAAATACTCAGCATATTAAAGGAAAATTCAAGGAAAAGCAACATGGATATAGCAAGAGAATTGAATGTTACAGAGGGAACAATAAGAAAAAGAATTGCAAACTTATATAAATCGGGAATAATTAAAAAATTCACTATTGAAACACCATCCTCAATTGAAGGCATAATACTTGTAAAAGTTGATCCCAAAAGGGCAACAACAGTAATAAACACACTAAAAAAATTGTACGATGAAATATATGAATTCTCTGGAAGCATTGACATTTCAATAAAACTGTCGAAAAACAGCCTTGATGAACTCAATTCTGAGGTTGATAATATAAGAAACATAAATGGTGTCCTTAATACTGATACAATGGTCAGGCTTAAATAACAATATTATTTTTATATTGCCAATTGCTTTAATTCAAATAGTAAATAACGATATTATTAAATATAGTAAAAAAATATAGTTAAAGGGGATTTTACATGGCAGAAGAAAATACAATCTTTGTGGGAAAGAAACCAACTATGAACTATGTTCTTGCTATAGTTACTCAGTTTAACAACAATGATGTTAACCGCATTATTATCAAGGCAAGAGGCAAATCAATAAGCAAGGCTGTTGATATTGCTGAAATAACAAGACACAAGTTCGTGCAGAGCATTAAATATGAAAGAATAACGCTTGATACGGAAACTCTTGAAGGAGAAAGAGGGCCGTCTAATGTATCCTCCATAGAAATTGTACTTGCAAAATAATTTCACTAGAGACTTAAACTATTATATTTTTAAATTTTGATTTATTTCACAAAACCTTAAATTGTTATTTTTAATATGACTTTAATTCGGTGTTTAAATGAAAAGTTTTTATGAATGGCAGTCAGGTCTAGTAAACAAAATAAATGAGATCAATGAAAGGCTTCTAAAAACAATTGAAACTGAGCAAAAGTATCTTTATGCTATGTCCAAATATACTATAGAAGCTGGAGGCAAAAGGTTCAGGCCATTATTGACAGTTCTTTCATATGAGATAAGCACTGATAAACCATATGAAAATATTATGGATCTTGCAGCAGGTTATGAATTGATACACACTGCAAGTCTAATCCATGATGATATTATAGACAATTCATCGTACAGGAGGGGCAGGAAAACATTAAGTGCAAAGGAAGGAATAAATAATGCCATAGTTGTTGGAGATTATCTATTTGCAAAGGCATATGAACTTGGATCCCGTTATGGAAAGGAAGTGTCAAAGGTCATGGCTGATGCATCAAGCAGGCTTGCTGAAGGCCAGATACTTGAAGCAGAAAATATAGGGAATCTTAAAATGGATATGGATACATACACAGAAATAATTAAGAATAAAACTGCATATTTCTTTGCGGCGTGTTCAGAAGGTGCAACAATGGCTGCAAATGCGGATAGCCAGATATCCCATAATTTAAGGGAATTTTCGTTCAATATGGGCATGGCTTTCCAGATAACGGATGATATTCTTGATATAGTTGGAAATGAGAAAACCATGGGAAAACCAACAATGGTGGATCTTGGCCATGATGTGATTACTCTACCAATTATATATGCCCTTAAAAATGCAAATGATGCTGATAAAAAAATCATAATAAATATACTAACCGGTAAATCAAGGGAGCCAAATTTTAAAGATATTTTCAAGAGGATACTTTTCGAAACGGGTGCCCTTGATCATTCATTTAAAATAGCCAAAGAGTATATTATGAAATCAGTAGCAAACCTTAATAATATTGGGAAATCAGATAATGTGAATCTACTCATGGATCTTGCATTGATTGTAATAGATAGAATAAATGAATCTGGAGTGATATAAATGACAAGAATCCTATTATATACCGGTAAAGGCGGTGTTGGAAAAACAAGTGTGGCTGCTTCAACAGCGGTATTGCTGTCAAAAAAATATAAAACTCTGGTGGTGTCAACAGACCCAGCACATAGCCTGGGCGATTCCCTTGAAAAGGAAATTGGATCTGAACCAACTCTAATTTCAAATAATTTATATGCCCAGGAGGTGAATATAAATGATGCAATAAATTCCCACTGGAAGGATTTGAGAGAATACCTGACTGCATTATTTCAATATCAGGGGCTGGACCCAATATCTGCCGATGAAATAGCCATACTTCCGGGATTTGATGAGGCTGCATATCTTTTATATATAAATGATTATGTTTCAAAAAATCAATTCGATGTTATCGTTGTTGATAGTGCACCCACGGGAGAATCCCTGAGATTGTTATCATTTCCGGAGGTTATGAGGTGGTACATGGATAAAATTTTTCCAATCAGCAGAACCGCTGCCAAGATGGCGAGACCCTTTATGAAAACGTTTTCTGGCATACCAATGCCAAATGATACAGTATTCAAAAGTGCAGAGACATTATACGACCAACTTGGAAGTATTCATGATGTTTTGCAGAATCCAGATATAACTTCTATAAGGCTAGTTACAAATGCCGATCAGATGTCGTATAATGAAACTAAAAGGGCATTCACATATTTATTGTTATATGGATATCCTGTTGATTCGGTAATAGCAAATAAAATATATACTGAGGATACTGGGGATTTCTTTAAAGCGTGGAGAGATTCCCAAGCAAAGATTGTTGAAGAATTGCCTGATGCTTTTCCTAATATAAAAATTCTTAAAAGCTATTTACAGAATTATGAATTGCTTGGAGAGGAAAAATTATCGAAATTTGGAAATGCAATGTATGGAAATTATGATCCATTTGATGTTTTTTATAAGGGGAAACCAGTAGAATTTACAAAGGAAAATAACAATGCGGTTATAAAAATAGAACTGCCATATGCAACAAAGGAAAATTTGAATGTTTACAATAAAGCTGGCGAATTGATAATTGAACTTAAAAATTGGAAACGGGTACTTTATTTACCGCAAACAATGGCAAACATGGAACCACAGGATGCAGAATTAAAAAATGGTTACCTATATATAACATTAAGTTAATTACCATATATGGAGAAAAAGACTATCATTCAAATAAACATTGAGGTCCCAAAGATTGTTAATGATTTGATGAATGAAAGTGAAAAATACGCTAAAGGAGCTCTTGAGCTTCTAAAATTGGGAAACAGAATTGTATTCAAACAAACCAGTGAAAAGCAGGAACCAGAGAAAAAATTAAAGAAATTGAATATAAAATAGTTAATTTTTATACTGCACATTTAGAAGTTGCTTTTCAACTTCCTCCTGAAAATTTATTTTGGCTTTTGATGGATCTTTAGCTATCATTGCAACACGGCTTTCGAATCTATCAGCATATGGTGTATATCCCAGTCTTTTTGCCAATTCATTTGAGAATTCAAGCACCATTTCGTGTGGTGGCATATTTTCAAATTTCAGTCTATCGGAAGATTGCCCAACGTGAACGTACCCCTTTGATTCTATAAAATCTGGCTCTGAAATTTTATCCATTCTTTCATATTCATCCAGATATGGCATATTTATATCCTTTACCAGCGTGTGCCTTATTACCTTTCTGGTGTTCAGGGATGGCAACAATTCAAGAGTTTTGTTGAAATTTTCCCATGCATTTCCTATAGCCGGATGCAGGACATCGTTGAATATTTCCTTAGTCGGACCTGCCACTGTAACATATAGCTGTGTTGGCAGTGGGTTGAGTTTTTCCAGGACCATTGGAAGTGTCCCATTTGTGACGACAAACGTTGAAATGCCTCTTCTTGCAGCGGCCTCTATTAATTCCCCAAGCCGGGTATACAATGTAGGTTCTCCCGTTAAAGAGATTGCCATATGTTTGGGATGTACAGCCTCTTCAAATAATTCTTTTTTGACCTTCGGATTTCCCTTAAAGCCGGATATTAACTTTAAATGCGCCTTTATGCTTTCTTCAAGTATGAATTCCGGATCATCTTCATCTGATATGTGCATGCTGTCAAATCCCTGGAATCTCCAGCAGAATTCGCAATTTTCGGAACATGCATTCAATGAGGGGGTCATCTGGATGCACTGTGATGATTTTATTCCATAAAATGTATTTTTATAACATGCACCATGACCTGTTAATTCACTCTTTGTCCAGTGGCATACCTTAACGGCCGAATGCTTGCCAACAAGACCATAATGCTGTTTTTTATAAATTGATTCGTAATTATTAATCATTAAATTGTTATTTAAAAAAAATATATAAAGTCTTTTAAATTATATTTGCGAATACGCTTATATCAATGAAGGGAATTATAATTCCATATTAATAAATCAATTTTTTATATATAGTTTACGTTGTCTATTTAGCACATCTATTCCGTTTTTTATTCAATACGCTTAGCATTTTTTCACCTCCCTTATCTTATACGAATCAAAATGAAGAGTTATAAAAATAATATATTTCATCAGTAAATTTGAGGTTCCATATTCCTATCCACATTTTTATTTATTCATATAAAATATAGAATTTGTTTTTTTCAATTTAATCATTATGATTTAAAATGTGTCCATTTCATACACTCTTTTATCCATCTACCAGTCAATTTTATAATTAAATGAATGTTCAATTTACCTTTTAAAATTTAATCACTGATTATAAAGAATGGAGTATCTACAAAATAGTATTTAAATAAATGACAAAAATTACAATATCTATTATTTAATCACTAATCGCAAGATGAATAATAATTATAAAGCAAGGGCGTCCCTTGTTCATACATCTCGAGCCATGTATGCAGTAAACTGGATGGATATAGCTCCTGCACTGGCTTATATTAAGCAATCGTTATACGTTTCAACCGTTGAACTGGGTGAACTCGTCACAGCCTTTTATGCCGGATTATTTTTATTTCAGCTGGTAGGTGGATACCTTTCATCATTAATAGGCGATAAAACCACATCACTGATAGGGCTGTTTTTTGTTGGTATATTTGCAATAACATCCGGAATTTCCGTAACCTTCAGTGAATTATTAATATCCCGATTTTTGGCAGGGCTGTCGGCCGCTCTCTTTTTCTCACCAGCTTTGAGCCTTATTGCATCTATTGTACCTAAGGATAAATATACTTTCCATATAGGTTTATATAATGCCGCAGCCGGAATAGGTTCTGGTACAGGAATACTTGGCTGGTCCATTTTAGATATATACATTGGATACAGAAACAGTTTCCTGACGGCAGGCATAGTGACTCTGATACTCTTTTTTATTCTACAATTTCTCTTCAGAAATATACCCAATGTTAAAACACACAGGAATGATATTTTCAGAAGCCTTAAAAATGTGATTTCATCAAAATTGATAATATTTACTGCCCTGATAGGGTCTGCTTCCATGATATCATATACTATAATTGGGCAATTACTTGTTTATTATCTGGAATTTTTGAGGTTCAGCTCATTTACATCGGGTCTGATTTCATCTTTATTTTTATTAATTGGGTTTGCCGGAGGGATAATAGCGGGCTACCATTATTCCCTGACTGAGCACAGACTTGCGGTTTTCATATCATCAAATGCCATGGTTTCCATTTTATTGATAGTCATGGGATTTATATTCAACATCATATCAATCGTTATTGTCATAATATTGATGGGTGTTCTAACAATGTATGGATTTTCGGCCATATATGCAATAATAAGGCATTTTGCCAGAAGAGACCTTGTTTCCCTATCATTATCTTATACAAATACAATCCAGCTGATTATAGCAGCTATTGTCCCCCTAATATTCACATATGTATATGAACTTTTAAACTATAGAATTTCATGGATTTTGATGGGGCTGATATCACTGGCTTTTATATTATTTATTATACCAATACATAAAGAAATTAATACAAAATTATATGGAAATATAGAAACAGAATAAAAAAAATAAATTTACTCGTACCCACCTGGTGGCATTCCTCCCATTCCTCCGGGCATTCCACCTGGTGATCCGCCTTTTGATGACTTTGTTGCTATGACATCATCGATCCTCAGTATCATGACTGCCGCTTCAGTGGCTGCTTCTATAGCCTGTTTTCCAACTCTGATGGGTTCTATTACGCCAGTCTTTTCCATGTCCTCAACGCTTCCGGTGAATACATTTAAACCGAAGTTTGTTTTGCCCTGTGCATGTGCACTTCTTATCTGTATAAGCATATCAATTGGATCAAGGCCTGCATTTTCAGCCAATGCCCTGGGTATATCTTCCAATGCATCGGCAAACTTTTCAATTGCCAGTTGCTGTCTTCCACCAACCTTGGAAGCATATGATCTCAGCTTGAAAGCTATTTCTTCTGCAGCGGATCCTCCTCCGGCTATATATGCTCCATCCTCAACTGCGGCAGCGACAACATGCAATGAATCAGTAATTGACCTTTCCATCTCATCTGCAACGTGCTCCGTTCCAGCTTTTATCAAGATGCTTATTGCCTTTGGATTCTTGCTACCGGTTATGAATGTCATATAGTCATCTCCCACTTTTCTCTCCTCAACCGTTGAAGCAAATCCAAGATCGGAGGCTGTGATTTCTTCAAGTGATGATATTATTGTTGCACTTGTGGCTTTAGCAAGTTTATCGACATCACTTTTTTTGACTCTTCTTACTGCATATATGCCTTCTTTTGCAAGGTAATGCTGTGCCATATCATCAATTCCCTTCTGCGTTATGACCACATTTGCCCCTGTTGACTTTACCTTTTCCACCATTTCTCTTAAAAGATCTTCCTCCTGGGTAAGGAACTTCTGTATCATTTTTGGATCGCTTATCTGAAGGTTTGTATCAAATTCGGGTTTTTTGATTTCAAGGGCTGCATCAAGCAGTGCTATTTTTGCATCCTTAACTATCTTCGGCATATTTGAATGAACCTTTTCCTTATCAAGGATGATGCCGTCTATTAACTGAGTTTCCCCTATTTCTCCTCCCTGTTTCTTGACTATCATTAAATTGTCAAAATCAACATAATATTTGCCATCCCTTTCTTCCGCAATATTCTTAATTGCTTCGTATGAAATGTTTCCAAGCAAATCCTCCTCAACGGAGGCACTCTTGCTGTTCAAAGAGGTTTTTGCCATTTTAACAAGTAACTCCTTATCATTAAGTTTTACCTTTTTCGATATTTGGTCAAGCACTTTTGAAGCCTCGGCCGCAGCCATTTTGTAGCCCTCGGTAATAACTGTGGCGTGGACATTCTGGTTTATCAATGTCTGTGCCTGATCCAGCAATGCACCTGCAATTACAACAGCGGTTGTTGTACCATCGCCAACATAACTGTCCTGCGTTTTTGATACCTCCACCATCATTTTGGCTGCTGGGTGTTCCACATCCATTTCCTTTAAAATTGTAACTCCGTCATTAGTTATAACTATATCCCCAAGGGAATCAACTAACATCTTATCCATTCCTCTTGGACCCAATGTAGATCTTATTGATGTAGCAATTGCCTTGGCAGCATCAATGTTCTCCTGCATTGCATCTCTTCCGCTTTCTCTTTTTGTACCTTCTCTTAACACAAAAATTGGTTGACCACCTATCATGATTATCAATAAGTAAAAATAAACTTCTATATAAGGATTGCTATATATGATTTAATTATATTATTAGTTTATTATATTTTAATTTAAATATTATTCATTCCCACTATCTTACCAGTACTGTCTATTTTTTGCATAATCGGTTTCGGCCTTTAATAAATTTCTGATCATGTCATCCTCATTTAGATATGACACTTCCAGTATTCTTGAAGCGGTTTCAGGGCCAACACCTCTAGCTGCCATGACCATTATGGCCGTGAGTCCGTTTTCTCTCACAAGATGTGCATTCTGGATCAGTCTTTTTCTTGCCTTTTGATCCTTCGTATTTCTCAATGAATCCTCATCAAATTTTGAAATTGATGCCACAAGATGTGAATGGCAAACAGGGCATTTTATATCAGTTATATCCTTTATTTTTTTTGTTCTTTTATTTCCACAGGATGTACAGTAAAGTATAACCTCTTCATTCATGAGCCTTTTTTTTATCGATTCAAGAATTGTTTTTGTCGGCCTCAATGGCATTATTCTCTCTGAATAATGGGATAGAAACACATTTGATGAATCCGATATCCTATCCCTTAAAACAAAATTTACATTTTTAATATTTATTAAATAAGATTTTAAAACATTTACATCCATATAATCAAAGACTAGTTTCCTCATGGAGTCTTCATAAATGGGTGAATCATAATATGCATCCACAATTTTCTCAAACCTGATCCTGCTTATGTCAGCATCATTGTTAATTATTCCAAATTTTCTTGCCTCATATAGAAATACATTGTTAAAGAATCTTGACCTCCTCGCCGATGATTTTATGTACCCATTTAAGTTATCTATATTTATTGACATTATTGTATTTTTAATATCCTCTGAGAATATATTTCTTGTAAGTTTTAAATAAATATGGTATGGTGAATAGTCCATTTCAACGCTTTCACCGGTAATGGATGTCAGTATGCCTGAAAGGATTTCACCCAGGGTAAAATTTCCCAAACTACCAAGCAGTATCTGAATAATCACCTCTGCATTATGCGTTTCAATAATCACTTTATCCAACGTTGCTATATCATGGTCGTACCAGTCTTTCAATAAATCCTTGCCCCTCTGATTGAGGAAAACTGGTATCTCCTTATTTTCCCTGTTTTTTGAAACGCGGGAAACCGCCTCATAAAGGACAGGAATTTCTTCACCAGTCCAATGTGGAGCTATTGCAGCAGTTGGAAATGGTTCAACATGAATTACATCATCCTTGATCCGTATTGTTCTCCACGTTGAACCCTTTATAATAAAAAATGACCCGGGTTCAATTTCGTTTAAAACATATTTCTCATCCAGTGTACCAATAAATTTTCTATTTGCTATATCAATAACCCTGTAATTTTTTTCGCTGGCTATCATTGATATATTTTGAATATAGTATTTTAATATGGAATATCTTTTTATTATATACTCATCCTCAATAATGAGTTTTTTTGTTTTTGAAAGCAGGTCTATCACAGACATATAGTCTTCATAAGATAAGTTCCTGAATGGATAGGCCCCCGTTATTATCTTATAAAAATCACCATATTTAATTTTTTTTGAATAATTCAATTCAAGCAATATCTGATTTGCCACTGTTGATAGGGAATTTTTTCTTATCATTACATTTTCCAAATTGCGTTCATTTACATTATCAACTATTGCCACGGCCTCTTCCAGCTCAATTACATCATTGCATATTATAATGCCACGGGATAGCTTTTCAAGATTGTGCCCGGATCTCCCGATTCTCTGTATCAGCTTATTTATTTGCCTTGGTGAATTAAACTGCACAACAGTATCTGCTGTTCCAATATCAATCCCCAATTCAAGGGAGGAAGTACATATCATCCCCTTTATTTTATTGTTTTTAAAATCATATTCTGCTGTCTCCCTGGTTTCCTTCGATAATGAACCATGGTGAACTTCTATATCTGGATTTTTAAGCCAAAGCCTTAACCTGAAGGCGATATCCTCAGCCACATACCTCCTGTTAACAAACACAATCGTTCCCCTATTATTTTCTATTATTGAATGTATTTTTACAAGAGCACCTGCATATTGCGGCTCACATCCCATGATTTCAGATATTTGCTCATTTGCCTCATCTGGATATAAAACATCCACCTTCATTTTTTTATCAATTGCTGGCTTTATTATCTGGGGCTTATTGCCTGGTGATAGAAAATCTGCAAGTTCATTTTCATTTTTTATGGTTGCTGATAACCCAATTATTTGTATATTTCCTGTAAGTGTTTTCAGGCGTTCCATTGCTATTGAGAATTGTGATCCACGCTCATTTTGAGCTAACTCATGGACTTCGTCAACAATTACATACTTGATCTTTTTTATGTGTTCTCTCAAATTTTTTCCAGACATTAAAAGTTGTAATGATTCTGGTGTGGTAATTAATATTTCCGCAGGATTTTTTGATATTTCAGACCTCTGTGCCTGGGTGATATCGCTATGCCTTACCTGTATTCTTATATCAAGAGTATTGCAGTAATCATACAGTCTGGATAGCATATCTCTATTCAATGCCCTTAATGGGGTAATATACAGAAGTGAAATCGGTTGTGGTTTGTTGTTATATATCATGTTTATCAGGGGCAGAATTGCCGCTTCTGTTTTACCTGACCCTGTTGGTGATATGAGCAATACATTTCTTCCAGAAAGTATTTCTGGAATTGCCAGCCTCTGAGCCTCCGTTGGGTTGTAAAGCCCATTTCTATGTATACTCTTAACAAGTTCGGGATTCAATAAACTAAAAACATTTTCAATCCTGGGATCCATAATTTAATATTCAAATTACCTATTCATATTTAAATTTTATAAATATTGGCATTGGGAGGCATTGGAGGTTAATTATGGAAATATTCACCGCTATAAGAATTTGTTATACATCAGGTTGTATTGTCTATCTGATTTCTTCTTTGCGAATGTGCTGAATTCATTATTTTATCATTGTATGGGAATTCTAATAATGAATCCATATCATTTATATCACCTTATCCTGGTGGAATGTTTTCTTTAATTTCCTATAATTCTCCAAGACTATTTTTGTTATTGGTGATATATCGGCATTGCTCATAAGAGTTGCACCAATTGTTACGGCACTAATCCCATCAAACAGTCAGTCTGGAGGTGATTTTTGATCTACTGTTTATGAACATGAGGAGGTCACAATTCAACAATCATCTCCAAAAAATTTCTCTAAATCTCTTTTAACCACTATTTTTCTTGTTCCATTAATTCTGTCAAGATAACCATATTCTTCAAGTGTTTTTAACAGAGAAGCACCAAGGGTTCCCCCAAGATGGTATTTTTTAACAGTGGAATCAAAGCACCCATAGGCAAAAATTCTGTTGCTGTTTTTTCTTGTTGATATATCAACGTTTTTTGATATCAGCGCGTTTTTTCCTCTTAAAGTGAGAGAAAATTCGTTGCGATTATCAATGACCAACCATTTTCTTGCAATCATCCCATCGAAAAGTTTCACTCCCTCGATACCTGCCAGATGGTCATAGCATACCCTCGCACGGTGAAAATCTTTAATATTATAATCCTCTGTTATATCGTTTGGTCTTGGATTGATAATATTATTAAGGTAATTCACAAGTTCCTCAATACCTTCAGGCAATAATTTGTATATCCTTTCCCTTCCAATATTGTATGTATCTACAATTCCAATTTCGAGAAGTATGGATAAATGTGTTGATACAGTCGACTGGCGCGATCCCGTTTTGATTACTATTCCAGTGACAGTTTCAGTTTTTTTGATAGTATTTCAATAATTTTAATTCTTAAAGGATTGGAAAATGCCCTTATAACATCACCAGTTTCCATAATACCTTCATAATCTATCATTTAATAAACTTTTGACATATCGGAATTTCATGATATATGAAAATAAATTTATGATAAATAAGCATAAGAGAGGATGCGAAATTATAAAAGCAGGGTGTATTCTGTTCATATTGCAAGACTCCTATATGGGATAAACTGGATGGATATAGCACCAGCACTTTCATATATCAGGCAATCCTTTCTTATATCAACTGTTGAAATTGGTGCACTTGTGGCTTCCTTTTATACGGGTTTATTTGCATTTCAATTTCTTGGTGGATATTTATCTTCTCTAGTTGGAGATAAAACAACATCACTAACTGGAATAATTCTTGTTGGAATATTTGCCATAACATCGGGGCTTTCAACTAATTTTCCGGAACTTTTATTATCAAGATTTCTAGCGGGACTTGCTGCAGCATTATTTTTCTCTCCTGCTCTTAGCCTGCTTGCATCCATAGTACCAGCAGAAAAATACACATTTCATGTCGGCATATACAATGCATCGTATGCCATTGGTTCCGGAATCGGTGTGGCTGGATGGTCAATAATGGATATTTATGTAGGATATAAAAACGGTTTTATTATAGCTGGAATAGCAACAGTATTTCTGTTTATCATGCTAACTGTACTTTTGAAAGATATAAGCAATGTTAAAACACATAAAAAAGATATTGTAAAAAGCATTAAAATGGTATTATCATCAAAATTGATTCCGCTTGTTGCACTGATAGGTGGAGGGACCATAATAGCGTATACAATTATGGGACAGTTTTTTGTGTATTACCTTGAATATTTAAAATTTGGTACCCTTAAATCCGGTTATATTTCTTCCCTATTTTTATTGATAGGTTTTATTGGTGGTGTCGTTGGAGGGTATCATTATTCAAGGACAAAGCATAAACTTGCAGTTTTTATAATACTGAATGTATTGATTTCCATTCTTCTTATTATTGTGGGATTTGTTTTCAATATCATTTTAATTATTATTGTTGTAATTTTGATGGGCATGCTGGCAGTATATGGTTTCTCCGTGATATATGCAATAATAAGAAATCTCTCCAGAAGAGATCTCGTTTCATTGTCAATATCCTATACAAATACTGTTCAACTGGCAATTGCCGCTATTGTTCCGGTTATATTTACATATTTATCTGAAGTTTCTGGCTACAAAACTTCATGGATTGCCATGGGAATAATATCATTGGCACTTATATCCCTGATAATACCTGCCAAAAAGGTACTTTATAATAAAATAACGTGACCTTACACAATTCCCTTGTAGAATTATCCGTAAATATTGAATTTTACGTGGTTTTAATATATTGCCTGTGTGGTTCCTATGCCATTGAAATTATCTTAAGTTTATACTTGAGTTCCGCATGATATACATTAGCATGATTAGAAATAAACCCTTGATTTAATGTATTTTTTATATTTTATAGAATTTATGTATGTGCACTTTCAATTATTCTTGGATATTTAAGTGGTATTTTATTAAGTAATGATTCAGCATCTTGGTTT
>JAKBQY010000063.1 GCA_021835025.1 Thermoplasmata archaeon | reverse complement strand
TATGAATTCCGAAAAGAACAATTGTTCCAATGAGCATTACCAGCGCACCCAGTTGGATAATTCTTTTCCTGTTTGTCCTGTCTCCAACTATTGCACCAGGGTATGCCAGTACTATGCCAGCAAATCCAAATGTTGAGAGAACAATGGCAGCAGTACCCTTGCTGATGCCATCATGTGTTAGGAATGGGGTTGCATATGAATTATACGCAAAAAAAGCTATTCCAAAGAAAAGATATGAAAACGATGCCAGGAGAAGCGATCTATTCATGTTTTTCAAGATCCCGTGCTTTGGCTTATTTTTGATTTTATAGGTAGAGGGAATAAACACAAATGTAAGGATAATCAGTACAAGACCCGATAATCCAGCTATTACAAAGGGAATATCGAAGGTACTTATTGTGGAGAACCTGGCAAATATCAGGGGACCAAGGGCGAGACCAAGGTTAAACATTACACCAGCTGTTGCAATAACCGTTGCCCTTATTTTAGGTCTAAGATCACCTAAGAATGCTGATATCTCGGGTTGTATCATACCGACTCCGAAACCAACCATAAATCTGTATATCACCAGTTCATATTCATTTCTAACAAATCCGGTCAGTGCAGAAAAGAGTGAGATAACAGTTAGAGATATTATAATACCATTTCTTGTAGTAATCTTATCGAAAATTACACCTCCAACTATGCTGAAAATCATTATTCCTGCTGAGAAACCAGTAGCCGTTATACCAAGTAGAATTGGATTTACATTAATTATCTTCAATATAAAAGTTCCGCCAAAGAAGAACAGATTTGCATCGAAACCATCCAAAAACATACCCAATCCTACGAGGACAGCTATCATAATCAGTCCACCGAGACTCTGTGCTTTCTTAACTGTCGTATCAACCAATTTTTACATCCTCAATAAATACAATTTTTAAAACTATAAAAATATTTCCCCCATCTGGCACTTATGAGATTTGAGTGCTAAAGTTTATACTTCTAAATTTAAAAAATAGGATAGTTTTAATACGTGGCCTGTCCCGAATCACGTGAGGATGTGGAACAGGTATTCGACACAATGAAAAGATAAATGATTCTTTTTCATTGTTTTCCTTGTTCTAAGAATAAGATTCATAATGTTGAAAGTTCTGAAATATCAAAGTGTCCTGGGAAAAATGTCAGTGAATGAGGTTATCTTTGAATTGTCAAAGATGGAAAAGATGTTTGAAAAGAATGGGATCGAATACTTCGCTGCAGTTCTATGAAAGGGTGAAAGATTGTTTAAGTGTTCAAGGACAGAATGCCTATGGGTTAAATTAATGAGAGTTCAGGTTATTTTAGAGTACTTTAAAAATTACATCATAGGCAAGTTCTGGAATTGCTTAATTAATTTCATATTTATTGAATGAAAGTACATTTATTCTTCTTTCCAGCAATTCGCACTTATCGTAAAATCGTTATACAAGATTGTTGTGTAAAAACGTGGAAAAATGATGAGATGAAAGTGAAGACCTGAAGTTAACGCAACTAAGATTCTGTTTACCCAGAAAAAAAGAATGTCGAGATTGTCAATTCTTTGTTGATTTTTTCCGAATACGGGTTTTGGTAATCTTATGGGTATTCGTTTGACCCAAAGAATAGTGCGATTTTTACTTGAAACAATTATATCAAAATGTTTCAATTTCCAAATTATCAATGAAAATTTCACTATGTCAGAATGTCAATGGATTTATGTAGTTATTCTAAATTATGGGGTTAAAGAAAAATTTTATGGGATGTTGGTGCAAAATTGGCGAGACAATATATTTACATTGATGAGAGCGGCGATCTGGGACTATCGAAGAAGAGCTCTAATGTTTTGGTAATGTCAGCACTTATTACAGATAACCCACAACAATTGGACAGGATAATTAAAAACACGAGGAGAAATAAATTTAGAAAGGAACTAAGAAAAGCTAAGGAAATAAAATTCAACAAATCCAGCCCCGAGCTCAGAAAATTTTTGATATCGAAATTAAATGAAACTACTGGATGCCGGGCTGTTCACTGTATTATGACCAAAGAAAGGCTGCATAGCCATTACCTGAAGGGAGACAAAAACAAATTGTATAATTTTGTGGCAGGACGTCTTGCCAGTGGAATTATAATTGATTCCAGCAATGTAGAAGTAAGAATTGACAAATCAAAGGGAAAACTTAAACTTAGAACCGATTTTAACCAATATTTTAAGCAAAAATTGGGGGAGGGGTCTAAAATAGGGGAGATAAGAATATTCCATAGCTATTCGGAAAATTTTAGTGGTATACAGTTAGAAGATATACTGTCCGGTTCAACATATCAGAAATACAGCAACGGAGATTCGCACTACTTGGATATAATTAACCCCCAAGTGTTCTCTCATACTTTTATAGATTTATGGAAATAAGTCAGAGCCGGTTGGTACTGTTTTACATGCACCTCAAGGTACACTTGACCAACCGGTCTTACCTGTAATTAATATATTAAAAGAATAGATATAAATTTTGTTCCACTATGTATGGCGGAAATTGCCTAATAGATTTTACTGAAATATCCATTATATTGCATGTAAATTTCGTATTGCATTGGCCTTATCCATAAGATCATGGTTGTATGTGGTATCATCTAAAGAATCTAAAAGTATTATTCCCATTTCCACATCTAAAATAAAAGGAGACAATGCTGTTAATACTCCTCTACTGTTTATCTGAGTCAAGTATATTCGATATATGCTTTAATATCTCCCTTTCCAGTATGGTTCCGATAAATTTGCCTGATTTGTCAATCACTGCCACTATTGGGGGGTCGGATTCCCGGAATATTTTGATCAGGTCGGTGGCTGGGGAGTCACACATTACCTTTATTGCAGGCACTATTTTCCCCTGATATACTGAAAGTGTCCTGAGCTGGTTATGCCCCATTGTAACCATATCACTTAGCATCAGCTGGCCAAGAACCCTTGAATTTGAATTTA
>JAKBQY010000020.1:15454-61890 GCA_021835025.1 Thermoplasmata archaeon | reverse complement strand
GCATATAGTTCTGTAATTATTGGCCATGTAACAATAGGGGATAATGTTACAGTTATGGATTCAACTGTGGTCAAAGGAAATAAAATGAAAAAAGGTTCATTTCAAAATTTTGAATGGGGCTGGCCGGGTTTGAACCGACGACCACCTGGTTATGAGCCAGGCGCTCTACCTAGCTGAGCTACAACCCCAGACGCCGTCAGTCGGGCTTGAACCGACGACCGCTCGGTTAACAGCCGAGTGCTCTACCAACTGAGCTATGGCGGCAATGCAATCAGGATATTGTCTCTTTATTTTTAAGACTTTCCTTTCCTATATTTATTTATTTTGATATATTTTCGTGATGGCTCTGCTAAATCAGTTAATGCAAAATCAAATAAATATTTTATCATTTAGTTTTCTATTTCCGACATTGTATATTATTGTTAATTACACTGGAGGATATTCTATTCCCAACATAAAATATTTTATATAGAATAATATAATTAAATTTTATGTGTATTTTCTGTGACATTGTAAGTGGAAAAGAAAAATCGTATAAAATATATGAAAATGAAAAAACATTAGGATTTTGTGATATATTTCCTATATCCAAAGGACATATACTGGTAATTCCCAAAAAACATTATGAAGATATATATGATATTGATGAAGAAACATTAATGGAAGTCTTTAAAACTGTGAAAAAAATTACAAATATCCTTAAAGAAAAAATGGAAATAAAAGGAGTAAATTTAATAAATTCCAATACAAAAATAGCAAACCAAAGTGTTTTTCATTTTCATGTGCACGTTATTCCAAGAAGAGAGAAGGATAATTTAAATTTCATCGGAGAATGGTGGGTTAAGAAGATAATGAAATTAACCGATTCAGAATTAAACGAAGTTAAAAACAAATTAACTGGATAAAATTTTAACACTTTGAGCACAAATCCCACTCCATTTACAGTAGATCAAAAATCACTTCCAGATCGGTTGTTGAAAAGCATTAGAATTGTAACGAATGAATTAACCATTACCAGTGATGCCGCAAGTTTTCCTAATGTTAAAGAAATAATAGAAAAAGAAGTTTATTATTGCAACTTCATAAGAACATTTATCAATATACTATTAAAATGTGTTATATTTGGATACATCTGTAAGGATCATAACAGTTTCAAAAAGCGTTATATGGGGCTATTGGATAGGGAAAAAATAAATAGGGAAGGTTGATTAAAAATGTACAAAAGTAAATACTGGAATTTAAAATTTTTTGAGAGGTGTTAAACTTAATTAAAAACAATAATATTTTTTCAAGGAAAATAATAAAAAACCTTTCTATTGGTGCGTTTATACGCGATTTGGGGCAATATATGATCTGGGTAATAATGAGTGTTTATTTGAATCAGGCCAGATCGCTATCATATATAGATATAGGTTTTATTTTTCTTATTGGAGGGCTTATGAGTGTTCCAATTTCCAGTGTGGGTGGAAATTTAATGGACAGGTTTGGAAGGAGAAAATTTGAAACAATATTGCCCTGGATTTTGTTTTCAATTTCCATAGTAATGTTTATACTTGTATATTTTGACATTTATACGCTAATTCTTGTAAGTCTTTTTATTGTTGAAGAGCCACTACTTGCACTTCAGTGGGTAACAATGAATACCATCGTATCTGATGTAACAGAAGATATTGAAAGAATATCTGGATACAGTAAACTGAGAATTGCTTCCAATGCAGGAATTGGTATTGGCCTGGTATTAGGTGGCTTATTGGCCACCGTCAACTATTCATATATATTCATATTATCCATAATTGGATTTTCCGCTGAGGGTATTATATACTATTTTCATATACCAGAAACTGCAAAAAATATTAATTTGAAATTCGAACATATAAAATTAAAAAATACTGGCATAAAAATTCCATTGCATGATATACCGTTTGTAATAGTTTCCACAATAATAGCCTTTGGATGGTTTTTCACAGGAATGTTTGAATCGCCATTGACGCCATTATATATGTCATCAATAAATCATTTCAGCCTATTCAAAATTACACTATTGTTCGCTATCAACGCATTTATTGTTATAGTTTTTCAAAATACTGTTAATAAAATTTTTATTAATACCAAAGACCATGTAAGAATAATTCTTGGATTGATTTTATTTTCTCTTGGGTACATTATATTTGCCGAATTTGCCTTTTATTCAACAGTTGTTATAGGGGTTATAATTCTGACGTTTGGAGAAAATATATCTGCACCCGCTTCTATTGCCTTAATATCTAAAATGGCGCCTGAAGAAACAAGGGGCACCTACATGGGATTTAATTCTTCTATACAGAGCCTTATAAATCCTTTTAGGCCATTTGTTGCAACTATTTTGCTGGCCGCAACGGTTTCAAGGCCATATATTTCATGGTTGATTTTGGGATTTATCAGTTTTTTTATAGCGTTAATTTTCATTTTGATTTTTAATGTCATCTTCAAAATAAGGATAAAAAAGGGTTCAGAATAGTTATACAAATACCATGTGACATCCTCCCACGAATGAATTCGGAGGCTTCCTGATTCAAAGGCTATTGGTGGAGTCTCCACAGATCTGATTCTCATAGACGCAAGAGTGATCCGGCCTTCTTTCATTATGTCTACCAGTTGACAGGAATCATGTTCTCCTGTGATGTAAAAATGTTCGATTTTATTCTATTCATAAATGGTGTGGGATTTCCCGCTCACTGTGTTAAAAATGTAAAACAATGCAATGGTTATGGTATTATAGTAAATTTTAAAATATTGCCGATATAACAACCTACACAATGTATTTAAAATAATAAAATTCATATGGAAAATTCGATTTATAATTTATTTTGAATTAAATCCTCGACCTTTCCATTTACTGTATTTTCATTTATTATTTCCCTTAAAACTCCCGCTGAATTTCTTATTTTTCTTTCCTTTGTTTTTTCGTCATATGATACCAAGCCAAATTTTTTTGAAAAGCCATTAGCCCATTCATAATTATCCGTCAAAGCCCAGTGTAGATAACCTTCTATTTTTGCTCCATCATTATACGCCTTTTCAAGATATTTTAAATGGGAGGCGATATAATATGACCTGTATTTATCGGATGCATCGGCAAGACCGTTTTCGGTTATCATCATCGGTAGGTTTAAATGCTCCTGGTATGACATTACAAGATTGTAGATTCCTTCGGGATATATCTCCCATCCTGTGTCACTTACAGGATTGTTGTCTAGAGATTTTTCTGAGTTCCCAGTGTCATAACCATATCCAGGAACAGTTGCCCATGAATCATTATCCTTTTTCAATACATCCCTGCTGTAATAATTTACTCCAACCCAGTCAAGATGATTTTTTAAATCGCCTCTTGAAGAATTGCCATGTTTTTTATTGTTTTCGTCCATTATACTCGTATACCATGAAACATTCCCCTTTGTTATTGCATCGAAAAATGAATATCTTATTTCATATTCAGCTTTGTTTTTTGCTTCCACATCATCTTTTGTCATTGCCTGCATATCACCATTTGCATATACTATTCCAACAGATTTTTTTGAATATTTTTTTATTGAATCATATGCCCTGCTATGTGCCTCCACAAATAATTTCTTTCTTATGCTCGTTGATAACCGCGATAAATCTGTACTTGACTGCCCATTAAATAACATATTCGGTTCATTCATCGTTACCCATCTATCTACGATATCATTGAATTTATATGAAATGTATGCAGCGTATTTTGCAAACTCTCCTATGGAGTTTAAACTGAAGCAATTTCCAACGGCATTATCCTCCTTTATATTCCTTTTTGAAGGGTCATTTATCCATAATGGTGTTGACCAGTGGTAAAGGTTTATTATTAAATAAAAATCCCTATTTTTCAAATCCATAAACATGTCTCTGTAATGGTTTAAGGCCTTTTTATTTGCTATTTTGTCAAGATCTTCCATCAATTTATCGTCTATTTCAACATTTAAAATATCGCCATTTTCTATTTCTATTCCAGTTTTGATTGATTCTGTTGATTCGGGAAATATTCTTGACCACTCAATTCCTATTCTAGCAGCGTTCATTCCTAAACTCTGTGCTATATCGTGATCTTCTTTGTATAAATCCCAGTAGGCTGGACCATTTTCGGGAAAATCGCCGGAAACAAATTTATTTTCAATATTGTATTTATCATGGGACCATACATACCAATCAGTGTTTTTATCAATATCACTCAATCCCATCTCAAATTGAAAACCGGCCTCTGAAAAGCCAAATTTAAAATTTTTTGGAAACATAGCAATAAATTTTGAAACCATATTTATAATTTTTTACAAATTTATTACTTAATTTTATAGTAGATTGAAATTCCCAAAAAGCATCTTTATATCCTCCAGATTGCTCGTTTTACCTCCAACAGAATATATTCTATCCTTTGCCTCAATGTAAAATGTATTTCTTACAAATGGTAACCTTTCAGTTTTTATTATGTTTCCCTTTATTATCCTTAAATCATCATGATAATATCCTCTTATTTCACCGGAAATGGAAAAATTCTTTGATAAAAAGAAATCAATAAAATCACAGGCCAACCATATATTACAAAATTTATTATCATTTTTAGTGGTAAAGTCTTTTAGAATTTTTGCGTTTTGCCATAGGGATTGGTTGAAATAATATGAAATAACATGTATAAAATTATCCTCCTCAAAATAAAGGGAATTTTTCTTATTCCTTGACTTGCTTTCAATGTTTATCAGGCCGGACCTCCTGTCGCTCACAACCAATTCCGTCGGTTTGCCATCAATGTTTCTCAAAAGTATATTTCCATCAAAATCTATTTTGTGTTTATTAAAAACAAGTAATGCGACTGTAACTCCCCTCTTATATGCTGATTCAATTGAACCTTTCAGTATATCGTATTTATCCCCTGCAATGGATATCATTAATTCCTTATTTGCATTTTCTATCATTGATAATGTTTTGTTAATTATATCCTTTTCACCTTCAAATAAGGATAAAAAATTTGTTGGTATATTTTCATATATTTTCTTATTTTCCACATATCGTTGAATGTTTATTGAGTATGATTCCAGCCATTCTTTTTCGCGCTTAAAAATATTTGATATGGGGACAGCCCTGTATTTTTTATGCTTATCAATACTTTCTTCTATAAATCCCTTTTTTACCAGAGTGCTGAATAAATCATAAATTCTGGGTTGTGGTATTCCGGTGAGCTTAACAACCTCGGTTGAAGTCATTGCTTTGCCCGCAAGTATCAGGGTTTCATATATTTTTATTTCATACCCTGTTAATCCCAATTTTGATAGACCGTTAAAAATATCTTCTTTTTCCATTTAAATATTTATTGGTTTAAATTATATAAATTTATATATTATTTATTATCCATTTCGGAGCCAAAAGTAATTATGAGATTTAACGTGATTACATATATTTTTATCTTGAGGTCTCATGCTTCGACGGTTACCAGCGTCTTCCACAGGCTTGCAATCCCCACGATTCGTGGGTGCTCCATCTCCCATGCTAAGCCATTCGACTTTACGGGCACAGGCAATTTAATAATTATTTTCAATAATTAAAATATATAAAACTGTATTAAAATTCATTATTATTTACACACCTTGTTTCCATTCGGGGAATAGTATACATCTGTAGTAATGTTCATTTGAATATTCTTTAAGATCGGGATGTTTTTCAGAGCATACAGCCTTTGAAAAAGGGCATCTTTCGTAGAACTGGCATCCTGGGAAGTTTTCATTAAAGTTTGACGGATTTCCCTTGAGTTTTATAGGATTGTTCATTTTCACTCCTATTCTTGGAATATTTTTCAATAATAGAAAATTGTATGGGTGTGTAGAATGTTCCAACATATCGTCCCTTGGCCCAAGTTCAACTATTTCCCCTGCATAAATCATTGCTATCCTATCTGAAATTTCGTAAAGTATTGCAAGATCATGAGTTATAAATATCATTGTTATCCCATATTTCCTTTGGATATTTTTAAGATCCTTGAGTATTTCATGCTCAACAAGAACATCAAGGCCGGTTGTTGGTTCATCAAGTATTACAAGTTCGGGATTCAATAAAAGAGACATTGCTATAACCGTTCGCTGCCTCATTCCACCACTGAGTTCATGGGGAAAGTTGTCTAGAACGCTTTCATTTAATCTTACCATTTTCAGCACAGAGAATATTTTATCGTTGCTTTTTTCCGGCAAAATTCCATGTGCAAGTAAAAGATCATAAAATTGGTACCTGATTTTTCTAACAGGGTTCAATGCATTCATGGCAGCCTGAGGGATAAATGAGAATAGAGTTACCCTTATTTTTCTGAGATCATTTGCCTCCATTTTCAGTATATCTTTATCCTTGAATATTATCTCTCCACTGTCTATTTCTCCAGGGTATTTAACAGATCGGTATATTGCTTGGGCCAGTGTGCTTTTTCCTGATCCAGATTCCCCGGCAATGCCAAAAATTTCTCCCTTTTTTATAGATAAATTGAAATTTTTGATTATCAATGAAAAACTATTTTCGGTGTTATAACCAACATTTAAATTTTTTATTTCTATTGCACTATTATCCATGATTATCACCTATATTCTTTTGTATGGATCCGATGCGGCCTCGATGAGAGCTTTTGTGTATCCATCATGTGGAGATGTTAATATAGTATTTGTATAGCCGTCCTCAACAACTTCACCATTGTGCAGAACATATATTCTATCGGTAACCATGCTTACAGTATTTAGGTCATGGGTAATATAAATTATTCCTATGCCAAGCTCATTTTTTATTTTCGATAATAAATCAAGTACATCTATTCTCAGTGAAACATCGAGCATTGATACGGGTTCGTCTGCAATTAAAATTTGTGGATTAAGTGCAAGAACCCTTGCAATGTAAACTCTCTGCCTCTGTCCGCCTGAAACTTGATGTGGAAATTTATTTTTATAGTATTCAGGGGGTGTGAGTTTGACCATATTCATCAATTCATCTATCCTATCATCAATATTTCCGGAATAATGTGAAGTCAATAATGGTCTTTTTATATGCCATTCAATTGAATGATATGGATCAAGTGATGCATAGGGATCCTGAAAAATCATCTGTATTTCCTTTCTGTATTTCTTTAAAGATTTTCCATGTATTTTTGTAATATCCTCGTCCTTAAAATATATTTTTCCGGATGTTGATTTATATAGAAATACAAGTATTTTTGCCAGTGTGCTTTTTCCTGAACCACTGGCTCCCACAATGCCCACTATTTCATTTGGAAAAAGCGATATATTTACATTATCCAGTGCCTTTATCTTTGAAATCCCAGTAAATCCTGTGCGCGTTTCAAATTCCTTAGTTAGATTTTCTGTTCTGATTAATTCATTCATTTTTATCTCTCTTTTTCTTTTTAAATACCCTCAATGAGGGGTTTGCCATTTCATCAAGACCAAAGTTCAAAAGTATTAATGAAAACATTAACATTGAAATCATTATGCTTGGGGGTAGTATCCACCACCATGCACCGGTTAAATATGCTTCGTAGTTTATAGCCCAGTAAAGCATCGTTCCCCAGTTTACTTGTTCGACATTGCCCACACCAAGATATTCAATAAATGTCAATCCCATTGCTCCGTACATTGATGTAAAGAAAAAATTTGAAACAATAACTGGCATAATTGCCCTCATAATCTGCCTCATTATTATGCTCATTTTTGATTCTCCGATCAATATTGATGAAAGTATAAAATCACGTTTTACAATAGATAATGTTATAGAACGGAAGGTCCTTGCACCAAATGCCCATCCTGTAATAACTAGTATAATTATTGTTGGCAGATAGCCAAGATTCTGATGTATTCCCAGAAAATATGTGCCAAAAAGCATGATCAACAATACCCCGGGTATAACAAGAAAAATATTTATAAATGCATTGATGACTGCATTTGTTGTCTTTGATGTGAAACCTGCAAATATTCCAACAAGTACAGCTATTAAGGTTCCCAGCAATCCTACGGAAAACGCAATCATTAATGTTGGGGCTGCACCTCCAAGCAATTCTGAGAATACATCCTGCCCATATCCTGTAGTGCCAAGTAAATTTACGAAATTTGGTGGTTGTGAAAATTTAAACAGATACGCATTTGGATTATAAGGTGTATAAAAAATACCTATAATTGAGAATGTTACAATGGATAAAAGCAAAATAAAACCGACTTTTGACTTATTATTTTTAAGCAACGTGGCTAACGATGATCTTATAATGGACGTATATCCATTTAATTTTTTCGATTTGTTATATGTAATTTTTCCATTTAAATTTGACTTTTCTTCCAAATCACTCACCCTCCTGCCTTATTCGAGGATCCATGAATCCGTACAATATGTCAACAGCAAGGTTTCCAACCAATACCGCAATTACAACCATCAAAAATATACCTTGTATTAATGGGTAATCGAGGGAATTAATTGCAGTAATCATATACATGCCAACACCCGGATAAGAAAATATTGATTCCTCTATGATAACACCACTTGTGGATAAACCAATGGACATGGCAAATCCAGTCATATTTGGTAGGATTGCATTTCTATATGCTATGTTCTTTATCTGGTATTTTTTGAAACCAAGATTTTCACTATAATTTATGAAGTCACTGTTTAAACTTGGAATTATGTTATTCCTCATGCCTAGAACCCATCCACCAAGCGAAATGAGCATTATCGTAAGTGCAGGTAAAAATGCATGGTATAGTACGCTTATAATAAATGGTATATTTAATCCCTCATTAACGTTTATTGCGTAGGCACCGCCAATTGGAAATAAACGGCCGTACACAGAAAATAAATCAAGAATTATAAATGCAAGGACAAATGCAGGAAATGCTGCCATAAACATTGAAAATAAATCTATTGCAAGATCTTTTCCTGTATTTCTATTAATACCAGCATATCTGCCAAGTCTGTTACCTATAAAAAACGAAATTGTAATAGATGATATCACAAGGAATAATGTCCACGGAAGCGCCTGAGCCAGTATTGTCGATACCGGTTCCGGGAAAAAGGCAATAGATATTCCCAAATTACCATGAAATAAATTATCCAAATATTGAAAATATTGAATATAAATAGGGGCTTTTGATATACCGTATTCAACCTCTAACTGATTCAAATATACGGGACTTATTCCACTTCCGCCCGATTTTAATATCTCACTATAAACAACTTGTGCGGGGTTTCCAGGCATTAATCTTGGCAATACAAAATTTATTGTAATAGCTCCCATAAAAACAGCAAAAAATAAAGTAATTTTTTTAATTATATATTTTATAGGTATTTTCATTTATTAGCACCTTAATACGGATAATCATTCCTCCCCTCTTATTTTTTTCTTTCTTAAATACATTGCTGCTCCAGTTCCTACCATAGCTGCAACAATAACCCCACCTATAATATAGTATTCATAAGCACTGAGTCCATTATTTGTTCCAGCATGCTTAATGTATAGATGCAGCATTACAACCTCATTTGGACCAGGATACCATGGCATGGGGATCCAATAAGGATTTTTCGCAGTGGGCCACCCTCCTATTGAAGAGTTTATATATTCAAACCAGTCTGCTGAATATACAAGATAATCAACTGGCATTTGTTTGAGCATTATTGATGCCATATGATTTATATACTTTCCTTGCGTTGTTGTATTTGTTACATTCTGGTAGTTGTTGTAATAAGTCATGAAACCGGTTCCTGTACTATTCCATCTTTCCTGGTTTGTGGCTACATTTGATCCATTGTTTATAACTGGACCTGTAAGGCCACTATAGTCATACCAGGCATTTGGACCTATGCCCGTAGCAACATCCAAAGCCATCTGATAATTCCCACTTGTAACATCGCTTGCTACCGTTGCTTGGGTAGGTGTACTAATTGAAACAGTTATTCCAAGTTTATTGAGATCGTGTGCTATTAGTGATATATCAGTGTCCCAATCGGGATAACCTGCTATGGTCATAAGATTAATTGTAGGCATTACTGTGCCGTTTGGTTCAACTAGACGCCCTTTGCTATTTATTGTAAAACCATGTTTTTCTAGTATTTGTTTTGCATATGTTATATTAAACTCTGCTAGTTTTTTTGCCAATGCTGCATTTGTTGAATTTAGTTCGTTTAATTGCTGAGATAATAATCCGGCTGCATTCGCTGGTTTTTCATACCCATATTCACCTATACTTTGTAATTGTGTCCTGTTTATTGAAACACTAATTGCCTGCCTGAAAAATGACATGTTAAATGGATACAAAGCATCATTTGTCAATAAAGTCACAGGTTGGCCTTGAGGGAACCAGTAATGATTATAATTTGGATTCTTTGAAACAAACATTGATGTTATGTTTGGTGCAAAAGCTGATGTCCAATCTACCTGCCCTCTTTGCATTGCCAC
This sequence comes from Thermoplasmata archaeon, assembly GCA_021835025.1. Taxonomy (GTDB): domain Archaea; phylum Thermoplasmatota; class Thermoplasmata; order Thermoplasmatales; family Thermoplasmataceae; genus Acidiplasma. Next base: position 51,440 of record JAKBQY010000020.1, on the reverse strand, counting down.
TGTCAGTGCACTACTACTTACATAATCTCTATATACAACATATTTTATTTTTGGTTCACCCTTCTGCCAGTAATTTGGATTTGCCTTTAAAACTATTTTCTGTGGTGAGAAACTTTCAAGCATGTATGGTCCTGTACCTACCGGTTTTTTATCTACATATTTTAATGGGTTTGATATATTTGAGAATAAAGCTTTTGGTATAATAAAGTTTGAACCAATATAAAATAGATACTGAGAGTTTGAAGATTTAAATGTAAATTTAACTTCATATTGATTTACTGCAACAACGCTTTTCAGAACACTCCACTGTCCCATTAGGTTTTTCTGTTCATTGAATGTGTATACAACGTCCGTTGCATTGAATTTCATTCCGTTGCTGAAACTAACATTCTGTCTTAAGTGCATTGTTAACACAGTTGCGTTTGAATTCCATGTGTAATTTGTTGCAAGCCATGGTATAACGGTGCCATTATATGTGTTAATCTGCAATAAAGGCTCATACATTAAACCCATTATGCCCGCTGGTGAATTCCATGGACCATTGAAGGGGTTAAAATTATCCGTAAAGGCGGGTGTTGGGCCTGGTGAGATATAGATTGTGCTTGAATTGGATGCACTGCTTGACGATGTTTCAGCCTTATTATTTAAAGAATTATTTATATTCGATTGATACAAGCTTACAATGGATAGCGAAACCATTATAATAACAACTGCAACGACTAACGATTTTTTTAATAACCAATGATCTTTTTTCATGGTTTTTTTATAATCTTCTATTATTTAAATATTGTCCAAATTATAATACTTAAAAATATAGTATGTGTAGTATATCTATAAAACCAAGGATTGTTATAATTTTAGAGGTAAAAAGTGTTTTACCATACATTTACATGAGATGATTGATGGCAAATTATGTATGTTTAAGATGTGTTTTTATTTTAAATGTTTGCAATGTTTTTATTATCTTATTAAATAGAATTACATGATATATAAAACTTGAGTATTGCCAGGCTTTGGGACAAAATTATTTTTGGCATAGTTCACTGAAATTTCTAACTATTTCAGGTTTTGTATGCCTTATATAATTGTACCGCTTCATGTTGTGCACATTGATTTTTAGGAATTCCTCTGTCTTTTTCTTTGTGGAAGTTTCTCCCTTATCTTTGTAGGCCTCTTCCTCTTCAACATGGAGTTGACGCATTCTGATATAGATCGCATGTGATAGTTTTCAAGCCATTCCTGTGTATTGCCATAAAAGTTGTAGAGCATTTTTTTCTATGAAGGTATGCCATTCGATCGGAATGTTGCATTTGTTTTTGGCATGAAGAATGCATTTATTCCATATATCTTTGTTATGTAACATATCTCCCTGTTTGGATACAATGCATTGCCAAGCATTGTTTCCATTCCAGGGCACATGTTATGTGTATCTCGCATTATCTTTGGAAAATATGATATTTCCCCTATTCCCTGGCCATCCGATGGATCAAGTCCGGATAAAGGAATATATTTTTATATAAAATCACCATGAAAGACCGTTAGAGATCACTGTTCCAGTATATATCCAGATGAGGTGAATATAGATTTTAGTTGGTATATTTGTCTTTTTGACCAGATGTAAGACGGTATATGCATATTTCAGAAAACAGAATCATATTTCCCTAAATGACAGTAAGTGAGGATAAAACATGTATAACGATGAATATTTTGATCCAGAACTGAGAAAGGCGGTTGAAGATGGACGTAAAAATACTAAAAGAATTCTTGATTTAATTGATAATTGTAAAGATATGAATTCAAAGGTACTTTGCTTAAAGAATGCTCTTCTGGCATATGGCCGCCCTGATGAAAATATAAAACAAACAGTATTGCATGAACAGATAATGATACCACAAAGTAATGGTAATGGTTTCATAAGATTATTAATTTATAGACCACAGTTACAGCACCATCTATTGCCATGCATTTATCATATCCATAGTGGGGGAATGATCTCCGGGAATATAGATAGTGAAATGGAAGAACTATCAAAGTTATCAAATACGTTGGAAGCCATAGTTGTGGATGTAGATTACAGACTTGCACCAGAACACCCATATCCTGCTGGTATGGAAGACTGCTATGATGGCCTGAAATGGATATGGGACCATGGAAAGAGCCTCCAGATTGATACATCCAGAATAGGACTTATGGGGGAAAGTGCAGGAGGTGGACTTGCTGCATCCATTGCAATAAAATCAAGGGATTCAGGCGGGCCAAAAATATTGTTTCAGGCTCTTATAGCTCCAATGCTGGATGACAGAAACATTACGTCTTCCAGCCGATTATGTTCAGGAGCGTGGCCTTCATGGCCAAGAGAGATGAATTTGCTTGGATGGTATGCTTTACTTGGCGATATGGTAGGAACTTCAAACGTTTCACAATATGCTGCCCCTTCACGTGCAAATTATCTTGGAAATTTGCCCCCATCTTATATAGAGGTTGGAGGGATGGAAGTATTCCGGGACGAAGACATAGATTATGCTTCGAAGATGATGGCAAATAATGTACCGGTGGAACTGCATGTATATCCGGGCACATTTCATAGCTGGCATTCACAGGCACCTGATGCAGGTGTCACAAAGCGTGCAATTTACAATAGAATTGAATGGATCAGAAACCACCTACGTTCATAGTATATTTAAATGACCGGGAATTGGGAAAGTATTGATTGATGTTCTTATATTTATCCCGTATCCACTTAATTTTACTGTGAATATGATGCCAAATATAGGTAGATAATGTAAAAAATAGATCAAATGCCTGAAATACGAAAAAAATATTCTTAAAGACTATGCGGGAATTTTTAATGAAAAGGCTTTAAGGATGGCTTATGCTTATCAACTATTCAATTCGATTAATAATCTTCTTCATCATTTTTATTTCTAATATTTAGATATTTTTTGTAGTTATGTAGATTTAACAATATTTTAATTTATAAACATATTGCGTTTTTATGGATAATTATAAAAATATTGCTAATAAAACTTCATGGAAAGATATTAATTGGTCAGTATTTTATGCAGCATGGGGTGGTTGGGTATTGGATGGTTTTACCACATTTGTTTATGCTTTTATAGACCTTGCGGCAACTGATTATCTTTTACCTGCAACAGGTATAAGCCTGAAATTAACATCATTTTTCCTTTTTGCCTTTTTTGCAATATTCCTGGTTGGTTGGGGGACGTCATTCATTTTCGGTCCCCTTGGTGACAAATATGGCAGAATAAGGATGCTAACCTTAAGCATTATACTATTTGCTGCAGGTTCGATTTTAAGTGGATTATCAACGAATGCATATGAATTTATGGTTTTTAGATTTATCACAGGCCTTGGTATAGGTGCTGAGTGGTTTGTTGGTGGGACATCGGTATCTGAGGTGTTCCCTGAAGATAGGCGTGTTATGGGTGCAGGTTTATTCCATACAGGATTTTATTTTGGATTCTTACTGGCTGCAGTGGCAGAATTATTGCTTGAGCCCTTTATAGGATTTAGAGGCATGTTGATTTTAGGGGGGTTGCCAGTTTTCTTTATAGTGTACATTAGATATAAAACAAAGGAACCAGAAAAATGGGAAAAGGTTAAACAAATAGCTGGGGATAAGTTAACTGCAAAAGAGTCTCTTTTCTCCATATTCAGAAGAGGATACTCAAAAACAACAATAGTGGCATCTATTGTAATGTCTGCAGTAATACTTGGTCTTTATAGTGGAACAGTTTATGTTCCTACTGTTATAGAAGATATAATTAAAACATTTGTATTTAAATTACCAATTGTTGATTTTGTTGCTGCTGGTGGTTCTGAAACGGCAGTATTCACCATAATAGGGTGTCTTCTGATGCCATTTTTAGCGGAAAAGATAGGCAGAAGATTTACATTGATCTTTTTTTTGCTGCTAATGACTGTAAGTGTATTTTTAATATATGATATCATATTTTATCTTGATAACCTGTATTATCTATTTTTAGTTTTACCCATTTTAGGTATAGGTGGTGCTGACTTTGCGGTATTTACATTGTGGAGCCCAGAATTGTACCCAACAGAATTTAGAAGTTCGGGGTTTGCTGCCATCACAACATTTGCCAGATATTTTGCCGCTGCTTTAATATTCATAATTGGATATTTAGCATTACTGGTTGGATTTGGACATGCTGTTGCATACACAATAATTGGCTTTATAATAGTAATCCCCCTGATATTTTTAATTCCCGAAACCAAGGGCAATAAATTACCCGAAAAAATTCTTTCAACTAAGAGCGAGAAAAAATAAAAATGTTTTAAATGTTTATATCATAATATTATTTTATTAATGCTTACAAAATCTGAAATTTGAATATAAATGAGATCGTTCTCCCAATAATTATTATTTAAATAGCTGATTTTGTATTGTATATATTATTATCTTCTTCTCATCCAGCCTTATTTTTATGTTAAAATATATTTATATTTCCATCCCGTGTTTTATAGTTTTCATAATATGAATTTTTCAGGAAAATATATAAAAAAATTTATTGGCATTATATTTTGAAAAATTCAGGGATATTTAAGTTTTGAAATTAAAGGCAAATTTAAATACATACAGGAATTACAATTCCCATGGATAATAGATTCTATGAGGATATAAAAATTGGAGATGTGTATTTAAGTGAGATAGGTAGAACCATAACGGACAACGATAATATATGGTTTACCCTTTTAACAAACAATAGCAATCAAATTCATTTTAACAGCGATTACACACAGAAAAATTATTCGGGCAATCCTTTCAATGGAAGACTTGTTGTGAATGGCATGTTCACCATGGCAGTAGTTGTTGGTTTATCCGTTGAATATACCAGCAAAAATGGATTCATGCTTGGTATAGAAAATGTAAAATTCAGGGTTCCCGTATTTTCAGGAGATACTTTATATTCAAGAGTTGAGATTGTCGATAAAAGAGAATCAGAATCACATAAGGGATTTGGGATAGTTAAAATAAAAACTACAGGAATAAATCAGAAATCCCAGGAAGTTATGGAAATGATAAGGACCTTTATGATTCCAATGAAAAATGAAAAATGGTGAAAGTAATGATAAGATCTCAGCTATATGTACCTTCCAATAATAAAAAAATGGTGGGGAAAAGCCAGAGCTTGGATACAGACATGATTATATTTGACCTTGAGGACGCTGTTCCTGAAACTGAAAAGAATGGGGCACGTGAATTTATTCTGGAATTTATCCAAACTAATAAAATAAACAAAAAAATAGCAATAAGGATAAATGATATGGATACTGGATATTTCTACCATGATATTATAGCAATTAATAGTGCTGAGAAAAAACCGGATTATCTTGTGGTGCCAAAATCGGAACTGGGATTAAGCCATATTTACCGGCATCTTGGCATACCATTAATCGCCCTTATTGAGACAGCAGAGGGCATGAATAAGTTGGATGATGTAATATCCCAGGAGGGTGTTGAAATGGTTTCATGGGCTGCAGGCGATCTGTCATTTTCGGCGGGTGGAAATATTGAGGGGTATTCATCAAACTTATATCTGAAAACCAAAATTATAATATCCGCAAGAGCCCACGGCATCAAAGCCATGGATAAGGTCTACTTTGATCTCAACAATTTGGATGGATTTGCTGATGAGTGCAAGGAATCAAGGTCGCTTGGATATGAGGGAAAGCAGGTCATACATCCATCGCAAGTTGCAATAGCCAACCAGATTTTTTCACCATCCAGGGAGGAAATTGAATGGGCGAAAAAAATAATAAAAGAATACAGGGCATCATCCTCAAGCGGAAGGGGTGCAATAAACGTTGATGGGCAGCTTGTTGACTCGGTCCATATACGCATGGCAGAAAGCATACTTAAGAATAGTGGTGAAAAACCGTAAACAGCGAGAAGTGGATTAATGGAAAGAATAACTGGGGCCATGAAGGAAAAAATCATAGACACCGACAAGGCAGCCAAAATGCTTATGAATGCGGGATCAATAGCCGTTGGTGGTATGGGTGGACAATCCATTCCAAAGGAGATTCCCTCAGCGCTTGCAATGAATGCCAAGAGTAAAAATATTATTTTATATACTGGTGGTGGAACAACAAATACGTTTGAAAATAAAATGTCCAGGCTTGAAATAAAAAGAAGGTTCTATTATTTAAGTGGAAATACAAGCAGATTGCCTGTAAACAGTGGCAAAACTATGATGATGGATTATTTTGTTTCAAGATATTCAAGGCTCATGGGATATGAAATGAAAAATAAAATTGACTTTTTAATTTTTGAGGCTACAGCCATAGGTGAAAATGGTATAGTACCGTCACTATCTCTTGATGCTGTTCCAGCACTTGAATATGCAGCAAAAAATATTTTAATAGAAATAAATACAAACAAACCTGATCTATATGGGCTTCATGACATCATACCCTTGAACAGTAGAAAAACGGCGGATATAAAAAGTGTTTATGACAGACCAGGTAACAGGTATTTAAAAATAAAAAAGAACAAAATAAAGGGAATAATTTTTACAGATAAAAAGGAAGAATCCGGCGGTTCCTATGGAAGGCCTCCGAAGGATATTGATATAATTTCAGATAAAATCTGGAAAATTCTTACAGAATTTATTGCGTTTAAAAATGTGGAACCATTGCAGGTAGGTGCAGGGTCCATTGCAACATCACTTATCGATGTATCTCCCTATAATAATTTAAAGATATGGTGCGAAATCGCTCCATCTAAATGGATCGAAAAGATAGGGGATAAAATAGATAAAATAAGTGCCTCGGCTCTATACACACTTCCAGGTGATGAAAAATATACTGCAAAATTTCTAAATTCATTTACTGATTACGTTAACTCACTGGTTTTGAGACCAAATTACATAACAAACAGCCAGGAAATTATAGGAAGATTGAATGCAATAGTTATCCAGCAGGCACTTGAAATAGACATATATGGATCTGTTAATGTTTCCCATATAAACGGAAATATATACAACGGCGTTGGTGGCTCAGGGGATTTTGCCTCTTCGGGAAAGTATGTTATTGTTGCCCTGACTTCGCTTTCAAGAGATTCAAAGACATCAAAGATAGTGCCCCTACTTTCAAATGTGGATATACCAAAACAGATGGTTGACTTTATAGTTACTGAAAATGGCATAGCAGATCTCAGATGGAAGGATCCACGGGAGAGAGCCAGTGAAATCATAAATAACTGTGCCAGTCCGGTATACCGGGATTCCCTGATGAAATATTTTACCGGATGTGAAAATAAACACATACCGTATGATATTCATCTGGCAGCCGAATGGTTTGAGAATCAATAGGATTTTGGCATGTTCAGAACATTGTGGCCTATATATGATAATACAAGATTATTTGCTATTGGTGCAACCTTGTATAGCCTTGATTCCCTGAATTTTCTCTCTATTCCTGTATCGACTGCCGTTCCATACCCTCCAAATGTATCCATGGCAACATTGGCAGCCTGCCATGCATATTCTGAAGCCAGATATTTGGCTGAATTTGCCAGTTCCCCGATTTTTTTTATATCCCCGTTATTATCATACATTGTGGCCGCATCCCACCTCAATGATGCAACTGAGAGCATTTTTGCATATATATCCGATATTGGGAACTGAATTCCCTGGTTCTGGCCTATTGGCCTGTTAAATACCATTCTGCTTGAAGCATATTCAGATGATTTCTCAACAAACCATCTCATATCTCCTATGCTTTCAGATGCTATCAAAATTCGTTCGGGATTGAGGACATGCATTAAATAGGAAAATCCATCATTTTCATTGCCAATAATATTTTCCGCAGGAACTGCAACATCCCTTAAAAATACTTGGTATGTCTGGCTGTTGAACATTGTTTTAATTCTTGTAAACTCAATCTGTTCCTTTTCCTCAGGACCTAATAGAAAAAGAGTGATTCCATCCGTTTTCTTTGAAACGTCTCCGTATTTTTTTGTTCTGGCTACAATCAGAATCCAATCTGATTCTTCAATTCTGGATGTGAATATTTTTTGGCCGTTCAATATATATTCATCGTTGGATTTTGTGGCAAATGTTTTGATCATAGTAGTGTTTGATCCGGCATCAGGCTCAGTAAGACCCATACTCTGCATTCTTATTTTGCCATTTCCAAGGTCTGGAAATAAAGCATTTTTTTGTTTTTCATTTCCAAATTTTGACAGCAACCATGTCATATAATACTGGCCATGGAAAGGCTGTGAATTTCCTCCGGATGCATTTATTTCCTCAAGAATCAGTGAAGTTTCCCTTATGCCGAGACCTGCCCCCCCATATTTTTCAGGTATTGGAATTTTAAATAAACCTTGTTTTGTGAATTCCCTGACAAAATCACCTGGATATAAATGTTCTTGTTCAAGTTTTTTCCAATAGTCTTCCCCAAATTTCCCTGTAATTTCCAATACCATTTTGATTAAAAGTTCATCATTTTCATCAATACTCCTTGGATATTCTAAAGTCATAAAAAAATATATAATAAAAATATATAAATATTGTTAATTTTTTATGCTGAAATAGTTTCCAGTTGTTTTCCAGTTGCAAGATCTCCTCCTACTATCAGTATTACTCCTGCTATCAGTGTGGTAAAACCAATGAAAGCAAATCCCCCGAAGAATCCAATTTCAGTTACCCATACAGGTAATAAAAGGGCCCCAATAGCTCCGCCTATATGGCCAAGACCATCTCCCATTGCAAATCCAGATGTTCTCGCTCTTGTCGGATAGCTTTCCGAAGTATACAGATAGGCAATTCCAATAAGGAAGGCAAGAGCATAAGAGGCAATGAAACTTCCTACCATCAAGGCTATATCATTGTATTTGCTCCCAAATATAAGCATACCAATAAGCCACATTATGGAACCTGCAAATATAATAATTTTTCTTTCTATTTTGTCCGATATTAACCATGAAGATATTGCTCCAACTGGATATCCTATCGCACCTATAGCTATGTAAAGGATAGAACTTGCTACGGAAACGCCAGATGAGGAAAGGATAGTTGCTGCATCCCCAAGGAATGCATAATTCCCGATGTACCATAATCCCCACCATAGACCGAATATGAGCATTCTAAATCTGTATGGTTTTTGCCATAGGTATTTTAAGGGAACCCTGCTGGTTTCATCTTCCAAGCTTATTTTATTTATATCATCATCCTTTATTTCGCGTAAAGATAGGCCTTTATCTTTTAAATATTTTTCAAAATGGGAAACCACACTGTCGGCTTCCTTAACCCTTCCATGCGAAACGAGCCATCTTGGTGATCTTGGAAGTTCGGCTCTCAATATAACCGCTATTACAGCTATCAACCCTCCTATGAAAAACAGCACTCTCCACCCATAGTAAAAAGGTGGCACAAGTGCTAGGGCAACAAATGGGGTCACGGCCTGTCCAAGGATGCCCAAGAAGAATGTTATCTGTGCTAAGTGGCCTCTTCTATCCGCAGGAGCGAATTCTCCTATATAAGCCGGAATAAGATTTAGATCCGCACCCAATCCAAGACCGGTGATGAATCTGAATATAACAAGCATACTGAGGTTCACCGATGCAGCATCCCCAAATGACCCTAGAGCCATTAATACCATAGTAACTATTAGCATAGGATACCTTCCATATCTGTCCGATAAATGCCCTATAATAAATGAACCGAATACATATCCTATGAGCCCTATTGATAAGGCCAGAAATAAAATCTCGGAATGTACTAAGTTGAATTGTGGGGCAATAGCGGGCATTGCAAAGCCTATATCGGTAACATCGTAGAAGGTAAAAAAATACCCAAGCGCTATTATAGCCAAAAAAGACTTTGGGAGTGGCCATTCATCTATTCGTTGCATTCTTGCAATTATAGATTTTTTTTCAAAATTTGAGCCAGTATTATCACTGTTCATGAAAATATAACACTTTGTAGTATTTAATTATATCTATCATTACCCAATTTGATATTTTAGTTTTTGCAACAGACTACTAACAATGTAAAATTAATTATATAAAATAAATGGTTTTTTATATATTGGATAACTGGGAGTAGCAATTAAAATATAGGATAAAATACTTATAAAGTATGTCTCAAAAAACTTTAAACAATAATGAACTTTTTGATGGAATACTTACTGGTTACAGGGTTATAGATTTTACGACTAATATATCAGGCCCAAGTGCAACTGCTATTCTTGCGGATCTTGGTGCTGATGTTATAAAAATTGAAAAATTACAGAAAGGGGATGACTCAAGGTCAATGGAACCTGCATTTGTGGATAAATCAGCTTATTTTGTTGCCATAAATCGTGGGAAAAAGTCCATGGCAATTAACCTCAAGAGCTCAGAGGGTGCCAATATAGTGAAAAAACTGTTATTAAATAGCCAGATAGTAGTTGAAAATTCAAGAAGAGGCACCATGGAGAAACTTGGTTTTGATTACGAGAGCGTAAAAAGAATAAAGAAAGATATAATATATGCCTCATTAAGTTCCTATGGTGATAATGGGCCGTATTGTGACAGACCAGGATATGATGCAATTGTACAGGCGGAAACGGGAATAATGAGCGTAAATGGCAGTAAAAATGAATTGCCTGCAAGGGTGGGAATTTCGGTTCTTGACGCAGGTTCAGGCATGTGGCTTGCCATGGGAATAATACTTGCTACATTAAAAAAGGAAAGAACTGGAGAAGGTTCGTATATTTCCACATCTCTGTATGAAACTGGCATATACTGGATGAACTATTATAATACAGCATACCAGATAACGGAAAAAATACCTGAAAAAATAGGAAGTGAGCACCCATCTTTTGCTCCATACGGGGCGTTTGAAACAAAAAACGGATATATTATGATAGGCATATCAAATGATAATTTGTTTTCCAGGCTTACTAATTCAATAGGACATCCTGAATTGGCCACTGATCCATTTTTTCTCAGCAATAATATGAGGGTTAAAAACAGGAAAACACTGAATAATATCATGCAGGAAATCATTAAACAAAATACCAAAGAGCACTGGTATAATGTTTTGGTAAAGAATAAAATACCATGCGCGGTAATAAAGAATGTTGAGGAAGTAATTTATAATGAACATACTGAATACATTAATCCCTTTCAAACCTTAAATGAAAATTTTTCAAAAAAATTAAAGATACAACCTGTACCTTTACGATTTAATGGCGATTATATTAAAATAAAAAAAAGTTCACCGGCTCTTGGGGAAGATACGTATGATTTACTTGGTTCAATAGGTTATCTCGAAGAAGAAATTGATAAATTGAGAAAATCAGGAGTTATATTATAATACACCATAATAAGTGATGGCTGAAAGATATACGAAAATAATTAAAATGTCCGAGATTATGCAAAACATATATAATTGTCAATAAATAGCAATAAAATTATCGATATATATGAACCCCTATTTTACAGGGGGTGAAACTTAATAATTTTTATTATTGATCTAAATTGCAAAATAGGATGAAAAAATGAGGATGTATATCTGCCCTCTGGGGAAATGGAAAGAATATAATCATTAAACCCTTAACTCTTCATTTTTTACGTAATAGGTTTAGATCGATTTTAAGGTCTGTTATCAATTCCAATGCTTTCTTAGGGATTTCACTTATTATTTCACCCCTGTCCATCCTGTAGACCTTTATTCTTGACAGTATAAGTAAAACACCCCTTACACTGTATACTCCTGTAATCATATTCAATATTTGGAAATGCAGGTACAGCTATAAAAGGTTGAGAAACGTCCATGAGAACAACATATGGTTGCTGCTTAAGTATAGCCTATCCACCTCAAAGTCATTCTTGTATACGTTAAAGGTGTATTCAACATATTCACGCTGTTTGTATAGCTTATAGATCCTTTCAGGAGAATCAGCAAGATCCGATATTAGGTGCATATTTCCAAAATTAATCCTCTTGAAATGGTGAAGATATTTGCTGAATATGAATCAAGATTGAACATAAATCCTGATGTTGAAACATCAACAATTTCTTGGAAAAATTCTATAAATGGAACGCATGTTGTTTATGTTTATGCACATATTTAAAAATGAAAGACAATAGAGTCTGCAGGATGTAAATGTTTAACACGTTGAGCACAAATTCTACTCCATTTATGGATAGGATGAAAGAAGGCCGAATCACATATAGCTCCATGCATGCCTGTGCCCGTAAAGTCGAATGGCTTAGCACGGGAAATGGAGCACCCACGGGTCGTGGGGAATGCAAGCCTGTGGAGGTCCCGCTGGTAACCGTCGAAACAGGAAGCCCCTTTCGAAAGATAGGGGAGGAGGTCACATGTGCCGAATTAAGATGATATATCTACGGGACATTTTGTTTATTTTTTTGTATAGATGTGAGTGTGAATACCCCTGACACTATAATTCCAACCATGATAACTAATAATAATATTATGAATTTATGATAAAATAATATGAATGTAATTTCAGATATTGCTATTATAATCGAGATAAATATGGCTTTAGTTGGAATCTTAAATCTTCCTATTTTATTATGACTTTTGCTATTTAAAATATAAACGTATATACTCAATATAATAATTATAATGAAAAGTGAAATAAAACCATATTTAAATAAAAGTGGCCCACTTATTTTTCCCTGCAAAAGCGGGATTAAAACCACAATAAAAGAGGTTATAGCTATGAATATATATGAAATTAAACGTATTTTAATAAAAATTTTTTGTAATCGTTCTCTTTTTTCTGGATCCATATCTCCTGTCATACAATACACCTTTTAACAGCTAGTGGCTATTCCCAATATATCTGCAGGAATTGAAAAATTTATTTCAAGGAAAAATAGCCAAACTTCACCTATTGCTGCTTCAGGAAATAAAATAACTGAGGCTATATCAAGAGATATCAACAATATATCGGCAGATACTAGAACTATATTAATGATGCATTGCCAGCTATAATCCAATGTCATTGCATTGGTTTCACTTATATTCATAGATTTTACAGTATTATTTGTTTTACCTAACATTGTATTCATTGCCATTGATATGTAATTATTCTCTATACCGAATTTATGCATTGTAATATTATTTGAATTCATATAATACATTGATAATAAATACAGGGAATTTATTAAAGTTTCCATTTATCACTATATGAATGTTTATATTAAAATAATTAAATAATATTCAGTATTGTAAATTTTTAAAAAACATTATTTCCCAAATATGGATTTTCCTCTAATAAACTGGATAGTGAGTATGATTATATATATCAAATAAATTATAACCCCAGTTAAACAATATATATAGATCATACGTTTATATGATTCATAAAAATCAATAAGACTTACTATCAATAATAAACCAACATAATATGTACCAATTAAAAAAAATATAGTAAATATTTTATTATTCATTTTATATCACCATTAATTACTTTTAAAAAATGGAAAACCGAGTGGCCAATTACATGAGTAATCCATCCCAAAATAAGAAAGAATTCCGGTAAATATGCTGCCTGTTGCTATAGCTACAGGTTTGGCAGCAAACCCATCTTTTAAAACGTATACAGCGGCAACAGCCAACACTACACTTATTATAAAACCAATAGCATAAAGTATACACCCCCAATTATTATCAATTACCATTGCATTTGTATCACTTACATTCATAGATTTTACACTATTATTTGTTTTACCTAACATTGTATTCATTGCCATTGAGATGTAATTATTCTCTATACCGAATTTGTGCATTGTAATATTGTTTGAATTCATATAATACATTGATAATAAATAAAGAGAATTTATTAAAGTTTTCATCTGATTATTGTATGATGATGTATGGTTTATTGTGAATTCATTTCCATATAATATCTTTGATGAATTCTTTGGTACTATGTTTGCATAGATTTCTGATATATTCTTATTATCCTTATTTATTATTATATCCAGATAATATTGCTCCATTATTTTTTATAATAAAATTATGCATGAATGTAATATTTCCTATTTTTTACATAATTATTTATTTTATTTGTTTTAGGTTTCTCACTTATTGTATTTAGATCCTTTTTATATGTTATTCCTGAAAATGAAACTATTATGAACATTGTTATAACTGCTATTGCTATAATAGCAAGATATTTGTATTTCATAATATAATAATATCAGATAATATGTAAGATTTTTCAGCAATTAATAGTAAATAATTAAAAATAAATAAAATTACCATATTTTTATTTTCTCTTTCTTTTTATCATTTTTTATATATTCCTTGAATGTTTCCTCAAATTTCTCATGATTCCATACTGGTATTTCACCTCTGAATTTTGAGGGTGCGTGTGGATCAATGGTTATCAATCTTTTTATTTCATTTTCTCTTATTTTTCCTCTCCATACCTGTGACCAGGATATAAAAAATCTCTGCTCAGGTGTTAAATTATCTATTTTTTTGTTCAGTTCAGGATGTTTCTTCAGATGATTTTCAAGTGCGTTGTATGCAATGTATACGCCTCCTAAGTCCGCTATGTCCTCTCCAAGTGTTAATTTTCCATTGACATGTATTTCGGGAAGAATCTCCAGTGAACCGTATAATTTAACAACCTTCTCTGCATATTCATCAAATTTTCTTGCATCCTCTTCTGACCACCAGTCCACAAGATTTCCATTTTCATCAAAATGCCTTCCTTGATCATCATAACCATGTGTTATTTCATGTGATATTACCCCTCCTATACCGCCGTAATTCACTGCGTCATCCATTTCATTATCAAAGAAAGGGGGTTGCAATATTCCTGCCGGAAATACAATTTCATTTTTTAATGGATTGAAGTATGCATTCACCGTGGGCGGTGTCATTTCCCATTCAGTTTTGTCAACATTGTTTCCTATTCTATTCATCTGGCGGTTCATTTCAAATAACCCTGATTTGAGGACATTGCCAAAATAATCAGTTTCATCTATTTTTATTGATGAATAATCTCTGAATTTTTCAGGATATCCAATTTTTTCATTGAATTTTGAGAATTTTTTCAATGCCATTTCCTTTGTTTTCGGAGTCATCCATTCAACATTTTTCAACCTTTCTTTAAAAACATCTTCTAGATCAGAAACCATTGCCATCATTCTTTCCTTTGCCCCCGGTGGAAAATATTTTTTAACATATAATTCTCCCATAGCCTCTCCTATGGAAGCATCAATAACCTTAATTATGGTTTTCCATCTTTCCTCCTGTTTTTCCTGACCAAGAAGAATTTTTTTATAAAACCTGAAATCCTCATCCCTGACTTCTTTATGCAAAAGAGATGCGGTTGAATTCAATATTTTCCAGAATAAATAATTCTTTATATCGTCTATATTCAATGTATTGAAATAATCAATTACATTTGTCAAAAATTCTGGCTGTCCTATGATAATATAATCCGAATTTTTAAAATTTATACTATTTAAAAATAGGGTAAAGTCAAAGTTTTTATAATTCTCGGACAATTCATTTAAAAATTGTTTATTGTAATTTTTCTCTGGATCTCTTAAATCAACTCTTGACCTTGAAAATTCCGCTATTTTTTTCTCTATATTTACAATTTTTTCCTCAAATTTTTCGGGGTTTTCATACCCATATAAATCAAGCATGATCTTTATATGTTTTTCATATTCCTTCAATATATCTTTAAATTGGTCATTTAAATAATAATCACGATCAGGTAAAGACAAACCAGACTGCATCAAATAAAATGCATATATTTCACTGTTTTTTTCGTCCGCTTCCGACCCGAAACCGAATAAGGTGTCTATTCCATTCAATGATAGTTTTGACAATACCAACGGCAAATCCGCATGACTCTTTAAATCATCTAAAATACTTACCATCTCTTTCAGTGGTTCAAACTTCAATTTTTCTATCATTTTCGTGTTCATACCTGATTTATAGAAATCGCTTACCATTTTCTCAATTTTATTGAGATTTTTTTTATCTATTAATTCTTCCAGAATTAATTTCAATTTATAGAGATTCTTTTCCGCAAGAATTGAAAATGACTCGTATCTTGTTTTGTCATCGGGTATTTTTGCATTTTCAAGCCATTTACCATTTGAAAACTTATAAAAATTCTCCGCGGGGTCATTTTTAAAATCCATATACTCTATTGAAAAATTTAAAGGTTCATTCACAGTATTGTTTTCCATTGTTTATAATTGAAGTATTTTATTTAATGTTATTTGTCTCACTCATTAATTAAAATACCCCCGCATAAATTTACATTATTCACTTATTAATATTTCTTTACCGCTTCAAATCAAGAAGAAAAATATGCTTATATTAATGCAAAAAAATTTCTTAATTATTATTATCAGAAAAATGAAATACTGAATTAAAAAATACTTATAAAGAATATAAAGATATACATTCACAAGTATTAGAAGATGCCTGTGGAGATTAAAATTAGTCAATGAAGCAAGAAACCAACGGATTTTCAGTAGATCAAAAATTTAGCCAATTTTGTACATATTTGCAACAAACACAATCCGGTAGATGAAATGAAAGCTATATTATCAGCATCACTCATAAGAGTTAACCCATCCGTTACAAGTTTAATTCCGTCAAATAGCCAGTCTGGAGGTGATTTTTGATCTACTGTTTAATAGTGAGAGGAGGTTACGAAATTACCGTGCCATTGCATTTTCCATGATACATGATATTTTTATATTCATCCATAGAACTGCCATTTATGACAAATATCTTTATTTTTGACCTTTTTGCAATTGTCAATGACGTTAAATCCATGAATACGTTTGAACCTGCACCTGTTGAATTTTTTATTGAAAGTTCAATTGCATCGTCATAGGTTAATTTATCGTATTTAACAGCATTCTTATCTTTCTTTGGATCTGATGAATAAACGCCATCAACGGAAGTTGCATTTATGAGTAGTTTTGCACCAATTCTTTCTGCAAATAATACCGAAACAGTATCCGTTGTATGCCCCGGTTCAGTGCCACCCATAATCACATACCTATAATTATGAATCAATTCCGCCGCATCATTGATGTTTGTTGGTATTTTAGAATTTACATCATCAAAAAAGGTCGTCATTGCAAGGGCATTTATCCTTGTAGCATTTATTCCAATTTCGTCAAGAATATTATCATTTATATTGTATTCCCTCAAATCGGAAATATATGTTCTGGCAAGTTTTCCACCACCAACCACTATGCCAAATTTATCATAGGAATCAATCATTGTAAGTGTCTTTGATATTTTTTCCATTAACTCAAGATTCAATTTTTCTCCGGAGATAATTGAACCACCGATAGATATAACCATACTACTCATTCTTTCATTAAGGTTAAATATTATTATAAAATTTTCTTTTATGGAAAATGAGGAGTATAAAAGATACGAATTTAGAAAAGCCATGGAAGAACTTTCAAAATTGCATGGCAGGGGAACGGAGCTCATCTCACTTTACATTCCACCAGATAAACAGATATCGGATGTCGTCCAGTATTTAAGGGAAGAATTTTCAACATCTTCAAATATTAAATCAAAAACCACCAGAAAAAATGTGTTATCTGCAATAGAATCAATTATGTCCAGGCTTAAATATTACAAACAACCTCCAGAATCGGGGCTTGTTTTCTTTGTTGGACATGTTGCAAAACGAGGTGACCAGACAGAAATGTATACAAAAATCATTGAACCTCCAGAACCAATACAGACATTTTTATATAAATGCGATTCTTCCTTTCATCTGGAACAGTTGAATGATCAATTGAGAGAAAAGGAACTATATGGATTAATAGTAATAGATCGAAAGGAGGCCACAATTGGCTTTTTAAAAGGAACAAAAATTGAAGTTGTGGATTATGAATATTCTCTTGTTCCAAGCAAACACAGACAGGGTGGGCAATCAAGCCGAAGGTTTGAACGGCTTATAGAGATAGCTGCAAATGAATTTTATAAGAAAATGGGTGATATTGCCAACACCACATTTATTCCAGTGATAAAGGACATCATCACAATATTTGTAGGCGGTCCAGGGGCAACAAAGGAATATTTCGTTGAAAAGGACTATCTGAGAAATGAGATAAAGGCCAAGATCAAGGATATGTTTGATATAGGATATACAGATGAGTCGGGTTTGAGAGAACTGGTAGATAAAGCATCAGAATCAATAAAGGACATGCGAATAACAAGGGAAAAGGATATAATCAATAGATTTTTACGAGAGATTAAAAAATCCGACGGTGGCCTAGGTGTTTATGGAGAGGCTGCAATAACAAATTCTCTGAAAATGAAGAATCTTGAATTGCTCATCATATCCGATTCAATACGTAAAATCAAATACTTTTATAAATGCCCTTCATGCGGTGATGAACGGACATTTACCGAGGAGCCAATGGATCAACCAATGTGCGATAATGACAATGCACCGATGAATTATGAACGGGAAGATGATTTTATCGAGGATTTATATAAAATGGCTGAGGCTGCCGGAACAAAGGTGGAATTTGTTTCCGAGGATAGTGATGAGGGAAGATTATTGAAAACGGCATTTGGCGGTGTTGCAGGCATTTTAAGGTATATACCGGAAAATCAGATAAGTTTTTAAATTCTGTATTGACGTTCAGAGCTTTATTATATTACAATTATTTTAATTAAAAATAAATATTCGTTAATTATTTGAGGTTATGTATCCTTTATTTTTTTATATAAAGCGCTTCAGAAAATACACAAGAACGCATATATTCAAGGCATCATTTTTGGCCATGGCGGTGATAATTTACTCAGTTTTTTCAGAATTTTATTTCGAAAAGAATATAACTTCAAGTGGGATACATAATTTATTTGAAAGTTTATGGTGGACGATGCAGACAGTAACAACAGTTGGTTACGGGGATACCCCGGTTTATGGATACTTCGGCAGGATAAATGGAATAATTGTAATGGTTACAGGCATTGGAGCCCTTGGTTATTTAACTGCCGCAATAACCACAATAATGATAGATGCCAGACTTGCTTCCAGAATAGGTGATAAAATGGCTGTAGAAAGAAAACACATAATTTTGTGCAATTATAATGAAACAACAAAAAAGGTTTTAAGAGATATAATAAAGGAAGGCTTTGAAATTGTAATATTAAATGATGAACAGATACCGGGAACAAATGAATACTCATTTATCAAGGGGAGTTTTTTACAGGAAAATGACTTGGTAAGGGCAGGTATAAAAAATGCTTCAATGGTGTTAATATTCTCGAAAAACGAAGAAAAGAATTCGATGGCAGTTGATGCTGAAACAATTCTATCGGCAATGGTAATCAAAAAACTGAATGGAAATGTCCGCATCATAGGTGAAATAATGAATCCGGAAAGCAGGGTTCATGCTGAAACCGTCATGGATGATATAATAATAAAAGGAGAGGTGTCCTCACTATTGATATCTTCGTCAATATTGATTCCGGGTATGCCCGAATTTATAAATGAATTATTTTCATCAAAAAATATAGCCGAAGAGCGTGTGGATATTAAATATAAAAATGGGACATATGCCGAATTTATATCAGAAATGGAAAAAAATGGAAAAATTGTTATTGGGTTCAGGGAAAAGGATAAAATATTTTTAAGGGAAAATATAGATAAAATTATGGATAAAGATTATTTTATTTATATAAAGGAAAATCACTGATATAAACCAAGATCGGCGGTTTTCTTTCTTTCCTTTATATCTTTGCCCATGGACGATGCAAGGCCATCATAGAATTTTATAACGTTTTCATCCACAGACGGTCTAATGGTATTCATTGCTTTTATGAAATCCTCCTGGTTTATTTCAGTGGCATCGGGGTTTGAACGATAGGCCATCATTCCCGCCTCCCTGCATAGATTTTCTATATCGCTTCCAACATACCCATCGGTTCTTCTGGCAATTTCCTTAAGGTCGACATTCTTTGAAAGGGGCATTTTCTTTGTATGAACCCCAAGTATCTTATATCTTCCATCGTTATCAGGTGGTGGTATGTATATTATTTTATCAAATCTGCCCGCCCTCATTAATGCAGGATCTATGATATCCGGGCGATTTGTTGCCGCTATTACAACAACTCCATTTAGGACTTCTATTCCATCCATTGAGGTTAATAACTGGTTTACAATTCTTTCCGTAACACCCGAATCCATTGATGCCCCCCTCCTTGGAGCTATTGAATCTATTTCATCCATGAATATTATTGAGGGGGAAACCTGTTTTGCCTTTTTGAATATTTCTCTTACCGCTTTCTCGCTTTCTCCTACCCATTTGCTTAAAACCTCTGGACCTTTTACGGAGATAAAATTGGCGTTGCTTTCATTGGCAACTGCTTTTGCCAGCAATGTTTTTCCTGTTCCTGGTGGCCCATATAACAAAAATCCCTTTGGAGCCCTTATACCCAACCTTTTAAAGACATCAGGATTCAATAATGGTAGTTCTACAGCTTCCCTGAGTTCTGATTTCACATTTTCAAGCCCACCTATATCAGTCCATTTTATATTTGGAACTTCAACCGTTACCTCCCTTAAACTGCTTGGTTCAATTGATTTGAGTGCTTCCATGAAATCGCTCTCGGTAACCGTCATTTTTTCCAGAACCTCTGTTGGTATGGGTTTGTCAAGATCAATTTCGGGCAAATACCTTCTCAGGGCATTCATTGCTGATTCCCTTGTAAGTGCAGCAAGATCAGCACCAACAAAACCGTATGTACGTTCAGCGATATCATTCAGGAATTGATCCTTCTCATCATCCGTCATTCCAAGAGGCATTCCCCTTGTATGGATTGTTAATATCTCTTCCCTTCCTTTTTTATCTGGAACACCTATTGTAATTTCGCGGTCAAATCTCCCTGGCCTCCTGAGTGCAGGATCAACGGCATCTATCCTGTTGGTGGCACCTATAACTATAACATGCCCCCTTTCCTTTAAGCCATCCATTAAGGTTAGAAGCTGGGCGACAACCCTTCGTTCTACCTCCCCTTGGACATCCTCCCTTTTTGGTGCTATTGAATCTATTTCATCAATGAATATAATGGAAGGTTCTGATTCTTCGGCTTTCTGGAATATCTCTCTAAGCTTTTGCTCGCTCTGGCCATAATACTTGCTCATGATTTCCGGGCCATTTATGGAATAGAAATTTGCGCCACTTTCGTTGGCAACAGCCTTCGCTATTAAGGTTTTTCCAGTTCCCGGGGGACCGCTTAATAATACACCTTTAGGTGGAGTTATGCCCAATCTATCGAAAAGTTCAGGATGTTTTAATGGCAATTCTATGATCTCTCTTATTTTTCCAAGTTGATCAGATAAACCGCCTATATCCTCATAGCTTACCCTCGTCACTTCTTCCAGTACTTCCGATGCTGGTTCTTCCCTGATCTCGACCTGGGTTGTATCTCCTATTTCAACAGGTATTTTGCTGGGAATTGTTTTTATAACTTTGAACAAGAGGCCAGTATGGCCTGCAAGTGTTAAGCCGGGAACACTTATACTATCCTGTTCTATAACAGGTCTTCTTATCAATGCTTTCTGTACGAAATCATCAATACCTTCACCAAATCTCAGCCTTTGGTCCTTTCTTATTATTGGTGCTAGAACAACTTTTTTGGCATCCTCGACTTCTACATTTCTTATTGTTACCTTATCCCCTATGGAGGCACCACAGTTATTTCTCATAACACTATCTATTCTGGCTATTCCTTTATTTTCGTCCTCCGGTCTGGCCCTGAAAACTCTTCCAACAGTGGTTCTGACCTTTTCAATGGAAACAACGTCTCCTATTTCAACATTAAGATCCATTCGTGAAATTTCATCAAGTCTGACTCTCGCCATACCGGGATCCGTTGCGTTGGCTTCAGCCACTCTCAAAACTATCCCATTATTAGATTTCATATACCTATATTAACAAAATAGTATTTTAAAATATTGAAATAATGAATATTAAAAATCGCCATGTTCCCTAACGCGAATAAATGAATGATCGGGCGATATAGGACGCATCTGGGAAAACATTTCTAGTGACCCCCACAGGCTTGCATTCCCCTCGGCCCGTGGGCACTCTGTTCTTCATGCTCAGCCATTCGACTTTACGGGCACGGACATACATGAAGCTATGTGTGATCTACCCTTTTTTAATTATGTCTACTAGAAGACAAGAATCATGTTCTCCTGTGATATAAAAAGGTTCGCTTTCATTCCATCCATAAATGAGGTGGGTTTTCCGCTCACTGTGATAAACAATAAGCATTTTTTTGAAATATGGTAGAGATAACCTCCCCTATGAATCAGGAGTGGTTTGATTTAACATAATCAAAAAGCCTGTCAATAAAATCCGAAGAATCCATAATTATGCCATAATCTGAGTATTTAAATATATTTGCATTCCTATCATTATTTATCGATATGATTTTTTTTGCATATCTTATCCCAACTATATGATTATCAGCACCAGAGGCCCCTATATTTATGTAGATATCCGGAGAAATTGAGATTCCCGTTAAGCCTATTTGAACCTGTCTTGGCATGAAATGCATATCCACAATTTTCCTTGTACCACCCAGGGATGCATGCATCATGCCTGATATTTCCCTTAATTTTTCTATATACTCTCTTTTGACTCCCCTGCCTGCACCCATGATTATTCGGGTATTCAATGCCGGAAATTTTGATTCCTCATAACCAAGTGTCCTGTTTCTCTCGTTTTCAATTTTTTCCATAATTACCCTTGCATTGTAATTTTTGAATTTAATCCTAAACATCCCCTGTCTTGCAGTTGCAATATCCGGAGTGGTTTTGGAAATAATTTCTGCTATGATTCCGCCACCAAATGCGGGTTTGTATTGAATCATTTTATTATCCACAAGTGATATATCAATGCAATCTGCAGTTAAACCTAGATTTAGAGAAGCTGCCACCAGTGATGCTATATCTCTTCCATTTAAGTTTGATGGTGCAAGCACGTGTTTAACATCATTACTTTTTATATATTCTGAAACGTATTTGGAGAAATAAAATATATCTGGATTTTTAAGATAGATATACTCGTGGCAGGCTATGCCATCAATTTTCTCTGGATTTATATTTCCGATGATGACAATCTTCATGTTTGATATCTCTGCAATTTTTGATGCTATTTCCATAGAAGTTATTGGTTCATCAATTGCAAGCCCAAGGAAAATGGAATCGTTCCCATAGTCATCCAGATTTTTGTATTTATCTATTACATGGATACCCTTATTTTCATCCAGAATTTGTAAAAGATCCTTGAAATCTATGAATTTACAATTTCTTGAACTATTCAACATGCTTGTATTTTTAACAACGGTCAATGAATCTCTGCCATTGATGGTTATCTTCTTTGAATCAATTATTTTTATATCATTGTTTATTTCAATATCCGGGACTGGTCTTGCCCTGTTTATTTTTTCACTCACAGAAATAACAGCCGGCAAATCCGCCATTATTTTTCTTATTCCATAATCTTCATCCCTTTCTAGAAGCAATTTTGCACCATTTATTTCTATGTTTGATACTGAAGATATAAAATTATAATTTGAAAAATATGAAATTTCCGGAGGAACCTGTGAGGTCTCACCATCAAGAGAGTATTTTCCGGTTAGCACGATATCTGGGCCCATTAGTTTAACAACGTGGGATAGTATTCTGGCCGTGATATACGTATCCGCACCCGCAAATTGTTTATCCGTTATTAAAATTCCATGGTCTATACCCATTTTTAATGAATCAGTTATTATGTCTTCTGCAGATGGTGGCCCCATTGATGCTACATACGTTTCCATGCCATATTTTTCCTTCAATTGAATGGCAGCCTCAACAGCTTTTTTATCAAAGGAATTTATCATCAATTTAACATTAGTTCTTATAATTCTTTTTGTTTCATGATCATATTTTACATCACTGATATCCGGTATCTGTTTTATAAATACAAGAACTTTCATGGGATATCCACCAGAATTTTGCCGTTTTCAACCTTTGTTTTATAGGCATTCAAATTCTTCATGTGGGTATCATCCCCATCTGGCCCTGCTGTTACATTTCCAGTTTTTATATCAAAAGAAGCAAAATGATTTGAACATACAATATTGCACTTTTCAATAAATCCTTCAGCAAGTGAGGTCTGCTCATGTGTACAATATAAATCAAGTGAGTGTATATTACCATTTTTTTTGATAAATAATAATGGCCTGCCATTAATTGAAATCCCCTTTATTTCATTATCCTTTAATTCCGATTCACCAAATGCTTCCTGCCACATAATTTAAAATACACATTAATATTATAACTTTTTTTATTTTTTAGATAATACAGAAAATATATAATGTCTCTTTTCCATCGCATATTATGAAAGCACAAAAAATTGATAATTGCCCAGTGTCATTACTTGGTGAGTCCCCAATTTATGTGACATCCTCCCACGATTAAAACCGTGGGCTTCCTGCTTCGCTGACCGGAGTTGCCCTTTCGGGTAGTGCCCCAATCTCCACAGGCGTGAATTCGGGAGTGCCCCTCCCTACTTTTTCCAGTCCCTTGTTATGGATATTGATCGCTGCATTGAGATCCCTATCGATCTTATATCCGCAGTTGTTACATACAAAGATGCGTTGTGATAATTTCAGGTCATCCTTGATGTGTCCACAACAGGAACATGTTTTGGATGTATTTCTTGGATCCACCAGTACCACTTCCTTACCAGCACTTTCAGCCTTGTACGTGGTGTATTGTACTAATGTATTCCAAGAAGCATCAGCTATGCTCTTCGCTAAACGATGGTTCTTCACCATCCCTTTCACGTTCAGGTTCTCGAAAACAATAACATCATTATTATCAACAATATTTTTTGATAGTTTGTGTGCAAAATCTTCCCTCTGGTTCTTCACCTTCTTATGCCGTTTCGAAAGAATGATCTTCGATTTATTCCTGTTGCTTGATCCTTTCTTCTTTTGTGAAAGGTTCTTCTGTGCCTTCCCGATACTCTTCTCCCCTTTCCTGAGGAATTTTGGAGGATCAATAACAGTTCCATCGCTGAATGTTATAAGATGCAGGAGGCCTACATCTGCACCAATAGTGTTTTCCGTTGGCTCGTTAATGAATGGAAGTGGGACAACCACAGGAAGGTTTTCCTGCTCCACGGAGAATGAAGCGTACCATTTTCCTGTTTTATCAGTTGAGATGTTCAGTGTCTTGATATCACCATTTATTTCACGGTGTTGAAACATCCTTATTATGCCGATCTTTGAAAGTTCCAATTGCCCGTTTTCCAATATCAGGAATCCTGATTGTGGATAGGTCAGTGATTTGTACTGTCCCTTTCCCTTCAGTCTTGGGAATCCTGCTTTCTGTCTTTTTCCCTCCTTTTTTTCATTGTTCCTCCTGAAAAAGTTCTTATATGCACGGTTTACTCTCTGTGCAACATCCTGCAAAACTTGTGAATGAACCCCTTTATATTCTACAAAAGTGTTCTTCAATTCAGGTATCTCATTCTGCTGGTAATTGTA
This sequence comes from Thermoplasmata archaeon, assembly GCA_021835025.1. Taxonomy (GTDB): domain Archaea; phylum Thermoplasmatota; class Thermoplasmata; order Thermoplasmatales; family Thermoplasmataceae; genus Acidiplasma. The sequence continues at coordinate 25,863 of JAKBQY010000020.1, read as the reverse complement.
TGTAAGAGATTTCTTCTGTTCCCTGTATGCATATCTTCTTTCAATAATGAATGAGTTATACAACTGTCTGCAGAGTTCTATCTGCTTGTTGAGCTTTTTTTCCTGTTCCGAAGATGGGTACAGCCTGAACTTATATGCCTTCAATTCTTTTGACCTCCTGCGATTCAACATACTTCATAAGTACAGGTAATGTAACCTGCCCAGATGTTGCAAGGAAGTAGGATGAAGACCACATCTTGCCCTTACACAGAACTTTCTTCACTTCGGGAAATTTTCTCTGTATTTCCCTGGATGTAATGGTCTTCACGGCGTTGACAAACACAGTAATCCTCAGTGTGGGGGTCCCCTTGAACAGCATGTGAAAATGATCCTTGTCACATTCTATGGAAACCACCTCGACGCCGAATGTCTCCGCTATTTCCCTTACCTTTATTTTGAGGAAATCCACCAGTTCATCACTTGTGAAGACCTTCCTGCGGTACTTCACCACCTGAATGAAATGATAATAGAGAGAGTAAACGGAATGATACCCTTTATCGAGATCATATGACATAGTTGTAGTATTTCCTCCTGCAGTATAAGGATTTCGCTTTAATCCCATCCCTTTCCAGTAGATCAAAAATCGCCTCCAGACTGACTGTTTGATGGGATTAGTGCCGTAACAATTGGATTCGTTCTTATGAGCGATGCCGATACCAGCGCTTTCATTACATCGGCTATTATCCTGACCCTGCTTATTATATTCATGAGAACCCATAGATTGTAGAGAAGTACTGCAAGATAGAAGTAGAGCAGCCTGATGTTTCGTCTCTTTGACGTTGTCTTTGCAAGGAACTTCCTGATCATTTTATATCCTGTCTCTATTCCCCATCTCTTCTTGAACATCCTCAGCACATCCTTCGGTTGCAGGTCTGTGTTGGTGGCAAATGTGTACAGGATCCTACCCTTCCTGTTTCTTCCATACACTGACACAAGACGGAACGTTGCCTGCTGATCCTTTCTCCTGCTGTGTGAACCCGTGGTGTGTATTCTATCAGTCTCATTGTCACCGCACTGCCTCTTCAGCTTTGGGGAATGCATGATGAATTCCATCCTTCCTGCAACAAGATGCCTGATCAGGTCTATGGAATAGAATCCACCATCAAAAAGAAGCAGTCTTATGCGTATGCCATGTGCCGTGATTGTGTCCAGCAGGGAGGAGACCATTTCCAGTATGTTTCTCTGTTCCACAGGAATTACGGCAATGACAAACCTGATGCCCTTAATGACCACCGATGCCGAACAGTATTCATAGGCATAGTTTGTACCCCTGCTGTTCTTTGTGCCTATTATGCCTTCTGCGTCCAGGGAACCGTAGTACATCTCATCATGCCAGTCCATGGCCATGATGAGGGGTTTTGCAAGCCTGCCCGTATCTCTCAAGGCTGCTATGAGATACTCATTTATCCAGGCCCCACTATTGTCTGAAGAGTTAAAATAGCTGTCTAACAAACTAAGATTAAATTTTTGATCTACTGTTTCAGAAGGGGATTTCTCGCTCAATTTTGTTAAAGCATTAAACACATTAGGGGATGCGGAGAGGGGGATTTGAACCCCCGAATTCCTACGAAAATGGACCCTAAATCCATCACCTTTTCCTAGCTCGGCAATCTCCGCCCATTATGGTCTATATTTAGAATTTATAAATAGTTTTCATTTCATAAATAAAAAATACTATCGAATAATAAGGTTATATGTTCAATCCAGATGATTCCATAATAATTATGATAAATTACGACAATATGTTTTTTAAAAATGTATTTAGCAAAATGGAATTTATAATGGGAATCGATTATCTGAATTCTTATTCCAAGAAATTTAATGTGCCATTTTTATTCACGCAGAGAGATCTTAATTATAATATAACCAATGAAAAATTGGACAATTTCAGGAATAGCATGAATAAAAGGCGGCTGAACAACAGAGCACCAGAATCCAATATGGACGGTAAATTTATTGATGAATTCAACAAAAAAATTATACCTGAAAATATTATAAAAACCTTTAAGGAGGATATATTTTACCATACCAATATTGAAGATATCTTGAGGGGGTATAAAAGAAATACATTATTGATGTGTGGTTTCTTTACAGATACCGATATATTTGTGAGCTCATTTGAATCCTATGTGCGGGAATTCAATACATACGTTGTTTCCGATGCATCCTCAACATATTCTGAAAGATTGTATTTTCAATCGCTTGAAATGATTGCCCAGATTCTTCCCGTGATTGATACAAGGGATATGGAAAAATATTTTTGATTATTCATCCTTATACCCGGTATCTGTATCCTCTCCACCCAGGAAGTAATTGGCCATATCGGAATAAATATCATCAAAACCAAACATATCCTTTGATGAAACTGGCGATACCTTGTTTATTATATCCGATTGCTTGAAAGCATTGATTACATTTAGAAAATAATCCTTCATTATCTCTCCCCTTTCATTTTCAAATTCATCATATAAAAGGTCAGGGTACTCCTCCCAACTTTTAATTTTTTCCACATCTTCTTTCCCTATAAGGTCTATCTTATTCAGAACAAAAATCATGGGAACATAAAATCTTGAAAAAACTGATCCAAATAACATTTTCTGAGATATAAAACCCGATGGTATGTTTGATAATATTGCATCTGAAATAAATGCCAGCATACCCTTCTTTCCAGTAAGAGCCTCAACAATCAGGGGACTGCTTGGCCTGAAAGCAAACAGTTCTATCTGGCCTGGCGTGTCAAATATAACATAATAATCCTCATATAAATCGAGTTTATCTTTTATTTTTTGTGCATTATCTATTATGAGGTCTGAAGCCACTATCTGTGCACCATTTGGACCAAGTGAATACTGGTTCATTATATCGTTTAGCGATATCATCTCCCTAACATCTATATCCGGCTGGTATGGCAAATATTCCGCCCCTGGGTCAAGATTTACTATAATTACATCATAATCATTCTGTATAAGCCAATCTTTGAACGCTCCACAAAAGGTTGATTTTCCAGTACCCGCAGGTCCGGTAACAAATAAAGATCCTATCATACATCGTTATTTCTTATTTTTATTTAAACGATTCCAGTGTTAATGGGTCCTCGTGAATATCTTCCTCCCCAGTTTTTTCAAACGTATCATTTATTGAATTTACCAATCTTTTTATCTGGGATTGCAAATATTCCGGAAGCTTAAATTCGCCCATTACTTTTTCTGTTTCCTTCAGATATTTTACTATGCTTCCATAATGTATAGTTAATATTATATTATCCGATCCGCATTTGAGGCATTTTCCTGATAGGGGTACTCTCCTGAACTTGGAATTACATTTTGTGCATCTGAATTCCTGCGTGAAAAAACTTCTCATGTTTCCAAACATATCTGGCAGGAAATGTGAAGATATAACCCTTGCAGCAACATCATTTTCATCAACAGAAATTAATTTTTTCGCAAGCCCAAGCTGCTTTTCTATTTTTTCTTCCATAGAACCAATTGTTTTATATGCAGATACAAGTGTGCCTCCATTTAAATCAGCTGTATCGAAGGAAAAACCAGAATCCATATAGGTATTATCATCTTCAATTTTTATTTTCATTGTTTTCATGATTTTTTCCACAACAGAGGGTGGATTGTTCTTTTCCGTTTCTTCATAGAATTCCAGTGGATACCGGTATAAGGTATCAATGTTCAATGCTTCCTTGTCTACCTCCGCCGGATCGAGAACCATTGTCAGAACAAGTGGTGCATCCATCAATCCACCGGTGGTTGATGGCAAATAACTTTTTGAAAAATTTAAAAGCCCGTCAAGCAACAACATAATGCTGTCTTCATCACCATCACAGTTTCTCCTTTTGGCAGCATGGTAAAAGGGATGCGCATAGCAGCCACTGACCTTGGAAAAGCCGATAATACGGCTTACAATTCCACCAGATGTGTGGGGAGCAAGCCCAATTACTATATGGCCAATTAGATCATCTATTGTATTGCACATGTAATAAGGCTCCATATTGTAATATTTAACCAACAGCTCATCTATAAAGTTTGCAATATTCAACATATATTTGGCAGAATCCTCAGGTATAATGATATCCTGTGGGTAAATCTCGTTTACTTCCAGATCAGGATATCCCAGCCTGATAAGCTTTTCACTGTCAAGCTGCACTTCTGATTTCCTGAAATGTGTAATGGGTATATCTGACATATCATATCTGCACGTACCATCTTTATTTATGCTTATGCCGTGTTTTGATCTCAATATTCCCTTTTCCAGTGGTTCAACAACACTATTATTCGACATCAGTTTTTTTACGCCCTTCAGTTCTTTGATATCATAAATACCCAGCCTATTTTCTGCCTTTTCAAGAACGTTGAAAAGTTTTATATCAAGTTTTTTTATTGTTTTTTCATCATATGTTACAGAACCGCACATATCACATATTGTAAATGGAGTTTCATTTCCGCAGTTTTTACATTTCCTGGCGTTTAGTTCAAGCCTGTATTCGCTTTTATTCTTTGCCGCTAAAAGTATCGATCTTCTATTATCCCCATAATTTAAAATTGGGAATAGTGAGTGGACCTTTGGTTTCATTTTCCGGTCCCCCGCTTTTTCAGGTCTTCCGAGTCTTGCGCCTACTCTAATAGGTGCTCTGGGCTTTATTTCTATGCCTGAAAGCTCATTTACTGCAATCACTGTATCCGAAAAATCTAATGCTTCTTTAATTTGCTTTACCTGGTTATGATCCACGTCAAAACCCAGGGAAACAATAAATGGATAGTAATTGTAAATTTCCAGATCATTTTCAAATGCCTTAAACTCTATACCAAGCTTGATTAAAATCTGTTTAACATCTTTGCTTATGTGAAGTTTGTTATCGATTAATTCACCTTTTTTCAAATAGTTGATAAGGAATTTTAATTCATCAACGGTTATATCATGCCAGTAATAATCATATTCCGGATGCAGGGGTATCATGTATTTTCTTGAGATTTCAACAGCCTCAAATTGATTTGGAATAGTTTTTGTGTATTTTTCAAGTTCTTCCGGTAAATAATACATCCACCATTCTATGGTAAAGGGAGACCGCACAAGTTTATGGTTGTTTTCCAGAAAATCGCCATAGGCAACCAGTATCTCCCCAAGATCTGTAATCTGTTCAATATCCTCCCTTATTCTATCTGCCTGCTCTATTGATCTTACCTTAATATGGTCTCCATTTTTTAAAAGAACCATAGGGGGGTCAATTGTATCGCAGGGAGTTATTGCTGCAGCCTTGCCTGGCAATTCGATTTTAATTTGTGATCCTATTGCTATGAAATCATCAAGAATTTTCATTGTTACTGGATGTATGGATGCCGCCGCAAGACCGGATAATCTGGACCTACCGTACCTTAGCCTGAAACCACCGGGCCTGTTTGGATAACCAAAAACGGGTCGTCCTGCGATTATATCCCTCAAATATTTTTCGCCCTTATCATTTTTTTCTTCCTTTTTATTTTTGCCAATATTTTCAAGTATGTCCCATTCTCTGAGATTCATAATGTTTGTATATTTCAATACTTTTTTCGCTTTCTGGATCAGTCCCTCGCAAAGGACAAGGCACATACCACCACGGATGTTGTTTGTCCTTATTCTTTTCATGTCCCTGTGGCCAGATATTTCCTCTTCCTCACTCCCCTCACCGTCAATCATCACTGGAGAATTTCTTATAACCAGCCTTATCTCGTCATTTGAAGGTAAATATTGTAGGTGTTTTCTCCTGTTGTATGCCTGTACCTCTTCAATGTATCTTTCAACCTCCTCATCTGTGGCTTTAAATGAGCCTATGCCCAGTTGCCTTCTAACTATATCCGTGATTAAAACACTCAGTGCCTGGGCTGTACCACCAGCACTTCTAATTGGGCCGGAATAGACAATATCAGCATAATCAGTTCCATCATCATTTTTTACTATCCTTACCTCTTTTATGCCTTCAAGAGGAGCCACCAGAATCCCCTCAGTGAGAACCGCCAGTCCAACTCTTACAGCTTTTTCAAGGGCCTCATTGGGATCACTGATCATGTCTGTGACCTTTTTCGAAACATAAAGTGAGATCTCTTCCCTTGACATCGTTTCTGACATTTTTCTTATATCGTTTGCTATCCCCTTTATATGGATGAGCTCCTCAACACGTTCCGCCATATCATTTGCAAGAGGTATTTCAACATTAGTGGATATATCCTTTCCCAGAGACCTTGCCTCTCTTGCTATTTCATAGCATCTTTCAACCTTTTTCCGTATTGAATTGTTATAATTTTCAAGTTTTTTATCAATCATTTCATGACTTTAAAATTTCACTTAACAGCAGTTTATCCATCAATGACGCCTTAATTTTCAACTGTCCCTTCATGTATGCATCCATAGCATTAACTTCCTTTGAGAGTATTTTATTGAATATATCAGAGCTTACATCAACGGAAATGTCGGCATCTTCCTTTTTTTCTATTGGCTCACTTATATGGTTGTTTTCAATTTTAAAAGAATATGAATCCTTATTATCAAAGGTGATGCATATCGTTTTATTCACCGAAGCAAGTTTTTTAGAATATGCTGGGTCAGTAGCTATCTTATTATTTGATTTCCCTATTAATTCACTCAATGTCTCTTTCATATATTTTACCTCCATTGGTTTTTTTGTATTTCAGTGATTTTTTTATAAAATATAAATGTACCTTAGATGGATTCAATGGCCTCGATTTAAACTCAGCATGATATTGGGTAGCAATGTAATTATCCCTATCTTTCAACTCCATTATTTCCATTCTAATTTTTTCCTCATCCGTACCGGAAAAAACAACGCCAGCATCTTCAATATTTTTTATATACTCTGGATTTACTTCAAATCTGTGCCTGTGCCTTTCATATATCATGTTTTTATTATACAGGGATTTTGCTATGGTATTATCATCTATCAGGACCTTCTTTGACCCAAGGCGCATTGTTCCACCCAGGTCCTTGATGTTTTTCTGTTCCGGGAGTATATCGATCACGGGATATTCTGTTCCCGGATCAAATTCTGTACTATTTGCATTTTTTAAACCGACAAGATTCCTGGAAATTTCTATTATGGATACCTGAAATCCAAGGCATATTCCAAGATATGGTATATTATTTTCCCTGGCATATTTTGCAGCCATGATTTTGCCCTCAACTCCACGATATCCAAATCCTCCCGGTATGAGAATTCCATCAAGCCCTTTTAAATCATCCGTAGATTTAATTAAATTATCTGAATCTATCCATTTTATGTTTACTTCTATTCCTGTATTGCCAGTAACGTGCGAAAAAGCTTCCTTATGGCTTATATAAGCATCCTGCATGTCAATATACTTTCCAATAATCCCTATTCTGACACTTTCCTTTGGATTTTTAATGTTTTTCACAAAATTTTCCAGAGTATAATTAAATTTGTGGTTCCCCATGTTATACAATTCTTTAATACGATCAAGTATGTGCTGTTTCTCCATTAGATCTGGTACAAAATAAACATTTTCAACGTTATAAACACTTATAATACCAGATTCAAACACATCAGTAAATAACGATATTTTTTTTCTTGATTCACTATTGAGTGGATTCGCAGATCTGCAGAACAGCAAATCTGGTTGTATTCCTATGGCCCTGAGTTCCTTCACACTATGCTGTGTTGGTTTTGTCTTCTGTTCATTTCCTGATTCGGGTATCAATGTTACATGCCCAAATATTATGTCATCATTTCTTTCAGATTTCATCTGCCTCAATGCTTCCAAAAATGGCATGGATTCTATATCTCCAACTGTGCCGCCAACTTCAATTAAGGCAATATCATACCCGTTTGATGCTTTCCTGATTCTATTTTTTATTTCATTTGTTATATGAGGTATAATCTGAACCGTGCTTCCTAAATAATCTCCTCTTCTTTCCTTTTCTATGACCTCCTTGTATATTTTTCCAGTTGTAATATTATTATTCGATGTTAAATTTGTATCAAGGAATCTTTCATAATTTCCAAGATCAAGGTCTACTTCACCACCATCATCAAGAACGAAAACCTCACCGTGCTGATACGGGTTCATTGTACCTGCATCATAATTCAGATACGGGTCTATTTTAATATTTGTAACATTGAAACCGCTATTTTTTAAAAGATATGACAATCCTGAAGTTATTGTTCCTTTTCCTAAACCAGAAATAACCCCTCCAGTTATAACAATATAATGCATTATAACATAATAAAAATTGTTTAATAAATTTTTTCATTAAAAAAAAATTAATGTATAAATTACTCATTATTTTCAGTTTTTTCAGCAATTTTAGTTTTCGTTTGAGATTTTACATCATCCAGTTCCGGTGTTAATCGTGTTCCAAGTGTTTCCGGGCCCATATACATGCCTAACCCAATTATTACCGCCCCTACCATCAATAATACAGCTGTTGAAAACCATATGTTTTGAACTGTATCTATGCTTTTGAATAAATAGTTATGCATTAAAGGAACGTAAATTGAAAACCAGCCACCTATGAATATTCCGGAAGAATAACCAAAACCAACACCTGAGGACCTCATCGAGGTTTTAAACCTTTCGGATAAATATACAGGTATTATACCCCATGGTGCCTGAGTGATAGCTCCAATTGAAAGAACCGATATTAATGTTAAATCAAAATTGCCCGTTTTTGCTCCATAAAAGGCGCCGTAAAATACTGGCACAGTCAATATCAATGTTAAAACTGCCCATATTAAAGTAAGCTTTCTCCTCCCTATCTTCTGCGACGCAAAACCAAACAATAATGCTCCTAAAAATGCAGAGCCCAGGGAATATGTATATATTGTTGTTGCCTCACCCAGTGAAAATACACTTGGCGTATGCTCAAGTATCGTTGGAACAAAGGCAAATAATGAATATGCAAAGAAAAACATACCAGTCATGTAAATCATAACCTGGAAGAAATCCTTTCTGTATTTTTTTCTGAATAAATCAGTAAAAGGACTCTTTTTAACCTTTTTCTCAGCTTTTAAATTTCTAAAGGCTGGAGTATCTGCCATTGTTAATCTTACTATTAATGCAATAACAACAGGTATCAGTGTTGTTAAAAATAAATATCTCCAGGCGTATGCTTTTATTGCAGCCTCACCAAAATAACCGATAAACAGTGCAACTATACCTGCAGCGAGTAAGGCACCAAAGGAGAACCCACCCTGAACAAAACCACTTACAAGACCCCTATGCTTAAATGGTGTCCATTCCATTACAAACGGATGCCCGGCAGCATATTCACCACCTGCAAATGTGCCAACAACCATTCTTACTATTACAAATAATATAAATGATATTGCACCTACACTTGCATATGTGGGCAATGCAGATGTTAGTGTGCTGAATATTCCAAGACCCATAATTGTTATAATTAAATCCTTTTTCCTTCCAATTTTGTCACCAAAATGCCCAAAAATTGCGGAACCAACTGGCCTAAAAATGATCGTGAGGGAATATGCAAATATTATCGTAAAAGCTCCTAACAATGCTGTTGAAGGAGGCAATAAAACAACTGCAAGAACTGGGGCAGTTGTTAAAATCATCGTTAAATCAAAAGCATCCAGCATAAAACCAAAAAATTGTGATGTTGTGGCCTTTGCAGAATTTATTCCAAATTTTTCAACTCTACCGACCATCTGGTTGTTGTTTATCATGAAAAAATATAATACATACTTATATTTAAATATATCTATAATGCCTAATTCTCATATATAAATTATTTAATTTCTATTATATTTATATTTTTTGTAATTTTTAATAATAATAAATTTTTAAAAATAACACATTAAAATTGAAGATTATTATTTCAGTTTATGTGAGGTGAAAAACTCAAATAAACACAATTCGCGGGAAAATTAAAACATTTTTTCAATTACCAGGAATATATCCAATCAATGTGACCCCCTCCCACGAATGAATTCGTGGGCTTCATGCTCAGCCATTCGACTTTACGGGCACGGACATACATGGAGCTATATGTGATCCACCCTTTTTTAATTACGTCTACCAGTGGACAGGAATCGTGTTCTCATGTGATATAGATTCGCTTTCATTTTACCATTTTTTTATATATTTTTATAATGTTACATTTATAAAAATTGGGTTGGTATCGGACACTTTGGCGGACATCAATGGTTAGAAAAGTAGCAGAAACTTTGCTTGCATACGTTGTAAATTCCTGCGTGGAAGAGAGAGTGGTGTTGTATTACCCAGTTACTACGAACCACAAAAATTTCACCGCATAGGATCTCACAGTAACTGGAAGAGAAAATAACCCAAATTCCCAACCTTGAATTTCCTGAGTATATCAGGCATTAAAAATTA
>JAKBQY010000020.1:0-15354 GCA_021835025.1 Thermoplasmata archaeon | reverse complement strand
GTGTTGTATTACCCAGTTACTACGAACCACAAAAATTTCACCGCATAGGATCTCACAGTAACTGGAAGAGAAAATAACCCAAATTCCCAACCTTGAATTTCCTGAGTATATCAGGCATTAAAAATTATATATAATAATATTATAGAGAGATATTGAGATCAAAATTTGAAGAAATGAGCATAGATGAAGTTTATAGTGAACTTCTATCCTCATCAGGAGGCCTGGATGAAGGGGATGCTGAAAATAGGATAAAAACATATGGTAAAAATGAAGTTATAGAAAAAAAGGAAAGCAATATATTAAAATTCTTAAAGAAATTTTGGACTCCAGTTGCATGGATGCTTGAAGCAACAATAATTATAACGTTCATATTAAAAAAATATGATGATATGTATATAATATTGTTTCTTTTAATATTTAACTCAATTATAAGCTATTCCCAGGAATCAAAAGCAAGCAATGCTCTTGAGCTTTTGAAGAAGAAACTTTCAGTAAGGGCAACCGTATTGAGAGATAAACAGTGGGAGGTGGTGGATGCGACTCTTCTTGTTCCCGGAGATGTTGTACACATAAAAATAGGCGATGTTGTTCCAGGGGATGCAAAAATCATTAACGGGAATGCAGAGATAGACCAATCTGCTTTAACTGGGGAATCAATGGCTGTTGATAAAAAACCGCACGACCTTATTTATTCAAGCTCAATAATAAAAAGAGGGGAATGCGATGCCATAATTGTTTCAACTGGAAAAAATACCTTCTTTGGAAAAACCGCTGAACTGGTTAATACTGCCAGGGCAAAATCCCATATGGAATCATTGATTATGAAAATTGTAAGGTATTTGATTATAATTGATGTTGTCCTTGTTTTGGCCCTTGCAATATACTCCATTTTTCTGCATATAAATCTATCAGAAGTGTTACCATTTATTCTCGTTATTCTGATAGCTTCTGTCCCAGTTGCATTGCCAGCAACTTTTACAATTGCCATGGCGCTTGGTGCACTTTCGGCTTCAGAAAGTGGAGCACTGGTGACAAGATTAAATGCGATAGAGGATGCAGCATCCCTGACAACATTGTATATGGATAAAACAGGAACAATAACAAACAATAAATTATCGGTTGCGGAAGTAATAGAAATAAATGAAAAGATAGATGGTATAATATACGAAGCTTCCATGGCATCAGAAAATAACAGTGAAGACCCTATTGATAGTGCCATTTTAACCTATGCAGAAACGATTAATATATCACCTGATTTTTCAAGAAGGAAATCGTATGAACCGTTTGACCCTTCAACAAAACGCACTGAAGCAAACATGGGCAACAATATAAAAATAACAAAGGGAGCCCCCCAGGAAATAGCAAAATTATGCAATATGGATTATAATACAATATCTGCAAAAATAAACGATCTTGCATCCCGCGGATTTAGGGTTATTGGTGTTGCCATAACTGTAAATGGCAATTTCCGTTTATCCGGCCTTATAGCAATGTATGACAGACCAAGAGAGGATTCGAAACAATTAATATCAGAGCTTTATGATCTCGGAATTTCACCAAAAATGGTTACCGGTGACAATGCATCCATCGCAAAGGAAATAGCTAGTGAAGTTGGCATAAAAGGTGATTCCTGCCCCATGGCAAAAATAAATTCAGAAAACGATATAATGAAATGCGGCATAGTTGCCGAAGTTTTTCCTGAGGATAAATACAACATTGTAAAAATGACACAGAAAGCCGGGGAAATAACAGGTATGACCGGGGACGGTGTCAATGATGCACCTGCACTTAAGCAGGCTGATGTTGGAGTGGCAGTAAGCAATGCGACAGATGTGGCAAAGGCTTCGGCAAGTGTAGTACTGACCCACGAGGGCATAGAAGATATGGTTAAATCAATAAAGATAGGAAGAAGAATATATCAAAGAATGCTCACATACACATTGAATAAAATAATTAAAACCATGCAAGTTGTAATATTTTTAACATTATCATTCTTCATCATAAAGTATTTTATTACCACGCCCTTTGATGTTATATTGCTTCTATTTGCCAACGATTTTGTTACGATGTCGCTTGCAACTGATAATGTCAGGTTCTCAATGCATCCAGAAAAATGGAAGGTAAAATCTCTTGTTTACAGTGCAATTTCCCTGGCAGTTATCGTTATAATTGAAGGTTTTATAGCACTTTTCATTGGAACATACCTTCATCTGGCAATTAACGAAATGCATACATTTATATTTGATATACTTGTGTTTTCTGGCCAATTTACGGTATTTTCTATAAGGGAGAGAAAGAGATTCTGGAATTCAATGCCTTCTGGAATTCTTTTGGCAGCTTCACTGGCTGATTTCATCTTTATTTCAATAATATCCATTTTTGGAATTCTGGTAACTCCAGTACCATTTTATTTTGTGATATATGCCATTCTACTCGGTTTCCTATTCCTGCTTATTATGGATGCCGTTAAAAACATGGTGTTCAGAAAATTCAAATTATAAAACGCTTAAATATTTTTATTGTATATTAAAATAATGAATTATAATATATTTTACATTTATCTAAAACAGGACGATCCAAAAAAATCTACAATGAAAAAACTTGAAAGATATGGCATGGCAAAGAAAATCACCATAAATAAAATGATGGGTAAAATATACCTAACTCCGTTCTCAAAAAATTATTTATTGAATTCAGACAAGGTGAAATATTTAAATGCGGGAATTTCCGTTATAGATGGTTCATGGAATCTTATTAATTCAATAGAAAAAATAGGGAATAAAAACGCGAGAAAATTACCTCTATTATTGCCGGTAAATCCCGTCAATTACGGAAATCCAGGAAAATTATCATCCTTGGAAGCCATTGCTGCTTCATTATATATAATGGGATTTCACGATATTGCAGAGAATATTATATCAAAATACTCATGGGCCGAAAAGTTCTTAATTACAAATAAGGAGCCTCTAAATGAATACTCATTATGTTTAAATAATGAGGATTGCATATACGCAGAAAAATTATTTTTTTAAGTTTCGCTCCATTGACCATCATTCAGTTTGTAGATACCGTTCGTATATTCTTGAAAGATCCCGTAAATACTGTCTCTAAAATTCCCAGGTATTTCCAATAACGGTTCATCTTCAAAAGGCAATATATGAATTCCGTCTACATGGTTATACTGTTTATAGTCTCCTGGCATATAGCCAAGTTTCATTTCGGTAAAATTTATTTCATCTGGGTCGAGTCTTAATCTTGACTTGAACACCCTTTTTTTAAACATTAATTTATCCCCATCGGAATACAATATCTCTGAGGGATCATTGCCATTTGCTTCAATGAATAGCAAAATTCCCATGCATTTTGTACATTTTCCACATGGATATATAACATGATCCCTTTCATGGCATGAATGGCAAGACCTCTGATTTAAATATAAATCATGGTATCTTCTCTCGAGTATTTTTTCCTCAACATAACCCGTTATGGGATAAACAATTGAGTATACCTTTGAATTAATATTTTTTTTCTTAAAATACTGTGTCATCATCCTATTGAAATCGTATGTTTGGTCAAAAATGCCATAGTAATATTTTATCCCATGAAAATCTCCCATGTTTCTTGGGTCATCAAATTCGTCTCCCATTATTATATTGCCTATGCTATTTTTTATTAAATATGGTATTATGCTGAATATATAAACAGGAAATATAAATACCTGAAGCGGGTAATCATCCGCCCTTATATTGATTTTATCTATTTTCAATATCTTAATGTATTTCATCATCTCATGGTAAAACCGATCAATATTTGACCATGTTTTCCTCACATTTTCAAAATTTTTTATATAATAATCATAGGCTGTCTTTGCAGTTAGCCAATGCGATCCAGATTCCTCAAAAAAATATGAAAAATTTTTTCCCTTCACATTAATCTCGTTGAATATGCCATATCCAAGGAGGCTTTCTTTGCCGCCAGAAGACATGATTATTGTGTTATTTTTATCCAGGTCCGGATATTTTCTGCCATTATGCTTTACAGTTGCAATCACTTCTGTAATTCCCGATGCATTGTATTCATTTATATCTTCTTCCTTTGGGATGTATTCTTCCTTGATGAAATCATACCTTCTGTTTATTATCTTATTTATGAAAACCTCTCTGGCATTTATTTTGATAAATTTTTTAATTATATCAAGATCATCTGCTGAAGTTGGATAATCTAGTATTAATTTTCCTGTGAAGTAGGTAAAATTTATTACCGGCATTGTCAAGATAAGACCAGCGATGTTTTCATCAGTATATATATCATCATTGTATGTGAAAATCAATTTAAAATGGTTATTGTCAAATGATATATCTCCTGTGATCCTTCTCCTTTCAATTTTTTCAACACGCACTCGGATTTCGTTTATTGAAATTATATTATCTATGTACATTATAGATCAGATATTACATTCGTAATTCTTTCGAATTCCTCTAATGGATCAAAAACCGGTATTTTAAATTGTTTTTCAATTTTTTCCTTTTCAAGTGGTATTTCCGATTCAAGCATATTCTCAGTATTCAATGCTATGGCTATTACCGGTTTATTTGAAACAAGTTCCAGGACCTTTATATATTTTTCGAGAGGCTCTATTTCGTATCCTGGAAAACCATCATAGAATTTCCTTTTTGGTGCATGTTGAAGTATAATTGCATCAGGCCTCATTGCCCCTATTATTTCAAAGCCGCCAGGATATGCAGGATGCAGTATGGATCCTTGGCCTTCAAGAAACATATAATCCGGTTTTTTCTCCTTCCATGCCTTGTATGTTATGTATTCAAGTGAACCGGCAACAAAATCGTTTATAATTGAGTCCATAACAACTGTATATGGAAAACCCTGCATCCATGAAGTTTGTCCAGTTCCAATCATTTCTGATCTTTTGCCCATGCTTACCATTGTATTGTTCAAATATATTGCGGTTGTCCTTTTGCCTACCGCACTGTCTGTGCCAAGAACTGCAATTTTTCTAGATTTAACCTCCCCAATTTTTCCGGTAAATGGATGTTCATATTTATTGAAAATTTTTCTTATATCAGTTATATTTACATGATATATTTCTGCCATTTTTGATAATTCCAGGTCATCACTTATATATTGGTGGAGGCCGCTAACAATGTTCATACCCAACTTTATGGCTTCCCTTATATACTGTCTGTACTCTGCCGGAAGATAACCCCCATCTGTGGCAACACCTATGATTAGTGTTTCCGTTCCAAGAGCTTTTGCTTCCATTATGCTCGATATGATTTTAATGCCATTTGGTTTTCCCATTAAAACGTAACCAGCATCCATATTATTGTATCTTGAATCTATGACAGCCAATATCTTATATCTTTTTGTAAAACGAACTAGGCCATTTGCTGTTTTGCCATATGTTGTTGCAAAGTAACCTTCCGATAAAACTGTTGCCTTTTCCATATTAACACTTCCCTGTTAATAAAACAACACAGGTTTCCTTATTTATGACTCTCAATGCTCCAGATAAAGCTGAGCATGATGCGGGCAGGACGGATAAATTATAGAATTCCATAAGCCTTGTTGATAAATTTTTCATCTCATCATCCGTGGAATAAAGGGCATAACCATGGGTTTCATAAAGAACGTCCAGGGCATTTTGGCCATCGTATGATCTGTATGCAACAAGAGGCTCATCGATGGGCGTTTCCTTTATATTGCCAGGATTTAAATCACGTATTTTTTTAAATCCATTTAAAAATGAATAAATTATCGGATTTCCATTAATTGTGCTATTTGCAATAAATTTTGGAATTTTATCTATCAACTTTCTCTTATATAAATTCTGGAAGCCTGTATAAATGCCATATAATGTTGTTCCATTGCCAACAGGTACAGATACGTAATCAGGAATATTTTTCATGCTATCATATATTTCGTTGGCAATATTGCCGTATGAAGCGTAATCTATATACGAATTAACGGAACCTGGGCTTGCATCATACCATGAATGAATTTTTGCTCTTTTTCTTATTAAATCTACCATTTCCTCATACTTTATGGGCTCCTCTACCAACTCTGCTCCATATGATGCTATTTCATCTCTTCTTGAAACAGAATATTCTGACGGTATTCCAACAATTGCCTTTATTCCATATTTGTTTGCATAATATGCTATTGATACCCCATAATTACCACATGTTGCAACAGATATTGTATCATATTCTTGAGAAATAGCATTCTTCACATGTTCTTCCGAAATTCTATCCTTTTGGGTTCCTGTTGGATTGTACCCCTCATATTTAAAAAAAAGGTTGGGCTTCTTAAAATTATTTCCAATGTCGGATTCTCTCACAAAAAGGCTACCTGGAGGTTTTTCTTCTGTTTCTATTTCCATTTTTTTCACTGGTTTATGATATTAATATAAAACAATATATAAATTTTTCTTATTTAAATATGCTGTACATTGAGTGCTGGAATTGTAATGGTATTCTTTCCAACAAACACCATGAAATCCTTTGCGTATGGCGTGTTGCTATCATGATTCAGTCGAAATTAATGTTGAAGAAATTTTATGCCCTCACTGTAATTTAAATAGTTATAATTTCAAGGCCATAACTTTCTGATATTTCCTTAATTATCTGTTTTACTCTACCCTTTGACCCATGGGAGTCCATTAAAAATCCCTTACAGGCTGGTGTTTTTTTAATAGCATTTTCTATTTCGTCCTTCTGTATGAATTCATGAACATATTTTGGTATGATATGCCCTATATTTATATTATTTTTAAAAAAATAATCGCTTATCTTGGGTGAGTAATGTCCTCCGCCAATACCCACATAACTACTATACTTCATGGGTTCTCCCATTATTATTGAATTTACCATGATTTCTTGAATGTCCTCTCTTCCCCATTCATTTTCAGTGGTTCCTATTTCAATAAAGAATGAGGGCTTTTCCAGATATGGGCCATGATGTGTTGCTTCAAACGTCACCTCAAAATCATTTCCATTGTAGTTGTTTTTTATATATCTTAACGAAGCACCCATTCTTTCAGGATTGCTTGGAACAATTTCATTGTCATAACCACCAAGTTCGGCCTTCCTGAAATTTCCTATTGGATGCACTGTAAGAGATTTTACATCCGCCCTTGATGAATGCTTCGATAAAAATATCACCGAATCGACATCTCCATTGATATTTTTCATGTCCTCATATATGTGCAGATTATCTATCATCTGTAACCTGAAATTTTTATATTCATAAATATTATCATTAACATCTTTAAAATTAAATATTTCCAGCAATTTATTTGACATTGACATGCTTGCTTTATCTTTTCTGGATGCAATTAATAAAATCATAAGTACCTTATAAAACACATATATTATAATTTTTTTAATTTATTAATAAAATATTTACGACAATAATATTGGTAATTACCAATTAAATAGGTACATTTAAATAAAAAGATTTGACTAGGAGCTTATGAAAACTAAAGCAGTAATAGCAATAATATTGGTTATTGTAATGGTTCTGTCTGTGGCGGCGATAGCCGTGGTAGACACTGGAAATCCAAATGCAACTGCATTTGGTGGATCGGGTAAAACTCAATTAAAGGGTATCAATTCCACAATAGGTTCCCATTTTAAAAATCAACATAATTACGGTGCAAAGTTAACATACAATTCTACATCAGGAAATATTACAGGAAAATACCTGAGAGCAATGTTTAAGAATGGAGTTTTTACAAATGTGGAATATAATTTAACATCAAAGGTAATGATATCAAGTATGTATGCAAATGGTTCGAGCATTTCTAGCTTTCCCCGTTCAGGGAGTTTTTCTGGTGCCAATATCATAGGAAGCATGTTTATATATCGTAATTCCTCTTCTTTCTTTGTAATGCATAACAATCCCGCAATTGAAAGCAGCATATTCGTTAATAACGGAACACTAACTCTTAACATACCTGTAAATGCAACAATATACAACACAACAAACAATGTTCAGGTAAATGCATCAGCAGAGTCAAACATGAATTCCCAGGTAAACACAAGTTTGTTCAAATCCACATCGTCCAACAATATGATGTTTGGATTTAATCATAAAATAAATGCTGGAAGGAATATGATAATAATAGATAACAATGGTACAATAATGATGCTATTCATTCACAATGGCAATTTTACAATACATAATCATATGATAAAAATAAGCAATAGTAAAGGTCCATTAATGGTTAACTTTGTTGTCCCACCTGGAATGCAAAATTTATCATCAAATCATACATTTGCCAAAAACGTAATTAAGGGAAAAATATCATCTGAGATCGCCTTAAATAGGGTAAATGGCACAATGGAAAACAATACTATAAACTACAATTCATCAGTATTTTTAAAATACACCGGAAATGCATCTCATGAAGAAATGTTCGATGTTAATTCATCTGTAAATAACCATACAATAGTTACAATTTTCATAGGAAATACTGCAATGAAAGATACTGGCCACATATATCTAAAATTTGATGGAAAAATGGCAACCTATGTCAATGAATCCACACTTTTAAATGAAACCAGCTCAACCCATGCCTATTACACATATGTAAACGGCTCTTCTGGGATGTATGTTCTTCTGTACATACCACATTTCTCAAACCATACAGTTGACGTTTACAATGTAAATCCAGTATCAAGTAATTCTACCGATTATTATATAATAGGCGGCATTATAGCAGCAATAGCAATAATTGGAGTTGCAGCAGTATTAGTGAGAAAAAGAAAATAATTTTTGATGTAAAAATAAATATAGTTTTATTTCTTATCTTATTTAATGTTAAATAAAAGGGATGAATTTTTAGAAGATGCCATGTATATAAGGGAACTAGCTGTAAAACACAATAAAATGTTTGAGGACAGCATACCATTGATCGCCTCGGAAAATATAATGAGCCCAATGGCAATGGAAATGCTTACCACAGATTTTGGTTTCAGATATGCTGAAGGATTGCCACACAAAAGATACTATCAGGGAAATTATTATGTTGACCAGATGGAGGACCGGGTTACAGATCTTGGCAGGTCATTATTCAGGGCAAAATATGTGGACCCGAGGCCATTGTCAGGAACAAATTCCAATATGGCCGTTCTTTATGCGTTTACAAAACCCGGAGATTTAATTTCAACACCTTCCCTGGCCGGTGGAGGCCATATAAGCTCCGCACCATTTGGAGCGGTTGGGTTCCGTGGACTGAAAACGATAAACTATCCATTTGATGTTGATGAAATGAACATTGATATAGATGGAACAATAAAATTGATTAAGAAGGAAAAACCGAAAATATGCTGGTTTGGCCAATCGGTATTTTTATTCCCAACACCCTTAAAGGAACTGAATGATGCATTCAGTGAAATAGATGCAAAGGTTGTTTATGACGCGGCACATGTTCTCGGCCTAATTGCAGGGAAACAATTTCAGGATCCATTAAGAGAGGGTGCGCAAATACTTACTGGAAGCACACACAAGACATTGCCAGGGCCACAGCATGGAATAATTGTAGGTGAAACAAGTGATGATAACTGGAAAAGAATTCAGAGAGGTGTTTTCCCAGGGGTATTGAGCAACCACCATTTAAATGCCATGGCGGCCCTGGGAATAACAATGACCGAACACCTTGAATATGGTGAAGATTATGCAAAACAAATAATTAAAAATGCACAGCTTCTTGGAGAAGAATTGAACGGATATGGATTCAAAGTTCTCGGAGAAAAAAATGGCTTTACAAAATCGCACACACTTGCAATTGATGTTTCAAACCAGGGTGGAGGAAAATATGTTGCAGAAAAACTTGAAAAGGCGGGGATTATTTTAAATAAAAACCTTTTACCATACGATGATAATAAAAAATCGCAGGATCCAAGTGGAGTAAGGATAGGTACACAGGAGGTTACAAGAATAGGATTCAAGGAAGATGACATAAAATATCTAGCGGAATTAATAAACGATATAATTATTAAGAACAAAGATATCGAAAAAATGAAACATGAGGTCAATGAATTCAAATCTAAATTCACAGAGATACAGTACTGCTTTGGGAAATTTAAGCCTTATCGATACCTGGAAATATACAAATAAATGTCATTTTTTATGAATTTTATTTCATAATTTTTCCTAAACTGATTAAAATATGACGTAATCTTTAAAAAATAAGTTTAAATATGATTTTGCCATTTAAAAACGATTACCATGGCAATATCATATCCAGTTTGGGATAGTGCAATGTTTGCATATACAATTTCAGCTCATATATTGCTTGTTTCTTTGAGTATGGGTTTGGCAATAATGGTTACAATATCAGAATTTCTGGCTTTGAAGAAGAAAGACAAATATTATGACACGCTGGCATATAAACTTTCAAAGGCTCTTGTAATTTTCTTTGCTGTCGGTACTGCATCCGGCACAGTAATGGCAATGGAATTGTTCTTATTCTGGCCCAATTTTATGAAGCTGGTTGGTGAGGTTTCAATTGGCCCATTCTATGTTGAGGTATTTTCATTCCTTTTAGAGGCAATAGCATTGCCAATGTATGTTTATTTCTGGAAGGATTTCAAAAACAGATGGGAGCATTGGGGCCTAAGTCTTGCTGTTACAATAGGTACATATCTGTCGGCTTTTACAGTTACGGAAATAAACGCATGGATGAACACGCCCAACGGTTTTAATGTTTCAGCTTATCTGGCTTCTGGGGGCAAAGTTATCACCGGTGTAAATCCACTTGCCCCATTCTTCACAGCATCTACTGCCGCAGAAGAATTACACATGTCAGGTGCAGTTTATTATGCAGGTATAGCAATGATTCTGGGATATTTAATATATAAATACATGAAAACTACAAACGTGCCAGAGAAGATGATATACAGAAGAGGAATAGGTATAGCTGCGGTGTTTATGATACTTGACATAATCTATTTGGGAGCAACAGGCTCGGATGAATTGTCAACGCTTCTTGTTATAGAGCCCATTAAATATGCCGCGCTTGAACAGGATTTATTCCCGGTATCATATGGGGCACCTGAACATTTATTTGGCATTATAATAAACCATCATGCCGCGTATTATCTTAATATACCCCTAGCACAATCATTGCTTGCATATCCATTCACATTTGGGCATGGCAATATACCCGGATTGGTTCCATTAACAACATATCATGGAGTTACAGATTATGGTGTGTGGCCACCCTCATTTGTTCATGATGCACTGGATTTAATGGTTGGCTTCGGTGTATTGATGGGCTTATTCTGGTTATATGTTGTTTTTCAGTATTTCAGAAAGAAGGATCCATTAAGCCAGAAACACACATTAATTGGAGGTATGGTTGTTTCATTTTTGGGGGTGCTTACAATGGAAGATGGATGGTACACTGCCGAAGTCGCAAGAGTGCCATTTATCATAAAATCTCCCGTTGCCGGTGGCCTGGTTGTTAACGGTGTAAAATACTATGGTACGATGACAATAGCACAGGCAGCGTCAACGGATCCGATTGTTTTTCCTATAGGTATAGCTATAATACTGTTCTACATCATAATATTCCCTGTAACATTTTATTTTGCAGGAAAGGTAATGAAACTCTCAAACGTTGAAGAAGATATAAAACTTGGAGAGGAAGATATAAAGCTCGAAGAGGAAAGGAAAAACAGAAAATCGACTCCAACAAAAGCAGGTATGAGGTGAAAAAATGGATTTTATATATTCTATAAACTTTGATGTTTTATTTCTTATCGTTGTAATTGCTTCTATGGTTACAATGTTTGCCAGTGAAATGATGGCAGTTGTTCCAATTGCCATGGGGTTTAAGAGTGATAAGGTAAGATTAAACGTTCTTTCATATATCGTGCCCGTATGGGAGGTTGTTGGTACTTTCTTTGTTCTATGGCTGGTGGATATGGAAAATGTCATTCCAATATTGATGCCGGCCATAGCTTATGCATTATTCCCATTATTCGCAGTATTTATTTTCTTCCTTCTCATAAGAAATTCATTAATTATATATGCAGAATTTGTGTGGCATGAAAATAAGTATTTCGATGAGAGAAAGTTATATGTGATATATTCAGTGGCTACATTTATAATGGGTATAATGGCCTTATCTGTGCTTGCAGCCCTGGCAAGCGGATACGGAGTCCATCTTTACGGATATGGAAAGGAAAGCAGTGTTCCATATTCATCAAGCTACACAAACTTTGCAATGTTTTATTCACATATACAGGTTATAGGATTCATTATTGGGGGATTAATATTGGCAAATGGCATAGGAATGGTATTTTACAGGCTTTCAAATATAAGTAAACCAATGGGTAGGTTTTTACCATTAATACTAACCGCCATAGGACTGGCAATATTTATGCCATCATATTATTCATTATCTGTTAGAGATTATATGGTAAATTCAGATTTAATAATCATACCAATATTACTTGCTCTTGTTATACCTGTGTTTTATATGTTTAAACAGACAACAAACATAGCATCATATAAACCGTTCATTATTATAATGGGCATTATATCAATAACTTTCATAGAGCTCAGAGCCTATCCATATGTATTTGGCTTTTCTAACAATCCTGCGTATATACCTGATGTAATTACAAATTCTCCAATGCTTCATCTGGCTTTTATTATATCAGTAGTAGGCGGCATTTGGCTTGTACTGATGATGGTCTATTATGCTTTTGTATCAAACCATAGAATGACAGGTTTAGTCCCATCAGGAGATACTGGCAATGAGAGAAAAATAACCAAAAACTGATTAATAAATGAAATAATTATATACTTTTTTAAAATAAGGATAATATGGGGCTGTGGGGTAGCTTGGTATCCTACGGGCTTTGGGAGCCTGAGACTCCGATTCAAATTCGGGCAGCCCCATTTCCGCTATGATGATATTTTTACACAAATGAAAAAATGATTAATGACGGGCAAGCTGAGCGGTTTAAATATTTGACTTTATTTTATAGGCATATTTTATCAATATAATTATTATGATTAAAATAAAGATAAATATTCCATAAATTATTATCGAATTATATAAATCAAGTAAAACGGATATTAGCCCTATAGATATTATAGGTATTCCAACACCTATATATGTAATTATATAAAAACTTGAAAATACACTTGCTTTGTAATTTATAGGTGTATTTATAGTAATCATTTTCATGCTACCAAGAAATGATATTCCCATACCTATACCGGATAAAATGGTGCTTAAAGTTAATATTAACAAAGAATTATATGGAACTGATATTATAATGCCATAAATTGATATTATTAATATTATAAGGCCATAAATAATAGACTTTTCTGATATATATTTTTTAAAAAGTAGTTGCATTAACGAAGAGGATGCCAACATTAAAAATACTATGCCTCCTGCCATTCCATAATTATTAATTTTAAAAATTGTTGTAACGTAACTTGGTGCTAATGACATAAAAAAGGCAGTAACAGACCATGCAGTAAAGGATGAAAGGGCAGAAAACCAGAAAACTTTTGATATTTCTTTAGGTATCTTTGGCCTTTCAAATTTAGTTTTATTTTTTTTATATTGGATTGTTTCTGGTATTTTAAGCATAAAAATGGATATCACTATAATTAAAATTAATGAGATTAAATATACTAATTCTAAAGGGTATATAATATATTGTGCCATTATCCCTCCAAAAAATGGACCTGTGGCAGTTCCAAACGATGTTGAAACCGATGCAATTAACGGTGCTCTTATTTTTTTATTATCAAGATCCATCAGCATTGCGGTTGCAGGACCAGAAATTAATCCTGTTGCTATACCTTGAAATGCCCTTGCTATGAAAAGATAATAATAATTTACAGCAAATAAAAACGATAATAAACCTAAAATAGAAAAGAAAATTCCAATATAAATAATTTTTTTTCTACCATGGTTATCAGCATAAGGCCCTGACAACAATAAGGATGGTATTAAAAATATAACATATGTTGCAAATATACCCGTTAATACAAATGTATTAAATTTGAATTTTATTGCATAGATTTCATATAATGTTGCTGGAACATTAGAACTCACCATAATTAAAAATAGCAATAAACCGCCTAACAATAAACCCGATTTTTTGTAATCCATATATTCTTTATTTTAAAATAAATTTAATAATATTCATATATAAGAAAAATATTATATGTTATGGAAGACCTAAATAATGAAAATAAAATTTCAGAAATTATGCATATAATATCAAATTTAGAAAGAATGAGAATAATAGAATTTCTTTCTACTGGTCAAGCAAATGTAAATAAAATTTCCGAGGAATTAAATATAATTGAGCCTAAAGTTTCATATGATTTATCATTATTATCAAAATATAAAATAGTAGGAACACAAAGCATTGGAAGGGAGCATGTATATTTTTTGTATTCTGAACAATTAGAACCATTACTTATATGGATTAACAATATATTCAATAAAAATAAAATTATAAAAATAAAGGACAATAAAAATAGTCTTAATAATGCTAGATCGTGTTACGACCATTTAGCAGGCGTTCAAGGTGTATTACTTCTTGAAAAAATGTTAGAATATCAATGGCTTGAAATTAAGGATAAGGAAAAACCGGAATATTCGTTAACTGAAATTGGAAAATATGAACTAAATAAAAAAAATATAAAAATCCCAATAGAATTTAAAAGCAAAAGAATATTTGCCTATGGCTGTATGGATTGGACTGTCAAAAAATACCATCTCGGCGGTTCTCTTGGTGTAGTAATATTTAATTATTTAATAAAAAATGAGTATATACAAAAAATAGAAGACTCGCGTAGAATCATAATTTTAAACGACATAAAAAAATTTTTTAATTAAATTTAAAATTATTAACTAAAAACAAATTGATATTATTTAATATTAAAATTATGGATTATTGTAGAATGAATTTAGCTCTACCCTATTTCCATTATGATCATACAAATACAGTTTCCCACTCTCATCAACAGTTTTCATATGGCGGCCATCACAATAAGGTTTATTTTCTGATAAGCCACAACCACAAAGATGCAATTCCTGATCGCCTACTTTTACTACATATGGTCTGTTTCTTTCGTGTAAAACAATTCTTGACATAATAGCAAAATAGCTAATTATTATTAATACTTATTCACGCACAAAAGATTAATTTAATTTCTATTAAGATAGTGTCACAAATGTTGTGTGTATATAAATCAAAAATTAATAAAGGATTTAGAAATGCCTCCTTAGGAAGGGAGGCAATAAAATATGGAAAACATGGATAAAAATGTATCGGTAATAATAGATGA
>JAKBQY010000009.1 GCA_021835025.1 Thermoplasmata archaeon | reverse complement strand
ACAAGAGGATTTGTTGGCCAACATGGCATATTCGGTCTGATGTCAACGGAAAGATCGAAATAATTCTTAACTTCCATAAAACAATAACCATAATGCATATTTATAAATTTTCCCTTTCAAGACAGGAAATTAAAATCATTCATTGTGACTTGATTCTTTGCATAAACTCCTGCCTACAGCTTCCACAATACCTTTAATTTTTATGATATCCTGGAGGCTATTTCCTTCTTAACATGTTGTTAACCTCCTCAAACATATACGGAAACCGCTATCTGTAATATTCTACAGTTCAATAATGAATATGTATAAACATATCCACAGGTATCTTAATGGCCATCGTTCCTTTTAACATTTGTGAGCTGGGATATCTCCGGTCTGGGAAACAATTGAACCTGACATGTAATAAAATGAAAGGCATTTATGGATGACTGCCATAAAACAGGAAAGCCATAAGTTTATAATTTAAATGTTTATTAATTCATTATGAAGAATAAGGAAATTGCAGATATATTCAACGATTTATATTATATATTGAGCATGGATGAGAAATCCAAGTTTGAAGCGCTGGCATATCAGAAGGCTGCCCGCAGCATTGAATCTATGCCAGAGGATGTTTCGATTATTTATAAAAGGGAGGGCATTGAAGGCCTGCTTAAAATACCAGGAATCGGAAAAGGGCTTGCTTCCCATATTGTAGAATATTTAACAACTGGAAAAATAGAAAAATATGAAGAATTAAAAAATGCATATCCTATTGATTTCAATGGCCTGATGAGGTTAGAGGGATTTGGCTCCCGGAAAGCCATAATACTTTACAATAAACTTGGCATTAAAAATGTTGAGGAACTTAAAAAAGCTGCAGAAAACCATGAAATACGGGATATACCAGGATTCGGGGAAAAAAGTGAGGAATTAATATTAAAAAGCATATCCTTGCTGGATTCTATTGGTGGAAGAATCTTATTGGGAACTGGGCTTGCTGAGGCAAGAAAAATAATATGGTATCTCACAGCTGCAAATCTAGTCAATAGATGTGCAATAGCTGGATCAACACGAAGAATGAAAGAAACTGTTGGGGATATTGACATACTGGCCATATCATTGAATCCTGAAAAAATTATGAAAATGTTTGTTAAATTCGAGGATGTAAAATCTGTAATTGTGAGCGGTAATACTAAAACCACGGTTTTATTGAATACGGGCACAACCTGTGATCTAAGGGTGATAAAACCTGAAAGTTTTGGGTCTGCATTGCAATATTTCACTGGAAGCAAGGATCATAATGTGAAGGTAAGGAAGATAGCAATTGATAATAAATATAAATTGAATGAATATGGATTGTTTTCAGGGGACAGAAACATTTCCGTGGAAATGGATGAGAAATTTATCTATAATCAGTTGGGCATGGATTATATACCTCCAGAAATGCGTGAAGATCGTGGAGAAATAGAAATGGCACTGGAACATAAAATACCACGATTGATAGAAATAAGCGATATAAAGGGCGATCTGCACCTGCACACGAAAGAAAGTGACGGAATGAACACAACAGAAGAGATGATAGCATATGCCCTCAAGAAAAATTATGAATATATTGCAATTACAAATCACACTGAACATCTTAAAATTGCAAAGGGAATGACTGAAAAAGAATTAATAAAATACTTTGATACCATAGATTATTTGAATAAAAATTCCAAAATAAAAATATTAAAAGGGGCTGAGGTCGATATTTTAAAGGACGGTTCACTTGATCTCCAGGATGAGGCACTTTCCAGGATTGATTGCCTTATAGCATCAGTTCATACTGATACGGGAATGAACAGGGAGAAAATGACTCAGAGAATAATAAACGCAATAAAAACGGGGAAGGTCAACATTCTCGGCCATCCTACAGGGAGGTTAATAAATGATAGGCCGGGATATGAGATTGACATTGATGAGATCTCAAGGTACTGTGAAAAGTATAAAACAGCATTTGAGATTAATTCTTCACCTGCAAGGCTTGATTTAAACGATGAGAATATTCTGAAAACTTCAAAATACAATATTTATTATTCTGTAAATACAGATTCCCACAACATATATGGCTATGATTTCATGGAACTTGGAATAGGAACCGCAAGAAGAGGATGGCTTACAAAAAACAGGGTGATAAATACCATGGATTATCAGGCATTACTAAAATTTTTGGAAAAATAAATTTTTGTAATTACATAATCCACCTGTCACATTCTATTACTTAAATATATATTTCCATATTTTTAGAAACCCTGATGAAATCGGGGGATTCACTCATGATACTTTTTCAGGTGAGACACGGCCAAAGGAATCACCCTTGTGATATCTGTCATTTACCCTCTTAATTATGTATTTTATCAATTCTTCCTTAGTTTTAAATTTTGCAATAGAAGCAGTTTTTCCAAGCTTATTTTCCCTTATTATTGATTTTAATTGTTCCATATTTTTCTTTTTAAGTGCATTAAACATATCATCTTCTGTATCATAATCTGACAGTCCAGTTGCTTTTTCCACTCTTTTCTCTGGCTTAATTTTTATCTCTATTTTGAAATTTTCAACAAGTTCCGGATTTCTCTCTATTTTATCTGCGATATATTTCAGTATATCTGACAATGCAGCAGCTGTTGACTTACTCGACATATTTTAACACCTCTTCAACAAGATGGTTATATCTGTCATAAAGTTCATAACCATATTTCTGGGGAAGAGTTTTAACGCCCGCCTGAAATTCTGCAGCTTCAGAAATTTTTACACTGAGGGGAATAAAATTATCAAAAATTCTTGGATAATCTCCTTTTCTTTCTTTGTATTTTAGTGATTCCACGATTGAATTATGCAACCTGTTATTGGATCTGAACATGGAAATGACAATACCTAAGGGCCTTATGTTTATCCCTGCGTCATTTTTAAAAGCATTTATCCTTGTCAGAATTTGAGGTATACCATATGTGGACAATATATCTGGAATAGTGGGTATGAGATAATAA
>JAKBQY010000045.1 GCA_021835025.1 Thermoplasmata archaeon | reverse complement strand
ATTATTTCATTATATTTAACTCTTTAATTCGCTTTCATCCCACCCATAAATGGTGTGGGATTTCCCGCTCACTGTGATAAAAAATTTTTATTTAAGTCTTTTTAAATATTTAACGAGTTTATATTCAGCATTATTAATAAATATAATTTTTGAAATTTTTAAAAAAATTGGAATAAAAAAATCACATCTTATGATTTTATAGGTTAATTTCAATAATAATGAATTTATACTATAATTGCATATAATATATATGACAAAAATATCAGATGCAGTAAAAGTCATAGTGGACAATAACCTGATCTATTCCATGGCAATTTCAAGTGGATTATGTAATTATACAAAAATTGCTGAAAATATAAAGGATAAAGTTGACGCAATGACTGGAAAGCAGGTAAAATTTAATACTATTGTAAAGGTCCTTGCAAATATGAAAACAAAAAAACCAGAGTATATTGATGATCTTAGCATATTAAAAAAATCATCGCTCACAATAGAATATGAATACAGCATTATATTCTTTGACGATATTAAAAAAATTCCAGAAAATGCTGTTCTTGTTATGAAGGAGTCAAATTATTATGTATGCATTGCAAATCAAAATGAAAACAAAAGCAAAATTGCACTGATAAAAATAATATTGCCTAAGGAAAGCTCATTTACTCCTGGATTGACTCTGCTTATTACAGATTATTTAATGACATACGGAATAAAATTTACAAATATTTACCGGCTTGACACTGAAATCTGGATAATCATTGATAATTCCAATGCCGGCAAGGCTCTTTACCACTTAAGCACTTTATTGCATGAGAGCTAATTTTTATTTTTCATAATTAAGCATTTTAATCTTTATATTTCACATTTATGAATAAAATAGTGTTTTTATGAATAAGTTATTATATTTTATTACAATACACTATTGACATAAATGGTAGATATAACTATTGTTCAGTATTTGCTTGCAATAATATCAGGAATAGCAGTTGGTTTCAGCCTTGGCCTCATAGGTGGAGGGGGCTCAATCCTTGCTGTTCCCTTATTTATATATTTTGTGGGTATAAACCACCCGCATCTTGCAATTGGAACCACCGCCCTTGCCGTTGGATTGACCTCTTTTATCAATTTTTATCAGCATTTTAGAAAGAAAAACGTAAATTTTAAGGTAGCCCCTGTATTTGCCTTTGTTGGTGTAATCGGTGTGTTGTTGGGAGCATTCGTTGGACTTACGATTAATGGCGGTGAACTATTATTTTTCTTCTCCATGTTGATGATCGTAATAGGCATTTACATGTATATAAGTAAATGCAAATCCATGACAAACGCGGACCGCAAGGACAAGGTTAAGAAAACCAACTATCCGAAGGTTTCAGCGTTTGGAATTCTTGTTGGATTTGCATCCGGATTTTTTGGTATCGGGGGCGGATTCTTGATTGTACCCGCACTATTGTCATCGGCAAAAATAAAAATAGGAATGGCAATAGGAACATCCTTATTTGCTGTTGGAACCTTTGGGATAGTTACCTCGATGGAATACAGTTTTTCAGGGCAGGTGCTATATCTTGTTGCGATAGTATATGTACTTGGTGGCATAATAGGTGGTTTTTTCGGAACAAAACTTTCCGTTGGCATGAATAGGAAATTCCTAAGAAAAATTTTTGCATTGATTATCATTGCGGTTGGTGTATATGTTTCTATAAGTTCATATCCTGCCCTTATCAATATTTTATAAATGAAATTATTTTAGTATTTTTCTGGACTTTTGATCATTTTCAGGAATCTGGGAGTTTCATGCAGGAATATGAAACCGTAATAAAATCCCTGAATATGAACCGGGGAAAAGTGTTCAAAAATGATTTTGGAATTTCCTTTATCTATGAATAATGAGGTAAGCCGCCGACGGGATTCGGTCCCGCGACCTCGTGCTTACCAAGCACGCGCTCTACCATGCTGAGCTACGACGGCAGTACATGTTAATTATATATCAATATAAATTATTTTTCTATTATAACATTGCAATAAAAAAATAATTAAATACCTTTATCTTATAATAATTGTGTGATAAATTCTGATATAGAAGCAGATACAATTAAAAAACGCTGGCTGGAATTCTTTGACCAGTATGATTACGATGGCCAGATTAACAATCTCCGATCCATATATCCAGATGAAAAATCACTTTATATTTCATATCATGATATATCAAGTTTTGATTCTGAATTTACAGATAATTTAATGGATGACCCTGTTAGATATCTTGAAATTGGGGAAAATTATATTCGTGAAAGTATTGGTCTTTATAATAACAAGGCAAAAAGAATAGATATAAGGCTAATAGATGTGCCAGATATAAATGGAATTAAATATGAAATAAGAAATGTCAGAAGCTCAAACGTTGGCACATTTATATCAATAAGTGGAATTATAAGGAAAAATACGGAGGTTTTACCTCGACTTGAAAGGGCTGCCTTCAAGTGCCCGGCCTGCGGTGAATTAACACATATACAGGAGGCATATCAAAGGTTACTGGTACCAATACTATGCGATAACTGCGGATACAATAAGGGGAAATTAAAACTTATACCTGAGGAATCAGAATTTGTTGATACACAAAAACTTGAGATCCAGGAAAATCCAGACAATATTGATGGAACATCCCAACCACAAAGAATAACAGTGATCATGGAGGACGATATTACAGGCAAAATATTTCCTGGAGATAGAGTTACAATATATGGCGTTTTAAAAGCCGATCAAAAACATCTTGGCAATATTATGCTCACGGAATTCAATATACACCTTTATGCCAATAATTTTAAGAAAGAAACAAAGGATTTCGAGAATATCCAGATAAATGACGAGGATGAAAGAAATATTAAAAAACTTTCAAAGGATCCGGATATTATAACGAAGCTATCGAAGTCAATAGCCCCCTCAATATATGGCCTTGAAATTATTAAGACTGCCCTTGTACTTCAGCTTTTTGGAGGGGAGAGAAAATTAATGAAGGATGGCACAAGAATAAGGGGTGATATACACATTCTTATGGTTGGAGATCCAGGCACCGCAAAATCACAGCTATTGAGATATATGACCATGTTATCACCAAGAAGTGTATTTGCATTTGGCAAGGGTTCAAGTGCAGCAGGATTAACTGCGGCTGCAGTCAGGGATGACTTTGGTGAAGGTAGATGGACACTGGAAGCTGGTGCCCTTGTTCTGGCTGATAATGGTTTTGTTGCAATAGATGAATTGGATAAAATGGATGAAAGGGATACAGCATCAATGCATGAAGCAATGGAACAGCAATCTGTTACCATATCAAAGGCGGGAATCATGGCGACATTAAAATCGAGATGTTCCATACTCGCAGCGGCCAATCCGAAATTTGGAAGGTATGACCCTTTAAAGGGAATAACAGAACAAATTGACTTTCCGCCTCCATTGTTATCAAGGTTTGATATTATTTTCAAATTGATAGATACTCCAGATAAGGAAATGGATGGAAAATTGGCAGATCATATCCTGAAAACCCACCAACTGGGTGAGATATATAAGGGCATGGAAAACAATAATATTGATTTGAATATACCACAGGAGGAGGATTTTATTCCTGAAATTGATAAGGATATGATAAGAAAATACGTTTCATACGCAAAAAATAGAATCTTTCCAAGGTTAAGCCATGAAGCTATTGATATATTGCGTGAGGAATATGTAAAAACAAGAAGTTCGGGCGGTGATTCAATTCCAATAACAGCAAGACAGCTGGAATCAACCATAAGATTGGCTGAAGCCGCGTCAAAAGCCAGGTTATCAACAATAGTAACAGCAGAAGATGCACTTCTGGCAAAAAGTATTGTTGACTATTACCTGAAAGATGTTTCATCTATGAACGGAAAGGTTGATATTGATATTTTGAATAGTGGTATTAGTTCCAGGCAAAGAAATGAGCTTGAAATTGTGCTGGGTATTATAAAGGAATTAAGGGAATCAAAGGGCAAATCTCCTGAACTGGAAGAAGTAATGAATGTATTGCAGTCAAAAGGTATCAGCAAGGATAAGGCTGAATCAGATATATCAAAACTAAAGGCAATGGGGGAAATATATCAACCTTCAGATAAAAGAATAGATGTGTTAAGATGAATAATATAAATATGAAAATTGCTAACATTAACGATGAGGTAGTTCTAATGGCAGCCGATAGCGAATTAATAGGTAGAGAATTGAGAGATGGAAAATTGCATTTGACTGTAAAATCTGAATTTTATGGTGAAATGAAAGTTTCAGAGGACACATTTATTTCTTCATTATCCATATGCACTATAGCCAATCTTGTGGGCAAAAGAGTTGTATCTGCGGCAATAAATGCAAAGTATATAGAACCAGAGAATGTAATAAAGATTAATGACATTCCACATGCACAGCTTGTCGTTTATTTTAAATCAGGGCATTAAAAATATAGATGAAAATATTTAATGGTAAAGAATATATATACTGAAATAATAAGGAATAACTTACGGTAAACAGGTTGATAAAATGGCAGAAGATAATAAAACTGATGAGAATTTTCAATACATAGTCCGAAT
Organism: Thermoplasmata archaeon; assembly: GCA_021835025.1. Taxonomy (GTDB): domain Archaea; phylum Thermoplasmatota; class Thermoplasmata; order Thermoplasmatales; family Thermoplasmataceae; genus Acidiplasma. Next base: position 12,910 of record JAKBQY010000045.1, on the reverse strand, counting down.
TGCAAATAAGGATATAAGAGGAGAAAGGAGAATACAGCTTGCTCTGGCAGATATAAAGGGAATTGGTATCAGGCAGGCAAAAATTCTGGTTAACAGGTTTCAAATTGATCAGAATAAAAGAATAGGTGAATTATCAGAAGATGAAATTTTAAAAATTAAGGAATATGTTGAAAATAAAGAATATTCTAATATGCCTTTATGGCTTTTAAACCACAGAAATGATGTAACAACAGGAAAAAATTTTAATTTGCTGTCAAACGATCTTGTATTACAAATAAATGATGATATTAATTTAATGAAAAAGATGAGATCATATCGGGGAATAAGGCACGAACATGGGCATAAAGTTAGAGGCCAGAAAACAAGATCCAATGGAAGAAGAGGTTTATCAATGGGTGTTGTGAGGAAAAGAGAAGAGGCAGGAAAGAAATAAGGTGTGAATTATGGGAGATCAAAAATTTCAAAGAAAAAACTATTCAACCCCTAGGCATCCCTGGGAAAAAGAAAGAATTGATTTTGAACATGAGTTATTGGTAAAATATGGATTGAAGAACAAAAGAGAGTTATGGAGAGAGGAGGCAATACTGAGCAATTTCAGGGCACAGGCAAGAAATCTTCAGGCAAAAATAAGATATAATGACCCCCTGGCCCAAAAGCAGTTCCACCTTCTTCTGGAGAAATTGGGGAAATTAAATCTACTGGGAGAAAATGCAACACTTGATGATATCTTATCCCTGAACCTTGAAAATATACTTGATAGAAGGCTCCAAACAGTTGTATACCAGCAAAATTTTGCATCCACAATGAAACAGGCAAGACAGCTGATAGTCCATGGGCATATTAAAGTTGATGGAAGGGTTACCACCATACCTGGAATGTTCGTTGAGAAGGAATTTGAAGATAAGATTTATTATAACGAGAAATCCCCATTTGCAGATGAAAACCATCCAATAAGGATCGTTATTGCAGGAATGACAAAGGATGAAGATGAAGACAAAAAAGAAGATCAAGGCAGAGATGAAGACCAGAAGAAGGAAGGTGAAAAACAGTGAATAAAATAGGTATTGCCCATATTTACGCTTCACAGAATAATACCATTATACTCGTTACCGACCAAACGGGTTCAGAAACAATTGCAAAATCCACAGGCGGTATGGTTGTAAAAAATGATCGAGATGAAGCCAGTCCATATGCCGCAATGAAAGCTGCAGATATTATTACAGAAAAATTAAGAGAAAGGGAAATAACCGATATTATAATAAGAGTAAGAGCACCGGGGGGTAGTAGATCCAGAATACCCGGGCCAGGTGCACAATCTGCCATTAGAACTTTTTCAAGAGCAGGATTCAAAATTTTGAGGATTGAAGAAGTAACACCCATCCCACACGATGGTACCAAGAAAAAAGGTGGAAAGAGGGGCAGGAGAGTGTAAGATGCTTAAAATTTTAGAATTAAAGGATAATTTTATACGTTTTGAAATTGACGGAATAACTCCGGCTATAGCCAATACAATCAGAAGGACTTTGATAAATGATATACCCAAGCTGGCTATAGAAAATGTTATTTTCCATCATGGGGAAATAAGGGATAAGGATGGCAATGTATATAATTCATCCCTGCCATTATTTGATGAGGTAATCGCATCAAGACTTGGCCTCATTCCCTTAAAAACTGACCTTAATCTTAATTTCAGGGACCAATGCTCATGCGGTGGTAAGGGCTGTGATTTATGCACTGTTACATACTCCATAAACAAACTCGGCCCGGGTGATGTTTATTCATCAGATATTGTACCCATCAATAGGACGGATTTACCTCCAACAGATCTTTTAATTCCTATAGTAAAAATGAAGAAAGAACAGGCAATGCTTGTTACATGTGAAGCAATACTTGGCTTTGGAAGGGATCATGCAAAATGGCAGGCAACTTCCGGTGTATCATACAAATATCATAGAACGTTTAACGTTAAAAAGTCAGAATTTCAGGAATGGTCATACTATAAGGATAAATGTCCATCATCAGTCGTAAAAGAAAACAATGATGAAATAATTTTTACAGATGATGTTCCCTGCCGTTTTCTCTCACAATTAATGGAAGAAGATGGTGTCAAAAAGGAAGAGGATGATACAAAATTCATATTCAAATATGAAACCGACGGCTCATTAACGGCATTGGATGTATTGAGATACGCTATTAAAAGAATAGAAAATAGATTTGAAATTTTGATGGAAAGTTTATCAGATTGAGCAATTTATAAAAATTTTCCTCGAATCCCATTTTTATATAAATATCATTAAGTTGTTGAGTTTCCCGTTTTCAATATTTATAAAGAGTGACAGCAATGGCTCCAAGATCGGCACCATTTTCCAGGGCCTTATATATTTTTATTGGTCTTTTAAAGCTTTTCATCTCTTCATTTATTGCCATTCTCAGGGGCTTGAATAAATTATCCCCTTCCTTTGACAGCCCACCACCAATAAATATTGCATCAGGATCAAGGATATTGATAACATTGACTATTCCTATGGCAAGATAATATATTGTTTCCTCAACAATAAGTTGTGCAAGCATATCCCCCTTTCTCTTTGCATCAAATACAATTTTTGCATCTATTGATCCTGGCCTGATTTTTGACAATTCCGTTGAATCCTGTAAGGCCTTTATATCCTCGACAACCCTCATTGTAATTCCCTTTCCACTTGCTATTGATTCAAAGCATCCCCTCCTTCCGCATCCGCACAGTGGGCCATTGGGCATTATAACCATATGGCCAAGTTCACCCGCCATTTCATGAGACCCTTTATACAATTTTCCATTGAGGAATATCCCACCACCTATTCCTGTACTCAATGTAATGTAAACAAAATTATCATAATTTTTTGCCTTTCCAAATAATTTTTCAGCTATTGTTGATGCCAGGGCATCGTTTTCCAGTATAACCGGTGTCTTGAAATAATCTTCCAGAACCCTGGTTACATTGTAATTTTTTAAACCAATGATATTTGGGGATGAAATAATAACTCCATTTTTAGGATCCACTGGACCAGCAAAAACTATTCCTATTTTATCAGCGTGGTCTACATTATTTTTATTTAGAATATTTTTACCCATTTCAATTAATTGATTTGATAAACCTTCTTTTCCATATTCCCTTAAGGTTCTTTTACGCATTGTATCTATTATTTTGCCCTTTTCATTGCCCAGTATAGCAGATATTTTGGTTCCACCAACGTCATAGCCGAGAATATACATCAACATCTTTATTATTAAAATACATATAATTATTTCTTCTTTTTAACAAGTAACTTTATTCCATCACGACCTATAATAGTAACCCTGTCATCCTTATTAATTTCATCCATTCCAACATTAACTGCTTCCCATTCTATTCCTTCTATCGAAATGAATCCGGTGCTACCTTTTGTTATATTGCTTCTGGATTCTCCTGTACCCCCAATAATTGATTCAGCACCTGTAAATCTTTTTTTCAAAAAGGATTTCAAAATCTTGTGAATATATAAAACCAGGATTATGCCAAGTATCACGATAATTATTGCCGAAATGTAAAAACCAATCCCAAAAGGTGAGGGTGAGTAACCCGGATTTGCAGTATCATAGGAGGAAGCCAGGAAATATATTCCAACAATACCAGTAATAAGCCCCGAAAGCAACGCAATGCCATGATTTGTTTTAAATTCAAGCAATATTAAAACTGCGGCCATCAATAAAAATATAAGGCCCACTATGGAGGCACCTATTATTTCGGCCCCCAGTAGCCCGAGAACAATTAGTACAATCCCCGTAATTGATAATAACACGGTTCCATGATAAAAATCAAGAAAAATTGCCACGATTCCCAAAAGTATGAATATACCATCGATCGTTGGGTCACTCAAAAAACTTAAAAACTGGTCATATGCGTTCTCATTTGCATATATCCTATTGTATGAAGATAGATTTTCACTGTTGATAAATGCATTTAGGGATGGTGAGTAGCCGTTTACAACCCCATTTTTCACAGCCTGGGTCTCATTGTATGCTGTATTGTTACTGACCATGTTAAATGCGGCTGTTGCATTGCGGTTATGTGCATTTGCCATTGCGGTCATAAAGGATTCCATCGCATCTGTGGTATGTTTCTGTTCCAATGAAGTTCCACCAACCACAATAGGAGTTGAGGGGCCAATTTCAGATCCCTTTCCCATATATATTGAGGTTGATGCCATTGCAACGTAGGACCCAGCCGAAGCACCCAGTGAATCTGGGGGAATGTAAGTATATACTGGAATGCCCTTTGCCTCAGTATTATTGATGTATTGAACCATACTGATCATATTAGCAAGTATCCCACCCGGAGTGTTCATATTAATTATCACGGCACTAACATGGGAGGAATTAATATTTGATAATTCACGTCTGAACATATTTGAAGAACCCGGATTTATTTCCTCTGTAAGATTGATTATAAGTATGGATTTCTGCGGGGAATTTGCATATGGTGAATGTTTATCAGCATTGCCATTTACATGTGTATTGAATGAAATAAGTAATAGGGACGCAAGAAATATAATTAGGGCAATCTTGAAAATTTTATACATATTGCATATATTAATCGTTTATCTTCATATTATACTTTTCTTTTTCAATAAAACTTAAAAAATTTAATAATAGATAAATATAACCTATTAATGAGAACTTATCTGAAGGACTTAAATAAAATTGAAGATGGAAAAGATATTGATGTATATGGATGGGTGCAGGAATCAAGAAAAATTAAAAAACTCCTTTTTTTAATTTTGAGGGATAATACAGGGATTATACAAGTAACTGTAAAGGAGGAAAACGTAAATAATTACGATGAAGTATATGGTATAACAAGGGAATCTGTAATAAATGTAAAGGGAACTGTAAATAAAAAAAGTGTGAGCAAACAGGGAATTGAAATACTTGCTAGGGAAGTTCAAGTATTAAATGCAGCAGAAACACCACTCCCGATGGGAATAATAGACAGGGTAAGCGCGGATTTTGATACAAGGCTCAATAATAGGTTTATAGATCTTAGAAAAATAGACAATGCTTTAATATTCAGGTTTGAAAGCGAATTGCTGTTTTTTATAAGGGAATACATGCATTCAGAAGGTTTTATAGAGGTTCATACACCAAAAATAGTTGCTGCGGCAACTGAAGGTGGCGCAGATCTGTTCCCAGTCTCATACTTTGAGAAAAAGGCATACTTGAATCAATCCCCTCAGCTATACAAGGAAATTTTAATGGGTTCTGGCTTTGATAAAGTATTTGAGGTTGGTCCCGCATTCAGGGCAGAGAAGGAAAATACCATACGGCATCTGAATGAATTCACGTCAATTGATGTTGAGATGAGTTTTTCAGATGATGAGTATGTTATGGGTATTCTAGAAAATTCCATTAAATATTCAATAAACAATGTTATAGACAATATTGGGGATTTACTTAATGAAAATGGATATGGAATTAAAAAAATAAGTGTGCCATTTCCGAGGGTTACATACAGCGAATTGATTGAATATCTTCAAAAGAATAACTTTGAAATAAAGTTTGGGGATGATTTTTCACCAGAGGCATCAAAGTTCATTTCACGAAAATATGATAATTTTTACTTTATTACAAAATGGCCAGCTGAATTAAGGCCATTCTATACAATGCCGGATAAAAACAATCGTGATATCACAAATTCTTTTGACCTGCAACTTGGAGATATAGAAGTATGTTCAGGGGCACAGAGGATACACAATTATGAACTTCTTGAAGAAAATTTCTTGAAGAAAGGATTAAATAAAAACAGTTTTGATTTCTATATAAAAGCATTTAAATTTGGAATGCCACCACATGCCGGTTGGGGGCTTGGCCTCGAAAGGCTTGTAATGAACATTCTGAAATTAAATAATGTAAGAGAATCAACATTATTTCCTAGAGATAGGTCCAGACTTTCCCCTTGATTTATTTTTCTCCTCATCCCATATGGTTTTTTCCATATCATCATAGCTGGCTGTTTCGTCTTCTATTTCTTCTTTTAATCTTTTTTTGTATATAGACATATTGAAGACCAAATTATATATTCAAATAGTTATTAATAAACTTTTCTATTCTTAAATGGATTGCAATTTCAAAATTATTTTAAATCTTACATGGCTTCTCAAAAATGAACGATAAACTAAAAAATATATGCCAAAACATAATTATTTTTAATAATAAAATAAATAAAATTTAAACAAAAATATGATTGTAAAATACTATTTCAGTAATGCACCTCTTTGTTTATTAAGTATCACTATGGTGGGCGTTATTTTGTATTTTAGTTTAGATATCCTCGTTATGGATATCAGTGCTGATTTTTTATTTGAATTAATGAAGAACTTTCTGATTTCATCGCCAAGGCTCTTGTTTATAACAAGCTCAACATAAATGGGGTTGCCCATATTATAATATGTTGCTATTATAGACCCCTCATTTACGTTCTCGATATCAGATCTATCTATTTCGAAATCATATTTTTCTCCTATCTCTATTTTCACTTTTCTTACCTTATTATAATATAAAAAACAATGTTATATAAGGTTTTCCAATGATGCAAGATATTATATTAAATATATATAAAGAATAAAAAAATCATTTATTCTAAATAATTAAAGAAAACCATTTTTTTGCCAATTTACATTATTTTAAATATATTTTTTGCCAAAGTATATGGGATTATATTGGGATTAAATTCATTTAAATTATTTTGATAGAAGTGCCATAACAGACATTATCTATCTATATATACAAGATAATTGTTGGAGTCATAAGGTCTTAAATCAATTATTTCCCTTATTCTAAAGCCATTTATTTCCCTCAATGCAGAATTTAAAATTGATTTTTCAGATTTTTTCGATGATATGGATTTTATTTTTATTATAAGAAATCCATATTTAATTGAATTGAATTTTTTTACATTTTCATTGAAAATCTGTATCTGGTTTCTCTGGGCAATATCCTGGTATATTATTTCAGGTTCATCAATAAAGAATGAATATTTTTCTGGTAAATTGGCATCATCAAGAATTGGGTATATATTATTTCTGTATTCTGATAATTTAAACAGTTTTACAAATGAATCATATGATACCTCAATAGCATAAATTTTACCCTTGAAACATATATCAGATAAATAACTTACAGTGGTTCCAGTTGAAGCTCCCAAATAAAGAACATTCGAATAATTGTTGAATGGGATATTATTCAGCCCCTTGATAATTGCGGCAGCAAGCTTGCTTCTTTTTGGATTCCATTCCCTGATATAAATGCCATTGTAGTATCTAATTTTTTCCCCATATACCGGTTTATTATATTCTGATACCGAGAATATTTTATTTTGCTGGACAATTATTCTGTTGTTATTTACCGTTCCAGCAATATTTTGATTATTTTTATGTTTATTTCCCATTCATTATCACCGTTCTCTATCATGTTATGGTATTTTTAGTTACTTTATTATACCAAAAAATTAATAATAATTTTTAATACAAGTGAAATGAATATAAAAAAGTTACAAGATAAAAAAAATATTGATCCATCTCTATTGTTAAAAATATATATAAATGATGCAATCAAGGTTTTGTATTTTGATAGAAAAGAATTGTTTCATGTTAAAAATAAGAATTACAAAAAATACTATGAAAGCCTGAATTTTTATAGGGACAAATTCCGGCTCCTGGTTGATAATGAAACTCGAATAGCAATTCTTTTTGGAAATGGATTTAGATATCAGAAATTTGATGAGAATGCATACAATTTACTTAACGATTTTCTGGATTTTATTATTCAATTACCACCAAATACATCCTTATTCAAAAAAAATTTATCAAAAGAAGTCAATAGTATAAATGTACCGGCGCTTTCTGGCATCTTGAAATCATTGCTTACATTTAAATTGCCAGATTACTGGAAAATTAATTCAGAAACTTATTTAGGCATAAGCCTGGCTATAATTGAAATATTTAAGGAAACATCTGAAAATTACGAAATGATAAACTCTATTAATAATATATATAAAAAAATTGATGATAAAAATTCAGGATCCAAAAATCTTTATAAGGAAAAAATTTTAAAGTGGATTAAATATGGTTTTTTAATTTAAATTTATTTACTATATGTATTTGGCATTACCAACTTTGGAATCCCCTTTACATGTTTATAAGACGCTATTGCGATTTCCTCAAGGGTCAACCCTTTGGTTTCTGGTGTGAAGAATATGGTAAATATGAACGCCAGAACCATTAAACCAAGCAACACAAAGAAGAATGAGGATTTGCCTATTGTTGTTGTCAAATATGGAAATAGAAATGCAGATAAGAAAGCCGCTATTCTTGTTACACCTGTTGCTCCACCCATGGAAGATGATCTCAATTTAGTTGGTAGCAGTTCAATAGCATATAATCCCATGGTGTCGCCAGGTCCAAGATTTCCAATGCCATAATCTATAATAAATGCCACAACTCCTACAATTATTCCAATAGACGCAATTTCATGGGATGCCATGAAAAACAATGCCATAGCTATGGCCATGCCTCCAAAACCTATTGCCTGAAGCGGCCTTCTACCCGCCCTGTCATTCAAAAACACTGCTCCAAATGCACCTAAAAATCCTACGGGCATATTGAATACAAGCGATAATAGCAGTGTTGATCCGCCGGTAAAACCAAAACTTTTCAAAATAAGCGGTGAGTACAATCCAATACCATATCCTGCAAGATCATATAGAATCCATTGAAACCATATAATAAAAGTACGTTTTCCATACTCTCCCTTAAATAACGCAGAAAATGATCCAGATTTAACGTTTTCCTCAGATTGCCTTTCAGCAATTATGGCCTTAATATCCTCTTTCGTAATGCCAATTTTATCGGCAATAGTTTTTATATTATCCTCCGGCATTTTGGCCTTATCAGAATCTATAATGCCCCATCTCAAGGATTCTGGCATTTCTGTTCTGAGAATTACAGTAATTACAGCTGGAATTGCCCCAAGCGCAAGTGTATACCTCCATCCTACAAGTGGACTTACCAGAAAGAAGGCATACCCCAAAAGGAAAGCGGCACCTGCACCTACGCTCCAGAAAGTCCATACCCATCCATATCCTGCACCCCTTGATTTGTTGGGATACATTTCCGTTGTATAAACGGGGCTTAGGGCGTAATCTGCTCCCACACCCCATCCCACAAAGAATCTGAAAATTATCATTTCATATATATTTGTAGACAATGCCGAAAGAATTGCAAATACTGCAAAAAATATTAGATCAAATATATATAAATATCTTCTTCCAATCTTATCTGCAAAATGCCCAAAAATTACTGCTCCCACAAAAGCACCCAGCAACGCTGAACCGGTAACAAATGATTCTGTAAATGAATTGTAACTAAATATTTTATACGTTACCAGAACCAGGGTAAACACGGAAATTACACTTAGATCATATCCATCTAAAAAATAACCCATTGCTGACAATGTTGTTAGCACAGATCTTCCAGGTACTTTTGGTGGTGTTTTATTGTCCGATTTGATGTTTGCACCCATATTTCTATAAGGGTATTTTATATAATATTTTTATGTATATATTCTATATAGAATGGAAAAATTTTTAATGGAAAATCACAAAAAATATATTTTAATTGTTAATGTATAGAATATGAATTGTGATATGTGCGGTAAGCAAACCGACAAACTGATAAAAATAAAGATAGATGGGGCAATATTAAATGTATGTTATGACTGTTCCAAATTTGGGGAACCTGTTGAGAAAAAAAAATTCAACAATTTAAGTGAAAGTATCACAATAAAATTTCCAGAAAAAAGGATAGTTGTGCCATCTCGCAATAAACCCTTTAAAAAGCCCACCACTAAAAACAGTTACAGAAAAAAAGAGAATATAGAAAATATGGAAATTGTTGAGGATTACGCCCAGTTAATAAAAAATAAAAGGGAACAGATGTCAATGACACAAGATGACCTTGCAAAAAAAATATTTGAAAGAAAAAACGTTCTATCAAATATTGAACGTGGTGAACTGATGCCCAATATAAGTACCGCAAAAAAACTTGAAAAAATACTGGATATCAAACTTATAGAAAGGGAATAAAATTATTTTATATTTATAATATCTATTAGTAATTCCCTTACAAGCTCAAAATTTATGCTGTATTTTGCAACTGTGGTTTCGTTTCCTACCTTTATTGTTATAGCATCCGCATTTTCCATGAATGCTTCCTCATCGGTAATATCATCACCAATTATTATTGCAGGCCTACTTGTATTTCTGATTCTTTTAATGGCCTCACCCTTATTAATGTAGGGAATTCTTAGTTCAAGTATATCTTTTCCCATGTATGTATCCATATTAACCCTGGCTCCAAGATATTTAACCTTTTTTAGCAGTCCCCTCCTCTCATCTGAATTTTTAATATTGCCCATATGAAATAAAATACCTCCATTTTTATTATAAACCCTCAAATTTGGGAACTCCCTTAGATATTCATCTCTATTGTCATATATATTATTGCATACATTAACATATTTTTGATAATTATATACTTCTATTATGTTTCCATTTATATAATAAATCCCGCCATGCAGGGCAATAATATTGTAATTGCCAATAAATCCCCTGATTTCATTCAATGATCTGCCAGTGACAACAAACGTTTCGTATTTTCTGAAGAAATAATCAAGAATATAAAATAATTCACTATCAGCATATGATTTTTCAGGGTCATTTATAATGGGGACAAGTGTTCCATCATAATCCAGGAATATCTGTGGTTCCAGATCCCTGATCTGTTTTATAGTGCTGAGAATTTTATTTAAAATCATATATCTTTATTTTATTTTGCTTATTATTTTTTTATACCACCAGCTACTATTTTTTATATAAACATCTTTTTTTAAACTTTCAAGCCTGGAATACCGTTCCTCATCTGTCATATTGAAGGCCTTAACAATGGCCTCAACAATTTCATCAATATCGTATGGATTTACCAGCAATGCATCCTGTAATTCACTTGCGGAACCCGCAAATTTGGAAAGAATCAGGACCCCCCTTCTGGTAACTGAAATAAACTCCTTGCTGACCAGATTGAGTCCATCTATCAAAGGCGTAATTAATGCTATGTCAGCAGTTTTATAATAAGAGATCAATGTTTTATTTTTTATTTTTCTGTACATGTAGATGATTGGTGTCCATCCCATGTTTCCATATTCTCCATTTACCTTCCCGATGGTCATTTCAACCTCCCTTTTCATTTTTATGTATTGATCCACATTAACCCTGCTGGGTGTTACGTTCATGATATATACAAATTTTTCTGAATATTCTGGATGTTTTTTGAGTAGTCGTTCTATGGCAATTATACGATTGATCAGACCCTTTGTATAATCCAGGCGATCAATTGAAAAAATAATCTTCTTATTTACAATGTTTGTTGAGTTAATTTTTTTCCCACGTTTGTAGGAAAAATATTCAGTATCTATTCCAAGTGGTATTGCGTAGGTTTTTGATTTTAATTTTTGTTTAAAAATAAATTCATATGTATCGATAAAATTTTTCTGGTAAATCTTTGTATGGAATGTTATAATATTGCTTTTAGAAATGCTTTCCATTATGGTTTTCGCTTCCGGGAGTATGTAAAAAAATTCAGGGCTAATCCACGGTATATGCCAGGTGAATATTATTTGATTTTCTACGCCTTTTTCTCTTAGATAATAAGGCACCATAGTCATCTGGTAATCATTCAACCATATAATCGATTCTTTATTCAACGTTTCAAAAATCCTATCGGCATATTTTTTATTTACTTCACTATATATTTTAAATGCGTTTGGTATAAATTTTATATTTTCCCTGAAATAATGGAACAATGGCCACAATGCTCCATTTGAATAATTATCATAGTACCCCTTCTTCTCGTTTTTTGTTAATATGATCCTTTTTATTGTATAATTATGAACCTCTTCATTCAGAAATTTCCCATCTGCCGATCCTTTTCCCCAGCATATCCATTGCCCTCCGTTTTTTTCCAGGAGGGACCTGAATGCAGTTGCAACTCCACCCACACTCTCAGAAACTATTAATTTATCCACAAGTTTTTCATGGTAAAACGGACCACTACTTGTAACAATTATATAGTTCATATGTATACATATTTTTATAGCTTATATTATTTGTTAGATTGTTTTAATATTTCTGTAACATAAAATTATTCTGGAAATAATTTAATATATAATAGAAATTCAGTTTTATGCTATATCTTAATCTTGGATATAATTTATCAATAGAACTGACCATAATATTATTCATTCATGTACTTTCTGCAATAATTTTTGTTGGAGGATCCATATTTATTTGGGTTATTTTATGGCCGGAATCATATAAATTGAATGATGAAAAATTGAGAACAAGGTTACTAGGTCTGGTTGGGAAGAGATTCGCATTCTATACGAATATCAGTCTTGGTTTATTGATAATTACGGGTCTGGCAATGACCTATAAATATCTCCTGAACTTTTCATTGTATTTTCAGAGTACGAAAGGTTTTATTTTGTTTTTTACAGAAATACTGGTAATAATAATGATGATAATAATGTATGGAAATAATATTTACCACGGCAAATTAATTGTAAGATTAAATGAAGAAAATAAATTTGATGAGGTAAAGAAAATCAGGAAAGTAACACATATCTATTCTTTAATAACAATGATATTGTTGATAATAATAGTATTTTTAATGGTCGTCCTAAGAGTTTACCAGTGACATTCCGGTCCATCATATTCAATTCATCTAACGTGACCTCCTCCTCTATCTTTCGAAAAGGGCTTCTTGCTTCGGCGGTTACCAGC
>JAKBQY010000027.1 GCA_021835025.1 Thermoplasmata archaeon | reverse complement strand
GCCATCATTATGAACAAAGCTACTATGGCTACAGATATCAACATTATATATCTCTGTTTCATAATATATATATATATATATATATTAATTTTATTTAAATATTTCCATTCGATTAATAATATATTCCCACATCGGAAAAATTAATAAGAATCATACTATTATTTCCCCATGGAAACTATAAAGGATATTGAGATTTATGAATTGGGATCTTCAGAGGAAAAATCATCCCCATGGAGCTCTACAATACTTATCCTAAAACTTACATCTACCGAAGGCAGAGTGGGTTTTGGTGAGGCGCCTACAACAATGATGACCCTACCTGTTAAGGAAAGCATGAACGAGGTTGCAAGGGTATTTCAGAACAAGAATTATTTTGATATAGAAAAGAATTTGAGGGATTATTATAAAAATGCTTTTTATGTAACCAAATCGGTGGAAGAAACAGCAGCATTAAGCGCCTTTGAAATTGCATCCTGGGATCTCATTGGGAAAAACCTGGGTTCACCGGTATACAATTTATTAGGTGGGAAATTCAATGATGAAATCCGGGCATATGCCAATGGCTGGTATTCCGATTGTGTGTCACCTGAAGATTTTGTTTCCAAGGCAAAATCACTTGTTTCTATTGGATATTCCGCATTTAAATTTGATCCGTTCGGCAACAATTATGATAAAATTAGTGAGGAAGGGATTAAAAAATCGGCGGAAATAGTAGCACAGATGAGATCAAGCCTTGGAGATAAAATAGATTTGCTTATAGAGTGCCATGGACGATTCTCTCCTAAATATGCAATAAGTGCGGGAAAGGCACTGGAAGAATATAACCCGCTCTTCATCGAGGAACCAGTTCATCCAGAACTGGAAAATTCCCTGCATGAATTCAGGAGCAAAGTCAATATACCAGTGGCTCTTGGGGAAAGACTACTTAACAAAGAGGATTTTGCAAGGTATGTTTCCGGTGGAATGGTGGACGTTATCCAGCCTGACCTCACAAATTCCAAGGGCATTCTTGAGGCTAAGAAAATAGCGGCCATAGCAGAATCTTTTGGAGTTCCAGTAGCATATCACAACGCCTTTGGTCCAGTGCAGACGGCTGCCACCGTAAATGTAGACTACACACTTCCAAATTTCCTCATACAGGAAAGCTTTGAGGAATCCTGGCCAGCATGGAAGAAGAACTTGTTTTCAGGATACTCCGTTAAAAATGGAAGTATACAGTTATCTGGAAAACCTGGACTCGGGATTGAGGTAAATGAAAAGCTTCTTGAGGACAGCAAAGTGTCTGGCATGGAACCACTGGGGACAGAACCGCCATGGGTTGTCTCTGGAACCTTTAAACCATAATATTTTTATTCGACATACTTGATTTTTCTTTTAACGGAATTATCAACATCATTTCTATTGTCTATGCGCAATATTGTCTCAACCCTGGGAAAACCAAGATTTTCAATAAATTTTTCTGCATCTTTCACAGCATCCATGAGTACGTCAATACTTTCGCATTCTATTACTGTGGCCATGCTATTTGGATAGCATTTAATGGAATTATTATTTTTCATACGGTCAACAACTTTTCTAATCGTATCTCCCACGGATACTCCCTTACCAATAGGATAAAACGTAACATCAGCTACTATCATGAAATAATAATTATAAAATGGTATAAAAACATGTCAATTTAAGGAATTTAAAAATAATTATTTTTTAAGCTGTATTGCCAGATTTACAAGATTTTGCAGCAACTGCCCTGCAAATTTTGCGGTCATATCATCTTTTAGCTTGCCCTTTTCGTCAAATTTCTGCTGGGCAAAGGTCAGAAAAACTTCGGGCCTATTCACAGGAATCATATTAAGAAATACGCATACCTGTCGTAAATGGTACTGTGCTCTGGATCCACCAAGCATTCCTATGGATGAACTCATGATTGCCACAGGCTTACCGTCAAATGGATTGTCTCCGTAAGGTCTGGAAGCAACATCCAAAACATTTTTCAGATATCCCGGGATTGAATAGTTGTATTCTGGTGTGACTATTAAAACTCCATCTGATTCCATTATCTGTTTTTTAAATTTCCTGACATTCTCTGGATAATTATTTTCTTCATCCTGGTTCATTGTTGGAAAATTGGATATATCCAGCATTTCAAGTTTAGAATTTTCAGGCATTAGGTTAACGGCATTCTCAAGCAAATACCTGCTATACGATTCCTTTCTGAAGCTACCTCCAAATCCTGCTATTTTTATTGTTTCCATGTCAGTTCTATTTCATTCTATGTTAAATATTTTAGCGATACTTTTGGAAAGCAACGCATAAATAGCAAATAAATATATGTTATCAATGTTTATTGTGAGGTATTCTGAGATAGGCCTTAAGGGGAATAAGACAAGAAGAATTATGGAAAAGCTTCTTGTTGAAAATATAATTTCCGCATTGCCAGGCAGTTCTAATCTCAAATACAAAAAAAGTGACGGGAGAATATATCTATATTCCGAAAATCCAGAATTAATAAATATTTTGCCCTATATTTTTGGCATAAAATCATTCTCTCCAGCAAATGAATATACATTCAATGATGTTAAGGACATAGTATATAGATGTAAGGAAAAATACACAGACTATGTAAAAAACAGAACGTTTGCTGTCAGGGTAACAAGAAAAGGCACCCATAATTTCACATCCAAAGATCTTGAAATAGCAATAGGAAATGCACTTTATGAAAATTCAGCAGGCGTTGATCTTGAAAACCCCTCAGCACCTTTGTACATAGAAGTACGGGACAAAAATTTTTACACCTTTACAGAGAAAATAGAGGGGCCTGGTGGATTGCCATTAAAATCTGAGGGTAAAGCCATTTCACTTTTCTCCGGTGGAATTGATTCACCCGTAGCCACATTTATGGTTATGAAGCGCGGCATGGCAACAGACCTGCTTTTTTGCTCACTTGCACATCCATCTGATACGCTTTATATGCTTAAATCTGCCAGAAATCTCCTGTTTAAATATTCCCATGGGTATAACAGCAATATATTCATACTCGACGGAACATCCATGATAACAGAGATTTTGCATAACCCTGAGCAAAAATATGCAAATCTTATCTTCAAGGAACTTCTTTATTCATACGCAGAAAATCTTTGCCATGAAAATGA
>JAKBQY010000064.1 GCA_021835025.1 Thermoplasmata archaeon | reverse complement strand
AGGGTGGTAGTGTCAATAATGATGGATATCAACGAGGAGTGGATTACAGGAAGCAAATATATAAATATGGAGGTAGATTAAGGAATATGAAGGCCTTACAAATTTACAGCAATTATGTTACATAATCAATTAAAAACATAAACATAAATATTTGCAACATATTATATATTATTTATCAATAAAGTATTATGTTTATAACATCTGAAGCTTTTGTGCTACTATCCGTTATAACTATTTTTGCACTTACAATTGGATTAACTGTAGTGATTTTGAAAAAATACCTTAAAACTCAATATTTAAGTTTATTTTACTGGAGTCTTGGGCTGATAGTTTTTACCTTTGCAGTTTTGCTTGAGATAATCATGGCGGCCAATATATTCTCAAGATTTTTGATAGATTTTTATCTATTTCTTGTGGCAATACTTGTCAATTTCCTTGCACTCGGTTCTTTCGCACTTTTTGGCAACAGGAAATTTTTGTCCTATTATTATATATACTCTATAATTTCAATTATTTTCCTTATTTCCACGCTGATTATTTATCCTGTGGGACATATAATAATACATCACATTGTATTTGGCCCTTTACCCCTAATGATCGTAATATCCTCTTCATCTGTCAGTTTCCCCGCCGCGGTTTTAATAATTATTATTGCCTCAATAAGCTATAGAAAAAGCAAGAATACCAAGCTGTTGAGCATCATTGCCGGTGTACTCGTGGTCAGCATTGCGGGAACACTGTATATTGCGGCAATACCTGTATTCCTGTATTATGCGGAATTCATTGGAATTGTTTTATTGTGGTTTGGATTTAAATAAGATTATAATGAATTTTTATAAATACAAATATAATATTTATGAAAATCCAATATGTGAATAAAAATAATGATTTTATTAAAGGGGCCAGAAGACCTTTGCAAGTTCCACTATAACACCCATGGCAATTCCTATGTATATTATGAGTTTTGGATCCAATGCAGGCCCCCTTATCTCTTCCTCATTAAAATAACGAATTAAGCCCGCACCTGATTGAAAATTTTCATTTTGATTGTCCTTTGCCATTATTTTTATAATATACTTATAAAATTTAAAATTTTCGATTTTATAAATTTAAATTATTTCAAAAATTTTTTGATAATACTTCTGGTTTTCCTGCAACCTTTAAATATACTGGCCTTGCGTTGAAATTCACCGCTTCATCTCCTATTTTTTCCTTATTTACACTGTCAACTACGACAAAAACATTTGTTCCGCCGGTAACAATGTAGGAATTCCAGAAATCTTTTTTCATTTCCCTTACCTTATTTATGAATACCTGCATTTCTGGAGTAATTATATGGACTCCAACCTCATTCAGCATTTTATGGTATTCCTCAGAATCCCCTTCGGCAAGTTCAAATATTTTCTTTATGTTATGTGCATTCGCAAGTTTTTCCAGTTCCTTTGACTTTAATTCAGAATTTTTAACCCTGGTTTTATAATCAGGATGATTTACAATATTTTTATGTATATCATCTGAAGGTTTTCTTTTATCGCTGAAATGGCAGCCAACTATCACATAATCCCGGAAATATCCTGCTTCAAGAATTCCATCTGTTAATGATTCTTTTCCATTAGCATGGTTGATTGTTAACCCACCATACATGCTTCTTCCTGCACTTTCCGAGATTTTTTGCAGGTCGTTTTCAAACGTAAATATATTGATATTGTATTCAAAAATTGATTCAATGCATTCGCCTATTGCAGCAGCTCCAGCATCAGAACTCCCGCTCAGTACATTGAAATTTTCTGATTTAAAGGAAAGATTTTTGTCAGGGCAACCGGCTCTTAACAATACATCATTTTTATATTTATCGATAACTGTGAATGGAGATCTATCAGAATTTGCATATACTTCTTTTCCATTAATAAATCCTTTCTCTTGATCAGAAACATAAAGCTTAGTTTTTACATATATATCATCATTTAAGCCAGTATATGCTATTCCAGCAGTTGTATGAAGAGGCAATCTATTGTTATTGTCTGAAACCCCACCAAGAAGAATTATCCCAATCGTAGGATATGCTTTTACTTCCACGTATTTATTTTCCATGAAAGTTCATACGTTACATATTAAAATTATTTTTCCCTTCCTTATTTCCTTACAAAAATTTTAAATATATTTCTTTTATACCAAGATATATTCGTATTGAAAGAGTGTAAATTTTGTATCTAAAATCCTCATATGGATTTTCAAACATAGGAGGTAAAATGTATGAATAATTTTGTGTCAATGGATGACTCAGGAATGAACCGAACAAGAAGGAAGCTATTTATTCTCGCATCAACAGGTCTTTTTTTAGACGGCTATGACCTTTCGATAATCACCATGGCTATCCTTGTATTGCCCACCCAACTACATTTTGGGAAACTTGATTATATACTGGTCGATGTTTCCTCTTTTGTAGGTATGCTGATTGGAGCCCCGGTTCTGGGACTCTTATCGGATAGAATTGGAAGAAAAAAGATATTCGGGCTTGACCTGATATTTTTTGTATTTTTTGCAATTACTGCTGGGCTGTCAACAAACTTTATTGAGCTTTTTCTATCCAGGCTATTGATGGGTTTTGGGATAGGTGGAGACTATCCTATAAGCTCCACAATGATGTCAGAATTTTCTCCAAGGAAGAGCAGGGGAAAACTTCTGATAACAATGGTTGGCATGTACTGGGTGGGAGCATTTTTCTCTGCCGTTGCAAACTATTTTCTTGTGGCATATTCAGATTTCTGGAGGTACACATTTATTATTGGCGGATTGCTTGCCATCCCCATAGTACTTTTAAGGTTCAGTGTGCCTGAATCCCCAAGGTGGCTTGCAAAGCATGGAAAAATCAATGAAGCTATAAAAAGTGAGGATGAGATAGTTGGAACGCATGATGAGATCAATAATGTAATTGAGAAAAAACCAAAAACAAAATATGGTTCAACTTTTATTTTTGTTATAATTGCCTGGTTTATATTTGATGTTGCTGCTTATGGAATTGGATTTTTTTATCCAACAATATTCAGTACCTTGGGATTTAAGGATAAATTTAAATCAATTGCAGAAGCCTCAATGGTGATATCCATAGGAGGAATTTTGGGCTATGTGATTGCATTTCCACTGGCGGATAAAATTGGGAGAAGGTTCCTAATAATATTTGGATTTTCCACCATGTCTCTTCTTCTTGTAATTGGAAGCTTCATACATATTACTGGTATATACACAGTTCCTTATTTCTTCATATTTGTATTGTTTGAACAATGGGTGGGTGCAGTAACATTATTTTATCCAACTGAACTATTTGATACTTCAGTTAGATCAACAGTCCAGGGTATTGCAACCGCAATTTCAAGAGTGGGAGCAATCATTGGAATTATTATATTTCCACTGTTTCCCATATTCCATTCATTGTCAATATTCGCTGCTTTTGCAATAATTGGCTTAATAATGTCTATAATATACGCACCTGAAACAAATAGAAATTCCCTTGAAAAAAATGTCGAAAAATACACAATGGAGCTGGATAAAAATTAATTTTTATACCATCAATTTCTATAAATAAATTGATAAAATATTGTGTTAATTCCTGTTATACAGTAATGGCAAGGAACATAAAACTGCAGTATAAGGTTAATACACATACCACTTATTTGTTCTGTTTATTGCCAACTCTAAAAGAATTCTCTTTAAATTTAATTGGGTATCAAATATTTATCGATGTTGGAAAAGAATTAATACATATGTCAATTTATCTTATCCTTATGAAATATAATGAAACTATTATGTACCATGAAATTCACGAGATACCGGATACTATTAAAACAAAGGTTCTGGAATGGACTGTATATGAAAGAATAGCAGAAAAAATAAAAAACTCAAGGATAGTATATATCATAGGGAGTGGAACCAGTTTCCATGCATCTATAGTTGGAGAGATCTATTTTCTGGAAAATAATATACCAACAATAGCTGTTAGGGCTCCAGAATTTGAAAACTTTTTAATTGGAAACCACGACAATGTTACAGCAATATTTATAAGCCAGTCAGGTGAAAGCTATGATACTATTGAAGCCTTGAAATATGCAAAGCACAATAAAATATTTACGATTGGCATTACAAATAACGAACGGAGCACACTTGCAAGTGATACTGATATACCCGTTATAACAGGAGCTGGCATGGAAAGGGCTTTAGCGGCGACAAAGAGCCATATTGCCCAAATAATATCTCTTTACATGATATCCTGTAGCATATCCTCACCAAGAACTCCTCTTAATATGAATGAACTTTCGTCTGAAGTTAAAATGTTCATGAAAAATGAGGATAAAATTATGAAATTGTCTGAAAAAATCAGAGGAAGAATTATTATTCTGGGAAATGGCTTATTGCATGCAGTTGCTATGGAAAGTGCATTGAAATTTGAGGAAACTTCTAACAGAATTACAGAAGCATATCCAATAGGAGAATATTTGCATGGGCCAATACAAGTTCTTAACAACAATGATACAGTAATTTTAATGGGCTCAAAGAACGAATCCTATGATAGGGTTAAATCCAAAATATCAAAAATTACCAACAATATTGTAACAATTGGCGATTCCCATGATAATGATATATGTTTAAACCTTTCACTGGATAAAAATATAAAAATAATTTTTTATCTAATTACAATTTATCTTATGGCAAATAATCTCTCTATTATATCCGGATTGAATCCCGACACCCCCGAAAAACTTACAAAGGTTGTAAAATCATAACTGGTCGGTCTAATGTGCATGACCATTTTACATGACCTTATTTTTAAACCAAAATATTTGTATAAGTATTTAGGGATGAAGATGGTATATTGCATTGGCATTGGCTTTTAAGTAATATGAATTATAAATTATTATTCATATTAAGGGTGGAATTTAATAAAACCTACCCTTAGTAAGGGTAATATTAAATACTTTTACTTCATTTACCAATTATGATCTCAGTTAATGAAATAGAAATGATTATCAAAGAACAAGAAAAACGGATGCAGAATTTACTTAATGATGAGAAGATAATAAAGAGGGAACTTATAATACCTCAAGAAAAGATAATTAAGGGTGTTGCCAATATAATAATGGGCCCAAGAAGATGTGGAAAATCCGTTTTAGCATTCATGCTAGCAAATGGATTAAAATTTGGATACATAAATTTCGACGATGAGAGATTAACCATTCAAGCCAATGAACTTAATAAGGTAATAGAAGCAATATATTTACTAAAAGGTGATGTAGAAATCTTTGTTTTTGACGAAATACAGGAAGTAAGTGGGTGGGAAAAATTTGCTTCTAGGTTAACTGCGTTTAATAGGCTTATATTGACGGGAAGTAACGCTAGGATGCTCAGTATGGAAATGTCAACATACATGACTGGCAGACATATTGACCATACATTATTTCCTTTCAGTTTTAGGGAATTTTTAGATTATAATGGAGTAGAGTATAATGATAAAACACCATATACTACAGAGGAAAAAGCAAAAATTATATCAATGCTTAGAAGGTATATAGATATAGGTGGTTTTCCGCTTGCAATAAAAGCCGGTAAAGAGTTTCTTTCAGATCTATATAGAGACATAGTAGAAAGAGATGTTATACAAAGATACAAAATCAGAATGACATTAAAGCTGACAGAAATGGCAAGATATATATTATCAAATTCATCATCTGAAATAAGCTATTCTAAACTTAGAAATATATTTGGCATTGCTAGCAAACATACGGTACAGGATTGGTTAAATTATCTTGAAAAAGCATACTTAATCTTTAAAATAGAGCGCTTTTCATTCAAGCTCAAGAAATCCATAATAGCACCAAAGAAAGTATATGGCATTGATACGGGTCTTGTGAGTTTAGTTTCACTTAACTCGGATATTCCCAAACTCATGGAAAATGCAGTAGCAATAGAACTTATAAGGAGAAAATATTACTGGGAATATAATAAGGAGATAAATTATTGGAAGGATCATAGCCAGAGAGAAGTGGATTTTATAATCAGGAATGGAAACAATGTATTTTCACTTATTCAGGTGACCTATGCTTCAAAAATAGATGAGATAAAGGATAGGGAGATTAATGCTATTATTAATGCTTCGGATGAACTAAAATGTAATAATCTTTTCATAATAACATGGGATTATGATAGTACAGAAATTTTCAAAAGCAAAAAAATAATATTTATATCTCTTTGGAAATGGCTGCTAGAAAGATAAATTAGAAACATGTAACATATTTAAAGAAAATTTAAAAATAAAACCAGAATATAATAATGTTATATGAAGGCAGGATATTATTTATATATTAAAAAATTAAGATATTCAATTTCTGGCCATCTGGCCACAGTTGATATTAACAGTGAATTTATTGAAAATGCAAGAAAAAACTTATCAAAATTCATTGATATCGAAAATTGGGAGATAATCAATTTGGATATAAAAACATGTAAATTGCAGTTCTGAGTTGCGGTATTCTATGTGGACGTATTATTACTTTTTGGAGCTTGACCATCACCAGACGCTGGACTATCTGGACCTATTCCATTTTTTTCACAGAGTTTCTTTATCTTTATTTTTATATATATCTCCTATCCAAAATAGATACCTCTCTCGTGAGAAGGCCTAGCCAAAAGCCAATAATAACCTCGACTGAGCGTAGAAGAAATCTTGCTTCAGAGTTTCGTGCGGATAAGACCAACGATAAAAATTTTCACTTAGTGTGTCAGTATCTTGATACATACGCCAAAGGTAAAGAGAAAGAATCTATAATGACAATAATACAGGGAATTGCCAGTCCAGAACGCGATATACTTGAAATTCTTATCGGAGCTACGCTAGATGCCTGTGACAAATATGAGGTTGGCAATTCACTAATAGGACTTGCTATTGCTGGGTTAATCGGAGCAGGACTCATAGCATTATTAGCGAGTCTAGGTAAGAAATAATGAGCGACACTAATAGTTTGCAAGAAATAATACAAGATTTCTCTGCTTTGATTTCATTTATTATAAATGTTTTTAAACCTATTTGGAATAAACTTTCAAAGGACAAACGAAAGGCTATAGCTCCACTTAGGAATGCTGTGGAGGAGTTAATAAAAGAAATAGAAGTTCACCCAAAAATGCTGAGAAAGTTTATCCGTTGATACAAGGTATCCTCGAATTAATTGCAAGAGATGCGCTTTGTCAATCTTCTTTAGAATTAACCAAAAATTTAAACACAGTAAAGGTGAAAGAAGTTAACAAATAGTGCAAAGATAAATATGCCAACTTACATGCTATGGTAGTAATATTAGGAGCTAGAGTTGTTGCGAAAATTTTTGAGGAATGAGATAGAATGGCATGGAATAATATTTATGAAAGTTGGCAAAGAAATGATAGGTTAGATAACCTAGAAGAAGATTTAGAAGAACTGTATGCCTTTCTTTTAGGGATTACAAATGAATAAGACAGTATCGCTGGACCAATGAAAGTGATATCTTTTGCTAATTATTTTTTATCTTTTAAAAATTGGTCAATAATAGACAAACTTAAAAATTTTGTTAATTATGTAAAGGGTTCGCCTGATTTTTCAAGCGGACACGAGAGGTTATACGTTTTTAGGAAATATCTTATGAAATCTAAGAACTTCAAATTCTAACCATGTTTGTAAAAATGCAAGTCAAGAACCCTAGATAGGGTTTCATATAGGAACTATACCATTCTGTAATGTCTGGTTCTTGCTTTGGGTCTCCGTGAATATATGGATTTAATTCTCTATACATCCTGTAATTTACAACGTCACCAAAGAATTCTTTTTTTTCTAGTCCAAGTGCTGTTCCGACACATTCATTAATTTCATTGAGCGAATCTTTATCCATATGCCATCTCAAATATCGAAGCATACTATTCTTATCAAACCTAACGTGAATGCTCCAAATTGAAACAGGACTCTCTCCGCAATAATCACAAATAGGAGATTTTTCCTCAATGACTTCTTGGTCTTCCTCAGCACCAATTTTGAAAGTTAATAAGTTCAAACTTTTCCTAATTTCTTCTGTCATTTCTCCGCCAATTCCTAAAAGATGTTTCAAGTCATTTAATAGTGAGTCTTCACACTTTTCACATGCTTTGTAAGTATACCGTTCATCATGCATAAGTAACATTAATAATTCTTCGGGCTTTGTCAGTTCCATACCAATTTCTTTGAATCCACTTCCCTGTGTTTTTAATGCGTTTATTGATACATCGGTTAGAGCTTGTATGATACTTTTTCTAAAGTTATTCAAATCTCTAGGATCGATTTTGTCTCGGTCTGCATTCATTACCTCTAAATAATCTTTAAGACAAAGACTTGATGCTTCGTTGATCTTATCTTTCAATAACACTCCTTCTTTCTCCTCGCCCAGACCGATTCTGTTTATTATCAAATCATCTAAGGATATCTCTTTCAGTAGGTGATAGTAAGGTGAGTCTAACTGTGCAAGAGGATTATAAGCATTAGTATCGGTTGGCTCCCAAATTAAAGATACAAATAAAGATGTGATGAAAATGTCTATGCTTGATCTGATAGCGGAGAGAGATTCACCCATATAGCCTTCTCCCGCAAGTTTTATAGCAATTGCTAGGTATCCAAAGATATCTGCAGAATAGACAGAAAATGACTGATATCTTATCCCCTGTAATTCATCTTTATTCACATTTTCTTGAAAATTATCATATCTTCTGAAGGCTTCTGTAATGTCCTCTATTGCTTCGTCAACCTCAAGTTCATTAGGAAAAGGAATTTTAAAGATATAATAAAAATCATTCAAGACCCCACCTCTTTTCTTCCATAATGTCAAGTTATCTATTGCTTTACTAACCATAAATTTCTGGCACCTTATTTATTTATAGCGCAGTGATATTTAAAACTTGTTAATCCATTGCGAGCATGTTAGAATTAGAAAACACCTCTATATCATTTATCCCTGAACTTACGTTCTTAAAGTTAGCATGTGTTATGATAAATCTATGGCTCAAATCTAATGGAGTCAAACGGTAAACATCTTCTCTTAAATTCCCTGTAACTTAGACTTCGACCACGATAAATATTTCATCAGAATATCTTGCAACAAGATCTATCAATCTATTATTAGGAAGCTTCCATTCGGGTTGGGCATCAAAGCCATAGTAATTTAATAGTTTTGTAACATAGTTTTTATTCCCTCTGTTCATCGATGGTCATTGTTTTGTCTATTGAATAAGAACTCCTAAGAACTGTATGCAAATGATCAAGATGCAATGACAGTTTCCCAAGTGTCTATTTCTGCTTAATCAAAGCTACGAATTGTTACTTATTGGTTTAAGAATAGGACTTGCTTATAGCTTTAAATGGTAAACTCAATCCCCATACCCTTTATTGTATTATATTTTTCATCAAAAATAAGTGCAACTGTTTTTGTGGCTCCACCATCAACAGAAAGTAACATCGGCGATTATTAAATTCTCAAATAATAACTTTTTCTAATAGCATATATCTTGACCTTTGACTGTTTATTTATCAGGGAAAAGGCAGTCACCTTAATCTCTTAAATGATAAATTATCGTATAATTTCTGAAATTTTTTATAGTTTCTGCTAATATGATATAATGGCAACAAAAAAATGCAGTATGTGTGGCAAAACTTTTATGTGTAGAGGATTGCTGCTATGCTGGTGTGCATTTGTTCCCATCTCCGAATCCAGAAGAAAGAATTTATCATATGAAACCGATGGTTGCGTTTGCCCGAATTGCCTGAAAAAATAATATTTGCTTGTTAATTATGAAAAATATCCTATATTTAACAAAGATAATATTTAAGGGAGTAGCAAATTTAATAATGTCCAGAATATTCATCAGGCATGATTAAAATAGCGGGACTTGGTGTGGCAGGTTCTTATCTCTACTTGAGGTTAAAAAATGCTGGATTCGATGTTATGGCCAGTGAAATAAAAAGGGAAGACTATTATATACCCTGTGCGTATGCCACAAATCAAATAAAAATCAATACACTTTTAAAAAATATTGATATAAAAATAGATGATTACATTTTAACTCACGCAGATAATATAAGAATTGGGGGAAATGGTTTTTCTGGAGTGGATTTCCATTCATCGGGCTTGGTAACATTTGACAAAAATTTATATGAAAAGGATTTATTAAAAAATATAGATTACACAACGCAGCCTATAAATGTAGGCAGAGATGATATAATTATAGATGCAACCGGAATATCACGGTATTATCTGGGGCAAATAGCGGATGATCTGAAATTCTATACCATAGAATATCTGACTGATTTTTCAGATAAAAAGGATTTCTATTTCTTTTTTCTGAAGAATGGAAATGGATATTTTTGGAGTTTTCCTCTTAAAAATAAATATCATGTTGGCGTTGGCTCGGTAAATATTTCCGATATGAATATGGTGAAAAAATATAACCGGTTAAAAATAACAGGAAGAATGATACGCATGAAACCATTATTTGACAATATGTTCAATGACAATGTTATTGGCGTTGGCGAATCAATAGGTGCAGTTTCTCCATTAACCGGTGAGGGCATAGTTCCAGCAATTGAGAGTTCGGAAATATTATACCAGGCAATTAAAAAATATTCTAACATTAATGATATAAAGGAATGTTATTATAACGATATAAGGAAGAGGTTTAATTATTATAATGCCCTGTACAGGCTTGTAAGAAATATAAATAATGGAAAGGTATTCAATCTTAATAATGTTATGGCAATAAGGAGTGCAAAAAAATCAATGAATGATTTTGGAATTGATATTAAATTTAAAACAATATTTATGCATTTTATTTAACATGATAAAAATAACAATATGGTTGCAAATAATTTCACCTTAATTGTATATTTGATAAGGTTGCAATGTCCTCCTTTTCAAGTTCAATGTTTACCGATTCTATATCCTCTTTAAGATGGTTTATGTTAAGTGCCTTTGGTATTGGAAATACATTTTTTCCAACAAGCCATGCTAGTGCTATTTGATATATGCTTGAATTGTATTTTTTTGCAATGTTTTCAAGCTCTTTTCCATTCATTTTCGATATATCGCCTTTATATAACGGTTGATAAGCAATAATGGAAATACCATTTTTCATGCAATAATCATAAATTCCGTTCGTTTCAATATCCCTATAAAATAGGCTATACTGAACTTGGTTTGTCTCGACTCTTGAATTTTTCAAAGCCGTCTGGGCATTTAATGTCTGGTCTACATTGAAATTTGAAATTCCTATATTCATTATTTTATTCTCTTCTCTGAGTTTTTCCATGGCATTCATAGTTTCGTTGATATCAACATCATTATTTGGCCAGTGGAGTTGGTATAAATCAATATAATCAGTATTCAGCTTTTCTAATGATCTGTTGCATGCTTCAATTAGATCATTATATTTGAAATGGTTTGGCCATACCTTGGTTGCAATAAAAATATCATTTCTATCATATGCCTTTATTGCTTCTCCAACTATATCTTCCGTTTCATACATCTCAGCTGTATCAATAAAGTTAACTCCATGGTCAAGTGCATATTTAATTGCTTTAACTCCCTCATTAAAATACCCCTTCATTTTCCATGTACCTATTCCAAGCTGTGATATCATTCTTCCTGTTTTTCCAATTTCAATATACTTCATTATTTATTAATCCAGCAATGTATTTAATGATAACCCATGAAACATTTTATTTAATCTATAAAAATTAAATATTTTAATTTGGACATTACAACTATGTAAGAATTGCATAAAATGGTAATGCTATTGGATTATTGGATGAATTGTATGATATTACCAATATGTTGTAATAATATACAGAGAATATATGTTGAATTAAAGATGTGAAAGACCCCTATATAGCATATGATCCGCATATGCGTGTAAAGATGGTGTAATATATTTTAATTTTATGCGTTTTTTGTTATAAACGGCTTGAAATTAGACATCCCATAACTACCATAAAATCTCTTAAAATTAAATTTTAATAAAATCTCATTTGAACCTTTTACCAACAAATATCTATAATATTTGGAACAAATTCTGAAGGGAAAATTGTATTATCCGGAATGTTATATTCCATGCCAAGGGTGGTCGTTCTATCTGCGCTTATTGTGGCATTAGAAATAATCATAGTTACATTTCTTCATATTATAGTGATATAACGGTAAAGTGACCGGAAAATATAATAATGGATTTATATAAATTTCTTTCAATATTCGTTCTTATACTTGCTCTTGTAAACCAATAAGATTAATATTTATATATTCGAAATTCGCATTATAATAATTATTTTCTTAATTTTTTGTTAGGTATTCGGCAAAAAGATTAAATATGAACGATTAATAGCAAAATAATGAATACTAATATGTTGATCTATATATTGCGGAGATCTATATATGCTGTTATTACATTGATTTTTATTATTATTATCGTTTATCTTTTGATACATATTATAGTTCCAAGTCCATATAGCATGGCAGCCATTTATGCAGGTTCTGGCCATCACACAAGGGCCGAACTTAATTCAATAATTAAGGAGTACCATTTAAATGCCCCCCTATATTCGCAGATTCTTGTATATATTGGCAATATATTTCATGGAAATTTTGGTTATGACCCAGTTTATCATGTACCTGAGATTTATTTAATAGGGACATTTTTACCAAGAACTCTTGAAATCGTAATACCTGCAATAATTCTTGCAACACTTTTGGGTCTTTATACTGGATCATACGGTGCTTCCCATAGAAGAAAGGCCCAGGACCAAACGGTAAAAGGCGTTTATCTAGTTACATGGGCTTCTCCCCCATTTTTTATAGCAATAGTTCTTCAATTATTTTTGGCATATGATTTGGGATTATTGCCATCAACTGGAATGGCAAATTCTGCCTTAATACCTCCACCTAATGTTGCGGCATTTCCATTATTGAACGCAATAATAGCGGGGGACCTTCCATATTTTATAAGTCTAATACACCATATGATATTGCCTGTTATGGCAATAGCATTATTGAGCTTCGGTGTTGTGACAAGATTGACAAGATCTTCAATGCTTGATGCAATTGAATCCGACTACTTTAAGCTTGAATTAATGAAAGGAATAAATAGGAAATCTGCTGTATATGGTGCAGCCTTAAGAAATGCATCTATACCAATAGTAACGCTCCTAGCTCTTAATTTTGGTTATGCAGTTGCAGGCGCTGTTGTGGTTGAGGATATTTTTGATTACCATGGTATGGGCTGGTTTATAGTACAAGCAATATATTCCACCGATTATATAGCAATTCTTGGTACTACCATTATTATTGCAATCTCTATAATTATAGCAAATCTTACCGCCGATATATTGTATGGTGTTATAGATCCGAGGGTGAGAGTTAAATGATAGATCAAGCACAAATGGAAAATATTCCTGAGGAGATTGTAAAATATAAAAAAAAGGGTTACTTCGGCACATTAATTAAAGACAAATCAGCCCTTGTTGGCATTGTTGTAGTCATACTTTTCCTTGGTTGGTCTCTTATTGAGGGTATACTGCAAGACATTGGCCTTGGTAGCATTTTACTTCCGTCAAACCCTTTTTCAGTAAACTACAATGCAGTTTTGGAAGGTCCGTCAACAAGGTCAATTTCACTTATTTTTGGAACAAATAACCTTGGCGAGTCTATATTATCTAGGATGTTGTATTCAATGCCAAGAGATGCAATTGTTGCTGTAGTTGTTGTGTCATCTGCAATAGTCATAGGTGGTCTACTAGGCATAATATCAGGATATAAAGGAGGATGGCTGGAAAATATAATAATGAGGCTTACAGACTCATTTCTTTCAATACCAGCTCTTATACTTGTTATAGTGATATCTATACCATTAAAGGCTGGATTTGATGCAGTTATAATAGCATTAAGCATTGTTTGGTGGCCTACATACGCCAGATTTTTCAGGGGGCAAACTCTTAGAGTTAAGGAGATGGATTACATGAAAGCGGCCAAAATTAACGGCGTAAAGCCTCTGAGTTTATTTTTTAGATACTTGTTTTAAACAGCGTTGATCCAATAATTGCATATGCTGCCTTAGATTTTGGCAATGTAATTTTAACTTATGCAACACTTGCTTTCCTTGGCATAGGTTTAACAATACCAATCCCTGAACTGGGTGCAATGGCATCGAATGGTTTATTATATATGCCCGCTGCATGGTGGTATGCACTATTCCCAAGTTTATCCATACTTGTAATAGTGGTTGGTTTCGTACTTGTCGGTGATAGATATCAAGATATTATTAATAATAGAATAGATTATTGAGGTGCAAAAATTGTTTCTTGAAATCAAAAATTTACATGTTTTATATAAAACGGTCAACGGTATATCAGTAGTATTGGATAATTTCAATCTTTCTATTGATAAGGGTGAGACCGTAGCAATAGTTGGTGAATCAGGGTCTGGAAAAAGTACACTAGGTGGTGCAATTACAAGATTGCTTCCATCTTCTGCAGAAGAAAAAGGTGAAATCGTACTTAACGGCAAAGATATATTAAAGATAAGTGAGGATGATATGACCCTAATAAGAGGGACGTCAATATTTATGATATTTCAAAACCCTTTAAATAGTTTGAATCCTGTCAAAACTGTTGGATTCCAACTTATGGAGGCTGAAAAAATAAGAGTCGAAAGAGATAAAAAAACTTTAACAGAAGATGAAATTAAAAACGAAGTAATTGCTAATTTAGAATTAGTAAGATTGCCGGATCCTGAGCAAATTTTTAATAGATATCCCCACGAATTGTCTGGGGGCCAAATCCAAAGAGTTGTCATAGCAATGGCCTTAATACTTAGACCTGATCTTCTTATAGCAGACGAGCCAACAACTGCATTAGATGTTACAATACAGGCTCAGGTTATAAATTTATTAAAAGAACTAAACAAAAATTACGGTATGACAATAATATTTATAACACATGATTTGAGTCTTGCCTATGTGATGGCAAATGATGTGATGGTTATGTACGCTGGGAGAATTATGGAATTTAATGAGTCCAATTCCATTGTAAGTAAACCAGCACATCCATACACTATCTCTTTATTAAAAAGCGTTCCGACGGATTATAAGGGCGGTTCTAGGTTATATTATATCCTTGGTTCTCCACCATCTTTTTTTAGTCTTCCAAGAGGGTGCAAGTTTAATCCAAGGTGTGATAAAGTGTTTGAAAAGTGTAGAGTCCAAGAACCAACTTTGTTTACAATGAAAGGAAAATATGAGGTGAGGTGTTGGTTATTTGAGTGATATTATAAATTTGAAAAATATAAAAAAATATTATTTGACGCAGGAAAGGCAATTGCTAGATATTATTTTTAGGCGAAAACCAATTTATGTTAGGGCGCTTGATGATATTTCTATTGACATAATTAAGGGAAATATTCTTGGCGTTGTTGGTGAATCGGGATCAGGTAAGAGCACAATGGGAAAAATAATTTCATCAATAGAACAGCCCACATCAGGTGAATTAGATTTTGAAGGCTCAAAGGTAGATAAAAAACATTATAAAAATCTAAGGAAAAATGTTTCTATGGTGTTTCAAAACCCCTATACTTCAGTTAATCCAAGAATGAAAATAAAGAACCTTGTCTCTGAACCCCTCGGGAAATTTGATGAAAAAAAGGTAAGGGATGTTCTTTCTCTTGTTGG
Organism: Thermoplasmata archaeon; assembly: GCA_021835025.1. GTDB lineage: Archaea > Thermoplasmatota > Thermoplasmata > Thermoplasmatales > Thermoplasmataceae > Acidiplasma. Next base: position 2,112 of record JAKBQY010000064.1, on the reverse strand, counting down.
TATGGACTATGATGAAATAAGCAATAAGGAACCAAGAGAATTGTCTGGGGGGCAAATACAGAGAATTGCCATTTCAAGAGCCATTATAAAATCTCCTGAGCTATTGATACTTGATGAACCTACTTCCGCACTCGATGAATCTATACAAGCACAAATTTTGAATTTATTGTTGGATCTACAGGAAAAACTAAAATTAACCTACGTTTTTATAACACACAATATTGGAGTTGCTAAATATATGACAGATAAAATAGCAGTAACCTATGCTGGAAAAATCTTTGAATACGGTAATACAAAAAATATTATGGAAAATCCAAAGCACCCATACACACAATTGTTAATAGCATCAGTTCCGGACTTTAAAAAGAAGGAATTAAAATCCCCTGTGGGTGATGTGCCAAGTCTGATAAATGTGCCTAAAGGTTGTAGATTTAGCAACAGATGCCCAAAAGTTATGGATATTTGCAAATCGCAGGAACCAAAATTTTCCGATATTGATGGTGTTAAAGTATTATGCTGGCTTTATGGATAAAATCTATAGAAAAAACATTAATAAAAATTACTATACTTGTAATAATTTTCTCTGTTTTTTTAGAAATAAATTATCATAATTTTGTAAATTATTTAATTTTTCTTGTATTTGTTTATATAATCGGTTTTTTATATATACTCTATAAGACAACATTAAAAGTTGAAATATATGATGATTTTATAAACATAAAAACATTATTCTCATTAAGAACGATAAAGTATTCTAACATTATGGACTTTTTTTCAAATGTGGGTTATTTACAGAAAAAATTTGGTTTAATCTCTATTTATATAATTACAAAAAATAAAAATTATGTTTTAAAGGATATGCCAGATGGAAAAAAAATTCTCTCTGATATTGAAATGAAATTTAAAAATAAAAATATTAATTTATAGTTAATTTATATATTATTACAAAGTGCCCAAAGCCCATGATAAATTCGATATTACTAAAAATCAGGGCAATTTGCATAGCTTAGGTTAAGAATATTAATTTCTAACGTTATTACTTTTGATTCATTATCATTAAATTTTATTCGATAATTAATTCATTGCCATTCATAATCTTCACAAACCTATTTCTTCCCATGGAGATTAAAAAGAGGTTAAGCAGCATCCAGAGGTTATAAAGTATTAGGGAAAAGAGGAAGATAAACCTTCTGGCATACATGATTATGGAATGTGTCCTTTCACTTATATCCTTTATACCCAAATATCCTTTCCCATTACCCGTCACTTCTTGTAAAGTTCTGCAAGTTCCATAATTCAGTATCATAAATTCTATATCTATTGTTTATGAAATAGGAAATGTTGAAAGGGTGAATATATTCTAATATAAAAATCTACTGTTATTGAATTTATTCAACAATGGGATGTTAAATATCTGTAAGTTCCATTCATATAATTAGTGTAGAAGGTATATTTTGTATCTACCTTAGACTTGTTTATTATCCACAAATTTTTACCGTCTCGTATTTATGTAAAGGATGTGGGTGAGAATACATACTATTACACGAGAAATTATCCAGAGATCAATTTCATAAACCGATATCTAAAAATTTGTCACATAATTCAGCATTTTTGTTACAATTGTCATTTTGTTCTGTTTAAGCAAAGAAACTCACGCTTCTGTACAGAATGCCTTCAAGGTTCCATGGTTTCACAAAATCCGGAATAACGCGTTCCAAAGAAGCTAAACAAATACAAAAATATATAAGATAAATGGGATCAAAAAGGGAGATCTATTTCCAATATAAAAGAGCATATAATAATCAGTATAATGGTAAATAACCTTTTTTATACAATTTCAGAAGGCATTCACAATAATATACAATATCATATATTTTAAAAACAAGGAAAATTATAAGAAATCATGAAAAAACAAATTAGATAAATTTTAATATTTGAAATTGAACCGTAAAAGAAAAATATTAATATAAGTATTGTATGTATTAATTATAGTTTGTGACATAACTATATATCCGTATTTGTATTTATAATTTCATGGGCAGGAAGAAAATACTTGTTGTTGAGAAGCTCGTTAACGAGGCAGATATAAACAGGCGAATCAAGGAAGAGAAG
>JAKBQY010000058.1:43263-64227 GCA_021835025.1 Thermoplasmata archaeon | reverse complement strand
GGGAATAGAAAAAGTAGGGAGGGGCACTCCCGAAGTTACGCCTGTGGAGATTGGGGCACTACCCGCAAGGACAACTCCGGTCACAGAAGCAGGAAGCCCACGGCTTTAGTCGTGGGAGGATGTCACAGGGAAAATCATAATAATAAGTAATCAATAATCAAGAAATGAAAGCACCAAAAATAGCATATTTTATCGGGTTTTCCGCTTTCTTTGCAGATATGGGGTATCAGGGTGCAATGGCAATATTGCCGATATTCCTGATTTTTGTACTGAAACTAAATTTTTATGTATTTGGAATAGTTGAAGCATTTATATTCGGATTTGGTGCACTGTTTTCCTATATTGGTGGCAGGCTAAGCGAAAGATATGGGAGCAAAAGAATCGCAGTTATTGGCAATTCATTTATACCTCTTCTATCATTCACAGGATTTTTTATTATACCACTAATATCCATAGGATTTTTTTCATCTGGATGGTGGATGAGAAATTTAAGATCCCCTGCAAGAAGAGCCTTCCTTGCAGAAAATGTTGAAGAAAACCAGAGGACTGCATCCTTTGGTGTATTGCACGGGTTGGATGTTGGGGGTGGCCTAATATCTATCATCGTCCTTGTAACTCTTATTCTCTTTCATTTTTCCTATAAATACCTGTTTTTTTTCTCCATATTTCCATTGATTGTATCGACAATAATTATAGCATCAGTTAAAGATGAAAGAAAGAATTCAAAACCGGTGAAAAAAGGAAAAAGTTATGTAAATAGCAAATATCTTTTTGAAGGAATAATCATAGGTACATCATTATTTGGTTTCGGGTCATACAGCATGGGTTTTCCTATCATAACTATAGCCCAATCCTCATCGATACCAGGTGCAATTGCAATTGTATCCGGCGTGGCATCATATGGCATTTTTCTGGGATTTTCTTCATTGACGGGGTTTATATTAAGTAAATATGCAATAAAAAGGGAAGCGCTATCACTGGGAGTATTTGGATATATAATGTCAGGCTTTGGTGCCATAGGATTTGCATTTACTATTATATATTCTCTGGGGCTAATAGGATTTTATATTTCCATTACAGTTGTATCTATTGCGTTTGGTATGGTTGAAACATTTGAACCATCTATAATTTCAAGGATAATAGATCCATCAAGAATAGGTTCTGGCATGGGAATATTATCCTCATCAAGGTCAATTGGATTTTTCCTTGCAAATATAATCATGGGGGTATTATATGAATTTAAGCCATCATATTCCTATATGTATGCCGGAATAGTTTCAATTATTGCAGGCCTCATAATATTATATTCATTATACAGGGAAAATAAAATTTCAAAACCTGAATTTATATAAAATTATATATAACAATTTTTATTACTTAATTCATTGAGCTTTATAGAAATTCATGATTTGTATAAAAAATACGGAAATACGATAGCATTGAACGGGATTAACCTGAATATTGGCAGAGGCCAAATATATGGAATACTTGGTCCCAACGGCTCAGGAAAAACAACACTTTTGAAGATCATTTCCGCCATCATTTCTCAAACGTCGGGCAATATATCCATCAATAACATGGATATTTCAGAAAATAAGGATAAAGTAAAGGCCATGCTTGGATATATTCCGGAAACTCCATCATTATATGAATCCTTAACCCCCATAGAATTTTTCAACTTTATTGGTTCTGTTTTTAATATAAATTCTGATCTTCTAAGCGAGCGAATAAAGGCATTTTCAAGAGCCCTGGAAACGGAAAAGTACATGAATGAATTTATCGGCTCATTATCATTTGGAACAAAGCAGAAAATTGCTATTATGGCATCACTTATTCACGATCCTGATATCATAGTAATGGATGAGGGAATGAATGGCATTGATCCAAGGTCCTCAAAAATAATACGGGAATTGTTAAAAGATATTACAAAAAATGGGAAAACGGTTATATTTTCAACTCATATAATGGAGATAGCGGAAACGGTATGTGATACCATATCCATTCTTTACAATGGCAATATAGCTGGAACGGGAAATCTTGAAAAATTGAGGGAGGAAGCGGGATCCAGCAATAACGATCTTGAAGAAATATTTTTAAAATTAACAGGGGATGAGGATCTGGATAACCTTCTCAATTCATTGAGGGAATCAATAAAATGAAAAATAAAACATTGTTCCTGAGCAGGCTTTTAATTGTTGAACAGCGCTATCTTGCCGTAAAGGATACAACAAAATTCCAGAATACAGTGAATATAACCAATAAAAATGGCTATTTTTACAGGAATATTATTTCTACATACATCATGAATGCCTTTACCTTCGTTTTATTCTCTGTATTTATAAATTCCATGTATTTTAACGAAAAAAACATACTATCAATAGCATCCTTTGGAATTCTGCTTTTCTCATATCTTTTTCTTATGGGAATTTTTAACTCCATAAACTACTTGAATACAATATTTGCAAATAATATGATGGGCCCCTTGAAATCACTGCCAATGGATGTGAATGTAAATGTCCCATTTATTTCATGGTTTGTTTACAATGCATCTTCGTACATTTTTGTCATGGTCCCTTCAATAGTAATGTTCTATCTTCTGACAGGTGATTTACAGACGATATTTCTTGGGGTAGCGTATTCAATTTTGATCTTGGTTTTAAGCTTTATAATTTCCAGTGCCATATTTATATATCACGGTACAGTATCCAGAAGGCATTCATCAATAAAAAATGTTATAAGATTGTTGTTCACATTTGTGCTTCTTGGATTTTTTTATATAATTATTGAAAATCCGGACTATTTTACCTCCCTTACATATATATTCAACTCACTACCCTTTGAATTAAAATATTTTCTTTTCCCAATAAATCTTGAATACATAATATATTTGAATTATTTATCCGGATTAACAGTTAGGGCTCTTGAGGTGGGATTTTCCATTTTATTTTTCCTTATAATGTTCATAATTTATGTTAAAACGCGTGGAAAGCTGTATTATATCCTGATGACCGCAGAGGAAAACAGTTCAATAGAAAGGATAGCCACAGGTATTAAAACGGAAAAGCTCTATCTAGCTTTTCTTAAAAAAGATATAAAAACAACATTCCGGAAAGTTCAGAATCTCACATATATATTTCTTCCAATACTATTTGTTCTCCCTTTCTTTTTAGCCATAAATGGAAACGGTCTTGGCGGTACTTCAATAAGCATCTTCTCATCAATGATATACCTGACCATAGTAGTTTCAACATTCTATTCCATATTTTTACTTGTAGTCGAGGGAAAGGGCATAGAAATTCTGGATTCCCTCCCAATAACAAAAAATCAGATAGCAAAATATAAAACAATTTACGGTATGGCAATTTTCATAATTTTAACAATTATCTTCCTTATTGTAATGTACCTGTTTGATCATGCACGTGGACTAATATATATAGTTGAATGGATAAATATTGTATTATTGTTTTATATTATTATTTACATAAATATTAGAAGATTAATCATGAAGCTCCCCGAGGGTTCTTCAGGCATTAATTATTATTCATTTGGAAGATATCCCATGTTTATGCTTTTCGCCATATCTGTTTTAATGGTTGCTTTATCCCTTGGTGCAGGGATTCTAATTTCCTTTGCAATATATCACATTATAAATTATTTTATTTATTTTGATGTCCCCGTAAATATTATTTTATTATTTGTTTTTGTTTTAAATAAAAAAATTCCCAAAATTCGAAAATATTATTAACGCTTTATAAATAAACCCATATCGTGATAAAATGGTAAATGTAAAAGAAGTTCCGGCTGATGTACTAATTCAGAATTTAGCCTCAGAATTAAAATCCATGAAAGTTGAAGAACCAGAATGGACAAAATATTTAAAAGATGGCATAGGAAAAGAAAAGTCATGGACGCAGGAAGACTGGTATTATACCAGAATGGCATCCATATTGAGAAAAATATATATAAATGGCAGTCTTGGAATATCAAGGATGAGCCAAGAATATGGAAGTAGGCAGGATAGAGGATCAAAAAGATACCATCCCGTCCAGAGCAGCAGGTATATTATAAGATCAATGTTTCACGCACTGGAATCACTTGGCTATCTCAAAACAATTAAAACAGGGAGGGAAATAACTCCTAAGGGTCAGGCTTTTCTTGATAAGGCCTCAAGGGAAGCAATGAAAGCTCTTTCTGAAAAGGATAAGTCATTTGAGAAATATTTATAATAAAATTTATGAATACAAATACAATATGTTATGTCGGGTGTTATGAATGTCCAATGATGATGCTGAACTGGAACGTATAAGAAGACAAAAATTCGAAGAGCTTGAAAGGTCATCTCAGGAACGTGAAATGGAAAATGAAAGCAGAAAGCGTTCCCTTGAAGAAGAAGCAAGGAAGCAGCAAATATTAAGACAAATACTTACAGATGATGCAAGAGAAAGACTGAACACATTAAAACTTGTAAAACCGGAACTTGTAGACAATGTTGAAAATCAACTTATACAGCTGGCAAATATGGGTAGAATAAACCATATTATCAGCGATGCTGAGTTAAAGGGTATACTTTCAAGATTGATTGGAAACCCCCACGAAACAAAAATTGAGAGGAGATAAAAAATGAGTAAAAATAAGCCATTAGGTAAAAAATTAAGATTAATGAAGCACGTAAAATCAAATAGAAGGGTGCCCGGATGGGTAATGCTGAGAACGGATAGGAAAATGACCCAGAATCCAAAAAGGAAGAACTGGAGAAGGTCCAATTTAAAACTATAAGGTGACCATATGGTAGAAAATGAAAATCTTACAAATGAGGAATTAATAACCGTCTCCCTGAGAACAGCAAGGCTTTCTTCAAAAGCTAGAAGGGCGGATACAGCCATTGAAATAATCAAGGACAAGGTGGCAAGATATACCAAATCCGATAAGGATAAAATATGGGTTGATAATAAGGTCAACGAAGAGGTCTGGAAAAAGGGAAGAAAGCACATACCCACCAAAATAAGTTTAAAAATAATAAAACTGGAAGACGGAACCACAGAAATTATTTTGCCGTAATATTATGATCAAAAAATTATCTATATTTAGCAGTGATTTTATAGGTGTTTATATAAAAGCCTATGGAAACACAGCCCTAATCCCAAGGAACCTTGATGAAGAATCAGAGAATATCATCCGTGATATCCTTGGAGTAAAGACATTTCGCGTGATGATTAACAATTTCAGTTTAATCGGTACAATGGTTGCCTTTAATTCCAACGGAATCGTTGTATCTGGCTTGTCCAGCCCGGATGATTTTTCAGATACGAATATTGATGGCCGTAACATACTTTTTCTAAAGGACAGATTGAATGCAGTTGGCAATAATATTATTACCAATGACAGGGCTGCTGTTATACACCCATCATTTACAGAATCCTCGGAAAAGGCAATAAGTGATACCTTGGGTGTCGAAGTGGCCAGATCCGCAATTGCGGGTGTAAAAACGGTTGGCAGTGTTGCGGTACTGAATGATAATGGAATGCTGGTTTCTCCAGAGTCCGGCGATGAAGAAATTAAGAAGCTCAGCGACCTTTTCGGCATACGTGTAAATACAGGAACCGCAAATTATGGAAGCTATTATCTAGGTGCATCAATCATAACAAATTCAAAAGGCATCCTTGTTGGGAATGCAACCACTTCAATTGAGCTCGGCAGAATAGACGATACCCTATCTTAATTCTGAAATCTTTACAAGGCTTATCAGATTCACATTATTATTTTTCATCAATAATTCTGCCCCCTCTTCTCTATCAACAATACAAATTGCATTTTTAACAATGGCGCCATACCCTCTCAATATATTTACTGATTTTAGGATAGACCCGCCGGTGGTTGCAACATCATCTATTACATCTACCATTTCCCCACTTACAATTTGCCCGATATATCTCTTACCAGTTCCGTGGGTTCTTTCGGTTTTTCTGATAATAATATATGGTATTTTTAACTGGAGTGATGTGGAAATCAGTAATGGCACAGCTCCAAGTTCCATTCCCGCTATCTTCTTACTCGATATATGGTGCGAAAGTTCAATTCCCAGAACTTCAAGTATTTCAGGATTGGTGCTTGCCTCCTTTATATCGATATAATAATCAGATTTTTTCCCGGAGGTCAATGTGAAATTTCCAAATTTTACTACACTGTTATCAATAAGATAATCCCTTAACATATCCACATAATTAAAAAAAAGCTAATTAATTTTTGTTATGTGTTTCACGTATTATACATTTAAATAAATAAAATGCATTATAAAGCATGGAAAATAAAATAATATTTGCCCTAGATGTTTACGATCATGAAATTGCAATAGATCTTGCTAAAAATCTTGGCGATAAAGTTTTTGCGATAAAAATAAATTGGCCTATTATACTTGAGAATGGTATAGGAATAGTCAGGGAACTCTCAAAATATTCCAGAGTAATATGTGATTTTAAACTTGCGGACATCGACAATACCAACAGGATGATAACTGAAAAGGCAAGAGATTATGGGGCATGGGGCATAATATCACATGCATTTACTGGATTTAAATCATTGAAAGCAGTAGTGGACGCCGCTTCAGATATGAAGGTTTTTTCAGTTGTTTCCCTGTCACAGGAATCTTATATTGATGATGTAACGGATAAACTGATTGATATTTCAAAAAAAGCTGGAGTATATGGCCTGGTGGCTCCCGGCAATCGGCCCGAAAATCTGAAGATGGTAAAGGAGCTTTCAGGCGATTTAAAAATAATTTCCCCGGGCATCGGAATTCAGGGCGGCAGTATGTTGAATGCCCTGATGCTTGGCGCTGATTATGTGATTATTGGAAGGTCAATATACCAATCCGCAAATCCCGAGGAAACATTAAAAACCATATATAAAAGCATATCAAAATAATGGCGGGCATAAATTTTATAAAGTAATTCAATTTCGTATATTATGTATATTGCATTGCTTAATATTGTAGGAACCATTAACAACTCAATGGTTTCAAGGTTTATGCCCGTGCTCGATTATATCCAGAAAAAAAACAGGGTAAGGGGCTTATTGCTTGTTGTGAATTCAGGTGGAGGGGATGCCAACGCCACCGAGATATTATACAATAAACTTTTTCAAATAGCCAGGGAAAAACCCGTTTACACTTCAATACTTGGTGTTGGTGCCTCGGGGGCTTATTGGCTTTCCTGCGCATCGGAAAAAATATTTGCAATGGAAACCTCAATTATTGGGTCTATAGGTGTCATCAGCATATCCCTTGATATATCAGAATTACTTGAAAATATTGGGATAAAAACCAGAATAAACAAGATAGGAAAGTATAAGGATATAAATTCGCCATTCAGAAAAATGACTGATGAAGAGAATTCAATTTATAACAATTTAATGAACGATATTTTTTTAAAATTCAGGGGAGAGGTGCAAAAAAGGAGAAAATTAACCAATGAAGAAATTGAGGACATTGCCACGGGGCTTTTATTCTCGCCACTTTCCGGAAAGCAAAAAAAATTGATTGATGAAATTGGTGATACTGATAATGCACTTGATGATATGAAAAGAACGCATAACTTGAATATGAATGTAAAAAACCTGACCCCAAAAAAAGGTTTTGTATCCAGATTTGTAGGCATATCAACCGAATCTTTCATGGATATACTTGAAAAATATTGGAATTAATGTAAAAAAGATGTATACACATTTTTTATTTTATCATATATATAATCAACATTGCCATGATTTAAATATGCAATGCCAAATGCTGCGCCAAATCCTGTCCCCTCTTTCACATACCCCTGTTCATAATAATTCAGTCCATCTATATTTGAAAAATCCATATTTGAATAAATTATATTGTTCCTTCCAATTTTTTCCATTAGTTCCCTTTTGTCATTCATAATATACTTCGTCGTGAATATATATCTTTTATCGTTTGTCCCATTTATCATCTGATCAAGAAGATAAACATTCAACATCTGTGTCCCCCCTGAAAACAAGAGAGTTGATTTTCTAATCTTTCTGGAAATTCCAATGGACAAGGCCATCATATAGTCTCCATATTGCTCTATTGCATGTTCTGGATTGTGATCGGGGCCAATTCTATTAAAAGCTTTTTTAATAAGCTCCCTTTTTATATCATCAGGCGAGTCCTTCATTGAACTGCTTGTCATATAATTAATATTGAGTGCAGACAAAACTGCATAAGCCGTCGTCGTTCCCCCCGGAACGCTTTCCGCAAGGAGTATATAATCGTATTTATCATCAAGAATTTCACCAATATATTCCCCAAATGATAAAGCATCATTATATCTATCCAGGGCTTTATGCTCTGTAAAATTTTTTGCGCTTCCAAGCCCTGTATAAATAAATGGTATTCTCGGACATTCTTTTAGCCCCGCATCCACTATAAGTGTATCTATTTTTGAGATTTCATTAGAAGCCCTAGTTATTATTGATGGTGTGGGAATTCCGTTATTGGTCATTGGTATAACATCATAACTTTTACATCTGCCAGAAAAGATAATTTCTGAATCAAGCAAGGGGGTCAACGGCGTGAGTTCTGGTTTTTCACCAGCCGCCGATATTCCATCTATAAGGGAAATTTCAGTGGTTCCTGAAAGGAGAACATAGATTGTTTTCTTTCCCTTAATTTTCTCATATATTTTATTTCCAGTTACAATATCCATATCCCCCACTATTTTTATTAATTCTTAAAGTTTTCCTGAAAAAAATTTTATTTTTCATTAAAGGGATTTGATATGGAATAAAATTAATATTATATTGATATAAAAAAATTAAATAATAAATTGAATATTAGCAAAAATGCATGGTGGCAATATATATGAAGTATCAAGAGAAACTTCTATTCCGGTTAAAAAAATACTTGATTTTTCATCAAATATGAACGATTTTATAAATATTAAATCGTATTTTGTTAAATCGAGCGATATTAAAAATTATCCGGAGAGTAAACTTGACCCCTATAATAAAATTATATCAAACGATGAATTTGACGGTGAAAATATCATGATAGTTCCAGGGCTCACATATATTATCCATAAATTTATTCTCTCCTTATCAGGAAATATAATTATTGTTTCGCCATCATTTACAGAATACCTGAATGCACCCTTTAATGGCAACAGGATAATACTGCCATACAATATCATAGCTAGCAATCCAGAAATTTTGTTTTATTATAATTACAGTGCCATATTTATTGTTTATCCAGATAATCCAACGGGGAATATGCTGCCGTTAAAATCTTTAAACAATATATTAAGAATATCAGATGAAAAAAATGCATATATTTTTCTTGATGAATCTTTTATATATTTTGTTAATAAGCGAGAATTAAATGAAAATGATATAATAAAAAAACATAATAACATTATAATTGGAAGGTCATTGACGAAATTTTTCTCCATTCCAGGATTGAGAATCGGATATATTGCATCAGGCAAAGAAAACATAATTCATCTGAATAAAATTGCTGAACCGTGGAGAATGCCCCAATTTTCCCTAGAATATATTAAGGATCTGGATTATGCTTCTATGCTAAATATTCCTGAAACCATTTCAAGGGAAAGAAAGTATATGATTGGGGAATTGGAAAAATTAAATTTTAAGCTCGTGGGAAGACCAAAAGCAAATTTTATAACATTTAAAATACCATTTGATGGAAGGATTATTAAAAGTTTCCTTGAAAAAAATGGCATTATGATAAGGACGCTTGAGGATTATGACACTTTTGGTAAAAATTTTATAAGAATTTCAATTAAACAGCATAATAAGAACCTTATTTTAATAAAAAATATTAAAAACTTTATGAGTGGTAAACATGAATAGAATAATACAGGTACTTGGCACTGCATCCGATTCAGGAAAAACCACTCTTGTCATGGCCCTATGCCGTTATTTTTCAAACAATGGATATAAAGTATCGCCATTTAAGGGTGTCAATATGTCACTCAATTCAATATCAATTGAGGATTCATCTGAAATTTCAAGGGCACAATGGCTTCAGGCAATAGCAGCAAGGGCAAAACCTGACAAGCATATGAATCCATTTTTATTAAAGCCAGAAGGTGAAGGAAAATCGCAGTTAATTGTTCTGGGTAAATCAATTGGCTCATTGTCCATTGAAAAATATTACGAATATTTAAATAAAAATGGTTACAGTATAATAAAGGAATCTCTAGATTTTTTGTTAAATAAATATGATATTGTAATTGCCGAGGGAGCTGGTTCAGCTGCTGAAATAAACATGAATGGGCGGGATTTTTCAAATATCCTCGTTTCTTCCATATATAATACACCTGCAATATTAGTTTCTGATATCGATAAGGGAGGAGTATTTGCTTCACTATATGGAACAATAAAATTAATGGATAGGGGTGACCTTGTAAGGTACTTGGTTATAAATAAAATGCGCGGAAATGTCGAAATACTTGATTCTGGCATTAAGAAACTTGAAGAACTTACGAAAAAAAAGGTCATTGGAATTTTGCCATATTTATCAGGCATTAAAGTTCCAGGGGAGGATTCATTGAATTATACAAGTGAAAAAATAAATAATAATAAAATAGCTGTGATAAAATATCCGTATATGGAAAATTACAGCGATCTGGATCCGCTTTATTTATATAATATAGGTTATAAATATATAACAAAGGATAATGTTGATGATATTGATACCGCTGAAATAATTATTCTTCCCGGATCAAAAATGGTTTTTAAGGATCTTGAATATATAAAAAAATATGGAATAGATAGGAAAATAATTGAAAAATCCGAAATGGCCAAAATTATTGGAATCTGTGGAGGTTACCAAATGCTTGGAAAAAAGATATATGATAAAAATGGAATAGAATCGAATAGGGAAGAGATGGACGGTCTTGGATTGCTCAATTTAGAAACAATTTATAATAATGAGAAAAAGGTTGACGAAGTTAAATATACAATGAATGAAAATATTTTCGGTGAAAATGAGGAAAGTTTAGGATATGAGATCCATTATGGAATAATTATAAATAATAATGAAAAAAATATGAATGTTGTAAACAATGGCGAGGAAGGGGCATACAAAAAGAATATAATGGGTACAAATATCCACGGCATTTTAGAAAATATGAATTTTTTAAAATATATTTTCAATGTAAAATTCCCCAACTATCAGGAAATTATGAACGGTGGCATTGATGATGTTACAAATAGTATAATGGCCCATATTGACATTAATTTATTGAATAAACTGATTAAAAATGATTAATTTTTTAATTTTAAACATACCGTTGCTTGTAATTTCTGTGTTATTTGATATAATTTATGGGGAACCGCCCCTATTTATGCACCCTGTAATTCTCCTTGGTAAAATAATAAGCCATCTTAACCCATTATATAGGAATATAGGGAATAAAAAAATAGGTGGCTTTCTTTTCCTTATTTCCATTATACTTTTATATTCACTCCCTGTTTCTATTGTTTTATTTTTTTTATACTCATTTCATAACTATATTTCACTAATAATGTTCATAATATTATCTGTGTTTCTTTTAAAATCAACATTTTCTATCAATTCTATGAAGAAGCACATAAAAGAAATAATAAAAAATCTTGAAAATAATGATATAGTGGCAGCCAGAAAAAGCACATCAATGGTTGTTAGAAGAAACACATCAGAAATGGATCTAAATCTATTATCTTCTGCCTCAGTTGAAACCATAGCAGAAGGTTTTGTTGATGGCTACTTCACACCATTATTTTATTATTCATTTTTTGGAATAACGGGAGCCCTGGCCGTAAAGGCAATAAATACAATGGATTCAACAGTCGCCTATAAAGATAGGGAAAATATTGATTTCGGATACTTTACAGCTCTTGCGGATACAATAATTAATTACATTCCATCAAGATTAACACCATATATTTTCTCAATCAGTGCTTTTTTTCTTGGGTACAATTATAAAATTAAAAAATTAATAAATACAACAGACAGTTTTAATGGCGGTTATAGCATGGGTGCAATTGCACGGGTACTTAATGTGAGGCTTGAAAAACCAGGTGAATATATAATAAATGAAACTGGTAAAAATCCTGATATAAATGATATTAAAAAAGCATTAAAAATTTATTATATTTCTTCATTTTTCGTATTTTTAATAACGGTATTGATAATTTTAATCATTCTGGCTCTATTGAATTGATTAATAAAATTCTGCAAAACAAAAAAAGTGCTGAACGTGAATTTTTTACATATGATTCTATATACATATCTCTTGATATTGCATTTATCAACATGCCAGATATATCAAGATAACTGTATTTATCATGCTACAAAATTAAAAATATATTTTAACAAATTAAAATAGACATTCGGAGAGTCCGGATGTTATAGTAATACTTATATAGTCTTTTTAAATACAAACCATGCAACTGCACAAATTTAGATATGTATAATATATGCAATATGTAGATTTATGCAGGGAGACTGTCGAAGTGTTATCATGACTGATCTTTTAGAGGATTTTGAAACAAAGAAGGACACCATCCATGATGAGGTGGAACACCATATTAAGAAGCGAGATGAAGCCAACGTCGAAGCACAAAAATACGCTAAGATAAGGGACGATTTGAACCAGCAGACTCATGAAATGAGAGAAAAAGCAAAGGAAAAGATCGCCGAGAAGAATGAGCTTATTGATAAAATAAAGGTATTAAGGGAAGAAAAAGAAGCACATTATAAAAATCTCTCGGAGTTAAAAAAGAAATTAAGAGAACTCAAAGTAGGTATAGGTGCCGGAACAGAAGCAAGGGACCTTAAAGCCAGAGAGAAGGAGCTTCAATACCTTGAAAAAAGGCAGCAGACAACTGAATTAAAAAAGGAAGAAGAAAATAAGATCATTACTGACATCCGCCGATTGAATAATGAGATTAAGAAGGCCAAAGTTAATAGAGAACAGGAACTTTTAAAAAATAAGGATATAAAGGAAATAACTGATCAAATAAATGACGAAAGAGCAAAGGGAGAAGAATATAAGAAGCAGATAGAAGAGTTATCTGACAGGATCTCAAAGCTCAGCGATGAAATAAATAATGATCTGCAGGAACTTGATGAAGTTAGGCGAAGTGCAGATGAAAACCATGAAATTTTTATAAAATATAGTCAGGAGTCTGAAAAGGAACATGCAGCTTTTATTAAGGCCAAAACCGATTTAAGGGACCTGGAAAAGGCAATATATGCAATTAAAAATAAAACAAAGGTTACCAAGAAGAAAGAAAAGGAATCCGAATTGCAGGAAAAAGCTACAACCCTTTATGAGAAATTTAAGGCTGGTGAGCAGTTAACAACGGAAGATTTACTTATTTTACAAAAGGCAGGCTTCCTGTAAATTATGTTTTTTTGGCCAAATCATTAAAATAGATAATATTTTATAGCATTTTTCTTAAAAATATTTTGGCTATTGGATCTTCATTACCCTCAATCTTAATCATACGATTTAGTTTATATTCATAAAGAAACATAAAATAATAAAAATTTCAATAAATAATGGAAAAATAAATACCATTAAAATATATAAAGCGGTTATACAATACAAGGTATAGAATCTGAAAATAGAGATTAAATTAATTAAGGTGGTGCAATAATGGTGGTCAAATTTCATGGTATAATATATAAAATCGGAGTGGCTTTAATATTTCTTGGTTTCATTTTATTTGCTATTTTTGGAATACTTGGATTGGCCAGGGTTGGCATATTTATCATATTTCCATTTATAATAAGCAATTCTGCACTATCAATAATTCCCTTTATTCTGATTTTCATCGGCTTTTTACTGATGTTTGTGTCTCCTTTTGGCGACATCAAGCAAAGTAAGGAATATTACGGCAATGGCAATAATTACTCCGGTGAGTTTTCTAGAAATACTGAGAATAGTCAGGAAAAAAATGAAAAGCATTTTGGTGGGATGATCATGATTGGCCCCATTCCAATTATTTTTGGCAATGATAAAAAACTTGTATATATTTCCATCATTGCTGCCATTATAATAATTTTATTATATGTCCTGTTTATATATCGCTTTCTATAATTTTGGAAGCCAGGGATACATTGTATATCCTTGATTTCCCCCTTAAATCAAGGTCGGGTGATATGATGCTTTCCACAATTTCCGAATCCTCCCCTATAACACAATTACGCATTATAACAGATTCCCTTATTTTTGAATTATTTTTCACTGTAACGTTTGGCATAAGTATTGAATTTTCTATGGAAACGCCACCGCCTATATTCACATTATCATAAATGGCAGAATTTGTTATTTTTATATTATTTTCCATCTTTATTGTATTTCCAATGTAACTATTTTCTATATAATTTCCATTGAATTTCGAAGATGTTTCTATAATATTTTTTCCCTTTATATACTGTTCATTATAATCCTTTCCATATCTGTTAACCATTATCTGATTTGCCTTTATCAGGTCGTTGGGCCTTCCTGTGTCAAGCCAGACTCCCTTGCCCCTGTACCCATAAATATCAATACCTTTTCTCAATAAACGTGGAAATAAATCCCTTCCAAAATCATAGGGAATCGATTTAATATAGGATACTATTTCAGGCTCCATAACATAAATGCCTGTGTTAGCAGTATGTGAAAGCGTTTCGCTCTCTTCTGGTTTTTCAAGAAATTTCGTTATTTTGTCTCCTTCAAGTTCAACTATACCAAACTGGTCCGTGCTTTTGACCTCTGTTAGAACCATCGTAATCATAGCCCTATTTTTTTTATGGTATTTTAGAATATCAGAGATATCAAAATCCGAAAGAATATCACCACTTCCTACAATAAAGGTATCGTCGAGAAAATTGGAAATCATTTTTATGCTACCTGCGGTGCCAGCGGGTTCCTTTTCCACGGAAAATAAAATATTCTGGCCATTATTTTTGCTTGATATTATGCTATTTATCAGGAGTTCATATTTATAACCTGTAGTTACTATAACGTCATTGATTCCTGCATTATAAAAGGAATCCAAAAGATAGGACATGCATGTTTTTCCTGCAATTGGTAAAATTGGTTTGGGTATTGAATATGTAATAGGTCTAAGCCTAGTCCCCTTGCCTCCCGCCATTATGACCGCTTTGTATGCCATAGCATATTATAGGTTTTATCCTTATTAATATTATTACTTGTTTATCAATCCCCTTCAGATATCAATCTTTAATTTACACATAAAAATTGATCAACTCCAGATAAGTAAGGTAATTAAAGAAAGGTTAAATATTTATTTTTGCATAAACATAAAATGAAATATGACATACCAGAACCGCAGACATATCCCGTGATACCGAAGTCCACACGAAATAAATGGTATGTTATTATCGTAATATTGATTGTTTTATTGTCATCAATGGTTGCAATTTCCCTTCTTCATCCCCAAAATATAACACCGGAAACATCTGCAAGTGTTTCAAGCAACTATGTGAGTGCTGGATCAACCTATAATATAACATTTAAATCAAATGAGATTCCAAAATCCATAGAAATTTTTTGGGGAGACACTCAAAACAACATTGTAAAATCACCATCAAAGACCATAACGTTAAGCCACGTTTATAACTCTCCCGGCATATATTATATTACTTATTCCGTGAACTACAACGCTTCACTCCGCCCTTCTAATGAATATATACCTGTGTATGTTTATGGGAATTCAGATTATGGATCAGGCAACATTGCTGTATACAATTCATCCAAAAACCCCATCATTAACAATTCCGATATATATCCAGATGATACAAGTTTTAACTTTTCACTATCCTTTAACTCACCCCAAAATACAAGCTACAGTATTTTTTCTTCAAAAATGCATGTATATAAAAATGGAAAACTGGTTGAAAACAGCTCAATGTTCC
Organism: Thermoplasmata archaeon; assembly: GCA_021835025.1. Taxonomy (GTDB): domain Archaea; phylum Thermoplasmatota; class Thermoplasmata; order Thermoplasmatales; family Thermoplasmataceae; genus Acidiplasma. The sequence continues at coordinate 48,293 of JAKBQY010000058.1, read as the reverse complement.
AGTATAATAGTTCAGAACACAAATATGCAAATAATAACCGCATTTTTAGCATGAAGAATTTAACCTCTGGGTTTTACATATTAAAGCTTGTTTTATATTCCGGCATTGTAAATCATGGAAAAGTTTCAAATGTACATAGGGTATCATTTTATCTGGACATGCCAGTAAATAGCAACCATCCCCGCATTTACATTAACACGAACAACTCTGCAATAACATATGAATCAGCATCGCCATATAATACACTTGATCCACAGGTAGGATATACGAATCCAGATATGGAAATACTCATGAATACCGAGGAATTTTTGCTGCACTACAATGAAACATCAGGTAAATATATGCCTGAAATAGCAAATATGCCTTACCGTTCACATAATAATAGTAGTTATACATTCCATATAAATGGCAAGGTAAGATTCCAGAATGGTACACCGGTCACAGCATGGGATGTTGAATATTCACTGGTAAGGGATCTTTTACTGGAAGGGCATTCACCGCAGACACCCGGCTGGATACTTGGCCAATATTTGCTTCCAGGTAATTATTATACCTCAAATACATATAATAACATCACTAAAGCAATTACCTGTAATAACAAAACAGATAATGTAACATTGCATTTCAATCAACCAATGACGCCTGAAAAGGTATATCGCCTTGTAACATCATCCGGGACGTTTATTACATCCGCGTCTTTTCTTGAAACCCATGATGCGGCCATAACATGGAACAGTACAGGGTTCAATAAATATAAATCGAACCCGGAAAATTATAATAACACCTATCTTAAAAGCAATGTTATGGCAAACGGCCCATATGAAATTTATTCCATAAGCCCGAATTCAATAGTACTTATTAGAAACCCCTATTTTACAGGAAACAGTTACAATCCAGTACCAGCTATTAACGTGATAAAAATATTCTACACATCATCATTGTCCAGTTTATACCAGGGGCTCAAACTGAATATAAGCCAGATAGCCCAGTTGCCATCAAGCTATTCAACCCTCTTTAATTCTGTTTCGGGGATACATTCTTACAGTAGTGGGGTGAATGTAAGGGAAATTTACAATTTAAATTCAAATATAAACACATCAATTTTACCATCATATTCATATTCAAACCTTCCTCCAAAATTGTTTTCCAACATTAGTGTCCGTGAAGCCTTTTACAATGCATTTCCAGGTGGAAATGTTACATTGGCCAAAAATCAGTGGGATAGCTTTGTTAATAAAAGTGGAAGTGAATATAATTTAAAAAACACATCAAAAGGATTTGAATATAAAAATAATTCACTGGTCATACCTATATTTGCCAACCAGATAAATTCAGGTACGAATATATCAAAATATATACAGAATCTAAAAAGTGTTGTAAAGGGTGCATCATTTCCAATAATAACCGAACCATCGTCCGTTATATCTTCAAATGAGGTATATCAGAAAAACCCAATGCCTATTTATATTACAGATACAAATAATTATGGGAGTTCAGCATATTATTCATATTATGGAACACCATTGAATTACTCACATCTATACACAAATGGATTCAGTAAACAATTATATAATTCAACGCATAAAAATCAGACGAGGTTAATGAATATATTAAATATGGAAATCAGAAATTTAACAGAGAATAATAATTCTACCAATATAAAACTGGTTCAGGAAACCATGGACAAACTTTATTTTTACATACCTTCAGGAAATGTGACCTTAAATACCTACTACAATAGAAGTATTAACATGAAAGCAGACCCCGTCGTTCAGAACTATAATGTTGTACTTTTCAATTATCTGGAAAAATAAATTAAAAATTTTTATTCCCATATATAAAGCATGCCACATTCCTTTTTTCATTAAAATTGATCATGTCTGGTGTATTATTCTTGCATATTGCCATTGAATACCTGCAATTTTTATAATACACACAGCCTTCGCTGTAAGAACCGGTTATATTTTTTTTGCCACTCATTAAAGATTTGGAATACGGATGCAACTGTTCCTTGGTGAATTGATCCACCGGGGCATCTTCAACCGTTTTTCCAGAGTATATTACCTTTACATAATCAAATAATCCTGGTATGGTTTTAAGCACATATGCATCCTCGGATATACATATAACCCCAAATCCATATGTTTTCCTTAATAAATTAACACTGCCAAGAAATTTTTCAATATTTTTTGAACATTCAAACACAAGTAATTTTGCATCGGAAAAGATTAAAATAGCAAGAAAAAGGTGTTTTATCAGTATCTCGCTATCGGTAGATGGGTAAACATTCAAAATGCTTTCATCATTTGAGAATCCCATAAATTTTAGATATTCAAGCATGTACCTCTTCAATTCCCTTGTTAATATGTCTTCTATACCCTTCCTGTTCAATTTAAGAGCCAATTTGAAAAAGGCAAACCTTTTTTTTTCTTTCATTAATTTATCATACTCCTCCTGGCTTTTTTTATTTTCTGTATTTGTGTTTAACCCCGTCACATATTTATAGAAATCACGCAGTTCCACAATATTTGGAAGGTCAATACCTGTTTTCTGAAATATCAAAAGTTCCTTTAATTTATCAGTTTTATTTTCATTGCCCTGTAAAATGTGGTATATATCATTTGTTTTATTGACAACACCATATTCGGTTGACCAGAACCTCACATAATCCTCCTTATCCGGATATTTTTCATAGTTCGATATCAGCAATTCAACATCTTTGCTGGAAATCATCTCCCTCCTTAATACAGCATTTAACATCCTGACTCTTGCATTATATGGAATAAAATCAATTATCTGTTCACCAAGAGTCAGTGTTTTATCCATTATTTTATAGGACTCTCTCTGTATTACAAAAATCTCCTTTAATGTTTCTGATACCTTCATTAAATTTTTATCCTTGTCGCTGTATCTCTTTATATTTTTTATGTTCTTTAGTAGTTCTTTTCCACGATATTCCATTTTTCCATCCATCTTAAGATCATCATCAATATCAAGTGATAGAATGGATGACAATACTCCCTTATTTGTACTGGAAATCAGTAGTAAACTTTCACTGCCAGCAATGGCCATATTAAAATTATCAAGTACCATTTCTTCTGATTTCCAAACACCAAGATTGTCAAATTTTAAAATATTATTATCTTCCATTGGAAATTGACCTCCTCATTTCATATCCCATTAAATTTGTAACTATGATGAATATAATCATGAACAATAAAGGAAATATGACCACCCACCAATCGCCCAGCGTGGTAAGGCCAAGAACCTTTCCATCAAGGTTTAATATGTTGCCCAGGTTAACCACGAATGGGTCGTTCTTGTATAGCCCAAAAAATGTAATAACGGTTAAAATTCCGTATATTGAACCGATATCTGAGATTATATACGGTATTAAATGGAGACATATTTTTTTGATATATGCATAGATTGTTTCATCACTTTTTTTAACCCTTATTATTCTCCTTATATAGAAGGGAAACCATGAAATTGCAATTGCTATAATAAATCCTGATATCGATGGCCTTATCACATATACAAGCAATAATACAAAAATTACATAGGGTATATTGAAAAATGTGTAATCTAGAATACTGAAAAATTTACCATATAGTCCACCAAATATTCCCCCAGAAATACCAATAAAAAAACCAATAAATAATGATAGAAGCAAGGAACCAAATACAATCGTCAGGTCAAATTTTAAAGAGGCTATAAGAGCTGGAAAAATTCTAATTCCCATGTATGTAGTTCCCATATAATTATACCACCCATGGCTCAATTCGGGTGCAATTGGAACTATGTTCTTTTTCGATGCGAAAAAAATCAAATTATTAATATTATTCACTCCAAGGTATGAAGGAGTTATTATGTCCAGTAAATATAATAAAAAATAAACAATGAAGATTGCTAAACTTACGATCAATATCCTGTTCTTGATGATTTTATATATAATCTTCATTTTTTGCACCCGCAGCAGTTATAATATCAATTATCATATTAAATATGAATATCGCCATTGTAAATATAAAAATTGATTCAATTACACCAAAAATACCAGTTTTATAATTCATTATTGAATATACGAGGAATTCTCCAAGATTCATATATGAAAATATGTAGCTTATTATAATTTCACCTCCGAGGAATAACCCAAATATGGTTTTGAACTCATTAAGCATTGTATACCTTATATTTCTTTTTATATGATAAATAAACTTATCATCTCCAATGTTTTTTACTATTCTTATACGTATATATTTTTTATTGTATTCTATCGATGTCAATCTTTTCGTAAAAATTGAAAGATAAACGGTGGAAGGTATTATCAATGATACAAATGGCATAGCAAAATTTTTCAGATAATTTATTAATATTATCGGTGAATGGTGGATTATCCCATCAAAAAATAATATATTCGTAGGCTGTGTTATAAATATGTCATTATTCACAAATTTAATCCAGTTATAATTGTATGGGACAATATATGCAGGAAGGATGTATTTTGGCGGTAATACAGCAAGAATACCGTTGAAAATGGCAATAAAAACAAATGGTATTAAAAAATAAAATATCACCAGTGGAAAAACATTTACATCAAGTTTTTCCCTCTTCTTACTTCTAAAACCAAGAAAAAAACCAATTTTATATGATATGCTTATTGAAACAATGAATCCTAGTATTGTAATAAAAAGTGTTTCCGGGAGAAATATTTTCATTGCCCTGCTCACACTTCCCGAATATATTGGATTTATAATATTGCCCATATTCACAGTAACAATATCATAAACAAAATAGAAGTACTGTATAAAGAGAGGATACTTTAGCCCCAATAGGGCATAGGAACTGGGTGAATAATTGCCAGCAAGTATTTTTACAGGGACGTTTTTAAACAAGATGAAAAGGATAATTGTAATGCCAATGAACGTTGAAATATATTTTATCATCAGCATCCCGTATTTATTCTTTATCATAATTGCATAATGTAAAATTAAAATTTAAATGTTTATATATCACATTTGTGTGAATTA
>JAKBQY010000058.1:4728-43163 GCA_021835025.1 Thermoplasmata archaeon | reverse complement strand
GGATAATTGTAATGCCAATGAACGTTGAAATATATTTTATCATCAGCATCCCGTATTTATTCTTTATCATAATTGCATAATGTAAAATTAAAATTTAAATGTTTATATATCACATTTGTGTGAATTAGTAACTCTATATTCTAAAGCTTTTAGGTGGTATTACATTTTATCTGCATATTTCTGTTATAAATATATTATTCTATAACGATTCCATTGCTATAGGCCTTTTCTAAAAATCTTATAAATTTATCCAATTCTTAAATGGGGGGTGCATACAAAATCGTTAAAATGTGTGTTTCACAATTATTTATCCTGAATAAAAACATCTTTTTTAGGTTAATAGAAAATGCCTATATTATATCCCTATTCGACAGTCCATTTTTTATTAATTCCCATTATACAACACCTTCAATTTTATGCACTTTTAAACTGGTCATAACAATCTTATAGCGTTCAGAAATAGGTATTATTTTAAAATTGCTATATACTTTCACTGCAAAAACATTAAGGTTGTAATGTTATGTATATCTATATCAAATAATTATATCTTAAAAATATATTTTTACACATAACATAACAATATATAGTGAAATATAAGATGTCCAATTTAATTTTTAACACAAAATTTGAAATAGTGTTTCATTAGGCAATAGAGAATACAACATTGGCCGAATATACAATTATAACATATAGGTCATCAACACATCATCCACGTATTGGCCGTTTATAAAAAACTGGTTTTTTCTCATCCCCTCATATTCAAATCCAAGTTTTCTATACGTTTTTATTGCATTTACATTAGTGGAAAATACTTCAAGGTTAATCTTTTTTATTCCATTGTCCTTTGCCCATTCCAGAGCATTCCCTATCATCCTTGTACCCACATTCATATGCCTGTAATTCCGTCTTATTGCAATTCCAAGATTTGCAACATGCCGGTTCTTTTTATACATACCTCTTTGAAGTGTAAGGACACCAACTATTAACTCATTATCATTGCATACAAGTGTAAGTTCATCTGGATTTTTCAGTCTTTCCTGCTCCCCCCTTTCAGTCAATAAATAGTATTCGCTTACAAGATAAATTTTTTCATCCATAACGCTTTGCATGCAGTTAATTATTCCTCTAGCATCAGAGGGATACGCTTTTCTAATGTCTAAACTAATTGTCTCTTTTTTCTTCCATAACATTATTAATTCTCCAAGATATTTTTTATATCTGTATATATTGAATTAATTTTTTCCATAAGTGTCCTGCCGGAATTCAATATATTTTCCTTCTGGTCAAGAAATGTCGAGGTTAAAATTGCTCCCTCACGAGATGCTTCAATAATCCCCTCCCTTTCAAGTATTCTGAGCGAATACCTTATCTTATGCTCCGGCAATCCTGTGTGCTGTGCAATTTTTATAATCCCAAGAGGCTGTTCCTTCAATAGTGTTTGAATAATCAAAATATGTCTTTTTAGAGTTTCTACATCTTCGTTTATCTCCTTAAATATTGAATATTCTTCCATGATTTACATATGTCAACTATTTATATATTATTTGTTAAATTCTATTTAATGTTTTTCACATTTTCTTCCAGGGTGAATAAAACATTGTCTCCATCCATAATAGTAAATTTTGATGTGGTACCAAGCAGTTCTCGTATTTTCTGTATTCTTTCAGCAAGATATTCATCATATTTTTCCGGATTTTTTGAATTTTCTTTTATCTTTAGTGTGTTTTTTAAAAGGGCAACCTGAAGTCTAATTTCGAATTTTTTTCTCTGGCTGAATGAATTAACATTAAAAATTTTTGACATTAATCTGTATTGCTTTATTATTTTATTAATTTTTTCTAAATAATTATGTCTTATGATGCAATATGTATTCATGTTCAATCTCAAAAAGATCAATGACTACGAATATGAAATCCCAAAAACCGGCTCAATGAAGGTAAAGGGAACTATTTTCATAAATGATACATTGTTGAATAAACTTACAGACTATGAACCTCTGGAGCAAATATCTAACGTTGCATCAATGCCAGGGATAGTGGAAAAATCAATAGCAATGCCTGACCTACATCTCGGTTATGGATTTCCCATAGGTGGTGTGGCCGCATTTGATTATGATGAGGGGATCATATCACCCGGCGGAGTTGGATATGATATAAACTGTGGTGTTTCATTGCTAAAGACTTCCCTGAACTACGTTGATGTCCAAGATAAAATAAATTCAATTCTTGACGATCTTTATAAATCAATACCTGCTGGAATAGACTATAAATCAAGTTTTCAGCTAAATTCAAATAAATTGAATGACATCATATCATCTGGATTGTCATGGGCATACGATAACGGCTACGCAACAGAAATGGATATGTCCAATACAGAGGAACAAGGAAAAATGGAATGCGATCATTCAAAGGTCGGTGAAAAGGCCCTTAAAAGAGGTATAAATGAACTGGGTACACTTGGTGGAGGAAATCATTTTCTCGAGATACAGAGAGCAGATTCCATATTTGATGAAGAAATAGCAAAAAAATTTGGGATTGAAAAGGACCAAATATTGATAATGGTACATACGGGTTCACGTGGTCTGGGACATCAGGTTGCCAGTGATTTTATGCTTAAATTAAATGAATCGGATAAAGCAGTGAAAAATGAAATGGATAAACAGCTTATATCTGTCTATACAAAAAGCAAGGAGGGGCAGGACTATATAGATGCCATGAATGCAGCGGCAAATTATGGATTTGTTAACAGGCAAATAATAGTATATAAAATAAGGAAGGTATTTGAGGATACATTTAAGAATGATTTTGAATCCATGGGCATGAACCTTGTATACAGTTTGACACATAATATGGCAAAAATTGAAGAGCACGAAATTGATAATAAAAGAATAAAGCTTGTAGTTCACAGGAAAGGTGCAACAAAGGCATTTCCAAGAGGTATTGCTGGAGGAAACTTCAGTGAAACTGGATATCCAGTAATTATTCCTGGGGATATGGGAACTGCCTCATACGTAATGGTTGGCACGAATGAAAATATGAAAAATTCATTTGGAAGTTCATGTCACGGTGCAGGTAGGTTAATTAGCAGGAAAAAAGCCAATGAAAGTTTTACAGCAGATAATATTGTCAAGGAGCTCAACTCCAAGGGAATATATATAAAAGCCGTTACAAAAAAGGCCATAATAGAAGAATCACCAAATAGTTACAAGGACATTGATGAAGTTATAAAGGTTGTAATAGGGGCCAATATTGCCCGGCCAGTTGCCAATATGAGGCCACTGGCGGTGATGAAGGGATAAATGGAAGCAAAAACTTTTGGCCTTAAACCAATCCTGGCCTAATTCCCTCTCAAGCAAGAGAATACTATGGAATCTGTGGTTCTTATTGCATTCTGTATCCTCTTCAATTATATCTTTATTAAATTAGTTCGAGCAAGAAAACCCCGTTCTTCAAAGATAAGGAATACGATTATAAATTAATTAAAACACAACACATTGCATAATTTAGATAAAATTCTGGGCAATCTTTATATTATTTAATATATTTAAGATAAAAAAGTGGAATTTATGAAAAAAGGAATTGCAGTTATTACAATAGTTATGATAATGATTACCGGTTTATCAGTTATGGCCCTTCAGGATACCGGCAATACCGTTAATACAAATAAAGGTGCAACACCGGAATCATCCAGTGCGAATATTACATATTTACTCGTTACCAATATAACCGAACCACGTGAATTTCTGCAATATCATAGTGGTACACTTCACATTAAGCTTTTCAACACAAATACCACGTCAAGCATCAGTCATTATAACCTGTCCCTTGTTATAAGGGGTAAAGTGTATACACAGAGTTATAATTCTACTATAAATGCAAGCTCAAACAAAACAGTCAGTTTTACATTTACCCCTACAGTATCTGGGAAACCCACGGTAATTGTAACACCATATTATAATACATCTGCACCATCAAAACCAAATGCACAATCAGATACTGCAACAATTACAATAGCCGTTGATCCCCAAAAAACATATGTAGCCATAGGGGCAATGGTTGCCGCTGTTTTTATAATTTTTGGGGCATTTTATGTAATAACAAAGCATAGAAATTCTTCAAAAAAATCTTCAAAAGAGATAAATAGAGGCAATGAACTGGAAAAACGCAAAAAATATTAAATTACATATTTATTTATTAATGGTGTTAATCCCTTTACTTTTTCATATAAATGGTTATATTCAGGGATTGTGAGTTGTTGTGAAGCATCGCTCAAAGCTTCCTTGGGATTGGGGTGTACCTCTATTATAAGGCCATCAGCACCTGCTGCAGTTCCTGCCATAGCAAGTGGTTCTACATATCTGTTCACACCTGCCGGATGGCTCGGATCAATTATTACAGGAAATTCTGTTTTCTCATGAAGCACTGGTACGGCAGAAACATCGAGGGTGAACCTTGTTGATGTTTCGAACGTTCTTATTCCCCTTTCAACAAATATTACCCTGTTATTGCCACTCTGGGAAATGTATTTTGATGAACCTATCAATTCCGATATTGTATTTCCAAATCCTCTTTTTAGAAGCACAGGCTTGTCGTATTTGCCAACTTCCTTGAGCAGAGAAAAATTCTGGCAATTCCTTGATCCTATTTGTATTATATCAGAATATTCCTCAACAAGTGAAAGATTTTCTGTATCCATAACCTCTGTGACAATTGCCATTCCCGTTTCTTCCCTTGCTTTTACAAGCAATTTCAATCCCTCCTCTCCAAGTCCCTGGAAAGAGTCAGGGCATGTTCTTGGTTTGAAGGCACCTCCTCTGAGTACATTAACCCCCATTTTCTTAAGGTTTCTTGCCACCTCCATAACCTGTTCTTTACTTTCCACCGAACATGGACCTGCTATCATAAGGAAACTGTTTTCATTCAGTTCCAAATTTTTATTTATTTTTATATTTATCATTTCAATGCCTCTATTATTTTATTTATGCTATCACTGGAAAGCAGCGATGAACCTATCAAAAGGCCATCATATTTCTTCAGATGCAAATTTTTTGCATTTTCAGAGTTTATTCCGCTTTCCAGTATTAAGGGCAAACCAAAGCTCTTCAGTTTATCGTAAACGTATTCGGAGTTGTCTTCCATTTTTAGTGTTTCAAGATTCCTCCTGTTATATCCCACTATTACATTTTCATCCGGAATTATATTTTTTATATTTTCCGGCTTATGAACCTCTATTAAAGCTTCCATACCCAGTGATTTCCCATATGTTACTAGATCCTTTATTTTGTTGCCATCAAGGAAGTCCGCTATCAGCAGAAATATATCGCCACCAATCATGAAGGACGATTTTACCATTTTTCTGTTTGATATGAAATCTTTAATTAATATTGGCTTGCTATAGCATTGCACAGATGCGGCATCTAACTGGTCCCCATTAAAATAATGTGGCTCCGTTAAAATGCTGATTCCTGCAATGTTTTCCTTAATCGAATTAAAGTATTTAAATCTATCATTATTTATCAAATTGTTAAATCCCGATGGTGATTTCCTCTTATACTCGGCTATTATGCCCGGTTTAATTTTGGAGGATTTAAGTGAATCCGATAATTTTATCACATTTCTGCTTCTTAAATTCTCAAGATTCAACATTCTGCTGTTATTATTTCTGTAAATTTCATCAACTATCATAATGTACCAACAAAATTTTTTATTATTTCAAACCCATATTTAGAATAATAACTTTCGGGATGGAACTGTATACCAAATATATTTCCATTTTTGGAATGAAAGCCCATTATTTCTTTATCCTTTTCTGAGTATGCGTCAACGATTATATTCTTATTTTCAGTAATAACAAGGGAATGGTATCTTATTGCCTCGAATCTGGGTGGAATATTTTTATACAGCTTGCCATCACCATGATTTATATAATCAATCTGCCCATGCATCAATCTCACGGACAGTTTAATATCTGAACCAAGATAATATCCAAGAATCTGGTGCCCAAAGCAGATGCCAAGAAAATGACCTTCCCTATTATAATCAATAAATTCAAGTAATTTTCCGCTATCCTCCTTATTTTTTGGGCTCCCGGGGCCAGGCGATATTATAAATCCATCATAGTTATTGTCCATTTTATCTATTTTATCATTTTCAACTATATCCACATGCACTCCCATGGAAGCAACATACTGGTATATATTATACACAAAGGAATCATAATTATCAATCATCAATATTTTTTTCATATAACCCCCCTATTACGGTAAGAACCTTTGAATTCATCTCATTTACCTCATTTACTGCAATTGAATCCTTGACTATGCCAGCACCTGCCTGCGTGTAACTTTCATAATTATCCTTAAATAAGGTCCTTATGGCAAGTGCCAGGTCCATATATTTTGCCCCTATTATACCAACCCCTCCAGCGTAGGGGCCTCTTGGGATTTTTTCATACTGGTTTATCAAATATATTGCTCTTTTCTTTGGGGCACCACTTACTGTGCCAGCAGGAAATATAGCCTTTAAAATATCACCAGGATTGTTATTGATAAGTTTCCCTTCAACGGAGCTCACGAGATGCTGAACCGATGCAAATTTTTGGATTTCCATTGATTTTACAACGTTTACCGAGCCCGGATAGCATATCTTCCCAAGATCATTTCTTGCAAGATCAACAAGCATTCTATGTTCAAGGAGTTCCTTTTCATCATTTTTCAACTCCATTTCAAGTTTAATATCCTCCTCTTCGGTGTTTCCCCGTCTTCTTGTTCCAGCAATGGGATCTATTATAATTTTTTTATCAATTACCGTGAAAATATTTTCAGGTGAACTTCCAATTATCTGCAAATCACCAAATTTATAATAATAAACATACAGTGATTTGTCATTGAAAATGAAATTTTTAATGGCGTTCATAACATCAAATTCACTTAAATCAAATCTCTTTGAAATGACAATCTGCAACAATTCCCCATTTTTTATCCTGTTTATTGCATCTTCAATGGACACAGAAAGTTCTTTATCTGTTATATCAAAATTTTTAAAGTATGGCGGTTTTTCTTCCCTGGCAATTTTTTCCCTAAATGTTTGTTCAGGCAAAATAAATGCAATTTCGGGCCATTTTGATTTCATTATATGTATATCCGGGAAAATTTCATCTATAAAATCATACGTTATGAATAGTGGTATTTCCTTATAATTTTTCATGTATGTTTTCATTTCACCATTCATAAAATCAAGGGCATTCTGGTAAATTTTAATGGGATCCTTGCCAGATACGAAGAGAGTTTCTGTTCCTGACTCCCTCTCCCCATCAAATTTTACAAAATACGCAATATTCTTATCACAAAAATTATTTATTTTATCTAATAACATTAATATCACCTATCATATTGAATAATTCATCTATTTTTTTGAATGATTTTTTTCCGATTCTCTCTTCCAGGGAGCTGCTTATATCAATAAAAGCAGGATTCAGGGGAATCAAGGCAGTAATATTTCTACTATCTATTTTTCCGGCTATAGCTATTCTTTTCATGTTTAATTGCGAAATTTTTTCACGGTCATTTATGATGCCGTTTTTATCCTCAAGCAAGATGTAATCGCTTCCTGCTCCAATATATTCTTTTAATTTGTCCAGATAATTTTCATTGTTTATATTTATAACCGAAATTATCTCTTTTTTAAACTCGTTTTTAACATGAATTATATCCCTTGAAGTATGGGGAAAATGCAGCTGTAAAATATCTTCGTTAATATCCCTATTTACTGGCATATCAGTATATACACCAACAACCTTTATATCGGGATGGATTTTTTTAATTTCTTTTATCAGGTCTTCATCCCCATGTCTTTTTATTTTTTTATCCAGAATTACACCGATAAATTCGGCACCTTTCAGTATGGAATAATCTGCATCTTCCATATTTGTAATGCCGCAAATTTTAATCTTCATAATTGAACACCTCCTTAATTTTATTCATAACATTACCGCCATTTATATGTTCAATAACGGCGAAATATGCATCAGGGATATTCTTATAAACATCATTAGCAACCAGGGCTGGGGCAGCATTTAAAGCTATAAATTCCGACACCTTTTTATTTTTGCCTTTCATTCCATCTATAGCCATTTCAAAACTTTTTTTGGAATCTTGTGATGATATATCCTCAATTGAAATACTATCTTCCATCAATTTTCTGGGGTCCAGCCTAAATTTGTTGATACCTTTATCCACTTGATATATATAATTGACTGAAAATGGTGAAAGTTCATCCATTCCATCCTCAGACGTTATTACAAATCCCTTTTTTGAATCTTTTATAAGAATATTTGAATATAATTCCGCTATATTGTTATCATATGCACCAAGAACAACTGTATCAGGATTCAGTGGATTTGTCAAGGGCCCAAGAATATTGAATACCGTTTTGAAGCCAAGAAATTTTCTAACTCTTGAAAATTTGGCAAAATTCTCATTGTATTCAGGTGCAAGTATGTAAACATAATTTTTTTCATTTAAATTTTTCACTATTTCATATTCCGGCATGCGGAAGTTATATCCCAGAAATTTCATTAGATCTGCACTTCCATGGCTTCCAGTAATACCAAAATTCCCATGTTTTGCTATTTTTATACCCATTGAAGCAAGTACAATGCTGGCCGATGTACTTACATTTATGGTGTTTTTTCTATCGCCGCCAGTTCCAACAATGTCTGTGAGAGTTTCATACTTTATTTTCAATTTTGATAGTGATCTCAGGGCATCCGCAAATCCTGCAATTTCTTCCGCCGTTTCACCTTTATTATGAAGATCCGTCAAAAAGTTTGCCTTATCGCTGTCTGGCATATCAACAATATTTATCATGGTATTTTTTGCCTCATTTTTTGATAAATTTCTGCTGAAATGTTCTGCATTATTCATCAAGGACACCCCTTATTCTGTCAATATACTCAAGAAACCCATTTTCATCACCTTTTTCCAGCATTTTTTCTATATAACTTCCTATTGCAACACCTGAACCACCATTTTTCATCAGCTGCCTGATATCATTTTCGGTTTTGATTCCAAATCCATATGTTATTTCCCTTCCAGGTATTAAAGAGTTTATTCTTTCTGTTGTATAATCAATTTCATATGGTATATCTATTCCCGTTGAAGGCTGCAATCCATAGTATATCCAAGAATCGGTCATACTTGAAATTTTTTTAATGATGGCATCTGGAGTTGCGGGTGAAAAAAATGGTATATATTCAAATTTCACATTATTAAGGTATTCTATTATTTCTGTTGATTCGGCAAAATAATCTATAATTAGATCAGGAATAATAATCCCAGAAAAATTTAACATTTTGAGATAATCTATAAATTCCTTAAATTTTGGCCTTATATCTGAATAATACGATAGGGAATACATTTTTATGTTATTTTCATGAAAATAATCGAAAATCTTTCTGTAACTTGTACCGTCAAAGTTCTCATTTCCAATTTTATGGCTTGCTCTTATTGTTGGGCCATCATATCTTGGGTCATTTGAAGGAAAGCCAAACTCAATATAATTGATTTTTTTAACCGGAATGTTTTTTAAAAACTTCAACAGGGTTTCATTATCCGGATAGCCAAGTGTAAAATATGGTATTAAATTCTTCATTTACTGTCACCGAATATTGATAAATCAAGGAGGCCATGCCCACTGACATTAACAACAACAGTTTTATTTTCATCTTTATGTTGTTTAACATATTTCAATGTAGTTGCTATTGCATGTCCAGATTCCGGGGCTGCTATTATCCCTTGCGTATTCGCAAACGTTTTTATTGCCTCCTTTACCTCGTCCTGGTTGACTTCATCGCTTTTTATCCTTCCCTTGTTAATAAGAAGGGAAAGGGAAGGTGAAGCACCATGATATCTTAAACCACCTGCATATATTGTGGGAGGAACAAAATCCGCGCCAAGGCTGTACATTCTCATCTCAGGGAGAACTCCCGCAGAATCCATTAAATCATATTTGTAATCGCCCTTTGAAAATTTTGGGACTTCATCGGCAGTGGTGGCAAATATCTCGGTATCAGGATGGTCTGGTAAAAATGGAAAGGTGAATCCTCCGAAATTACTGCCACCACCAACACATCCAATTAAAACATCCGCATGTTCACCCAGGAGTTCAAGTTGTTTTTTTGTTTCAAGGCCTATCACACTCTGATGAGTCATTGCTGAGTTCATCACACTGGCAACCATGTACCTGTAGTTATGGTCAAGGGCATATTCAATGGCCTCACTTATGCCTATCCCAAGTGTTCCGGGATGGTCCGGATTTTCCCTTAATATTTTTCTTCCGTATTCAGTTAAATTTGAGGGGCTTGGAACAACATTACCCCTATACAGGTTCATAACGGTTTTTCTTAAAGGTTTCTGCTTGAAGCTGATACTGACCATGAATATCTGTGCAGGTAGGTTGTAAATTGATGCTGCAAGTGCAGTGGCAGATCCCCATTGCCCTGCACCAGTTTCAGTGGTAACACCATTGACACCTTCTTCGGCAGCATAATATGCCTGTGCTATTGCAGTATTTATTTTATGTGACCCTGTTGAAGTTGCACCTTCATATTTATAAAATATCTTTCCCTTGTAATCAAGGGCCTTTTCAAGATTTTTTGCCCTTATTAATGGAGTCGGCCTTCCTATCTGTTCATACTGTTCCATTATTTCATCTGGAATTTTTTCATATCTTCTAAAGGTAAATTCCTGTTTTAGTATCTCCTTTGGAAGAATTCTGTTCAGAAGATTAATAGAAGAAAAATCATTTTTTGAATCCCTTGGTGGTGGCAATGGCTCGGGTAAATCAGGTATAACATTGTACCAATTTTCCGGAATTATTTCACGATTTATTGTTGAAATCATAGATCTATATTTATGCATAATATATAAGCATTATTGATTATAATTTATGATTATAAATTTAAATAAAAACACTGTTTAAAAAATTCTGTCGATTTTAAGAATAAATTATTTTTGATTATTGCCCAAAAACAAAAAAATCATTTATCAATTAGCGATTTTTATGTATCAAAAAATTAATATTATATTTGAAAAACTCATCAGGATATATGGAACCTGAAATATTTATAAATTTCAAACATTATGAAAACGCTGTTGGCAAGGGTGCAGAGCAATTAATGGCTGATTTTCACACAGTGAATAAAAAAAATTATTATTATTGCCTGTCATATATGGATCTGTACCTCAAATCAAAGTTTAATGATATGAATATATTTTCTCAGTCACTGGATTCAAATAGTTATGGTGCATTTACAGGATCAATATCCATGGATTCGCTGGTTGATTTTAATATAACCGGGTCATTGCTGAATCATTCGGAAAAAAGGGTAAAAAAAGATGACATTATAAATATTGTGAATAATTCAAAAAAGAGGAATTTCACCATTGTTTTATGTGTGGAAAATATAGATGAGGTAAAAGATTACGCAAAACTTGAACCATCATATATAGCATATGAACCCCCAGATTTAATAGGTGGGGATATTTCCGTTTCATCCGCGAAACCAGATATAATAGAGACAGCGGCAAAAATATGTGATTACTACCGGGTAAATTTGCTTGTTGGAGCAGGAGTGAAAACTCAACTAGACATGAAAAAATCCATGGAACTCGGTGCCTCTGGAGTTTTAATAGCTTCTGGAATTATCAGAGACCCGAAACCAATAAATAAGTTAAATTCATTAACCAATTTGCTATGAGGAATTAATCATGCCAAAACCAAAAAACGAAGAACCCATATTTGTAGAACCAAAATTCGATAAAAAAGAATTCCTATTATATGAAAGGGAAAGAGCCAAAGCCATTATTTTTGTATTTGTTATAGGCCTTCTTGTGGGCCTGCTTTCAGGTTATTTTCAAATATATGGCTACTGGTACCTTGGTGTTTTACTGTTAATAGTTATTTTATACCTGTTAAACAGAATAGTAAAATTGTTAAAAATAGGAATGCCAAAAAGGACATCCCACAAATTCTTAATGTATGCCGAACTTATAATTACATGGTTTATATTCTGGTTAATCGCATTGAATCCTCCATTACATGTTGTTTCAGGCCCTGAAGTCATAGACCTGTCATATTATCATGCTGGTGCATGGTCAAATATTACCGAGGTAAATGGAAAATATACCATAACCCAAAATTCATCCAGCATGCGAGAGCTTAGATATTATACCAACTACAAGTATTCAATCACAAATGTATCAATAAAGGATAATGGCGTTGCCGTGCCGTATCATAAAGCTGGCCATTATGTATATTTCAACCTAACAGGTTTAAGTGTGAATAACAGTTACACCTTAGATATATATGAAAACTCAACGCATGTAAATACCTTTAAATCATATAATATATATGTTGCATCATAGAAAAGTAAATAAAACAAAATGCAATCACTGAAGAATGCAGGTGTGGTGTAGCCTGGTAGCACGGAAGCCTTCCAAGCTTTCGACCCGGGTCCAAATCCCGGCACCTGCATAGTTTTTAAAATTATCATAATTGAAGATAACTGTATCCTTCAGCCTGTTTTTTAACTATTTCTTCAACACCTGTTTCAACAACCCCAACTCCGATGCATGTGGCAACGTCATCTACAGTCAATTTCATCCCTCTTAACGAATTCATGCATGCATTTACCTGTATCCCTGAATCTATAACCTCTCTAATTGTTTCTTTCTTTTCATAGTTTTTCAGCAATGCCTTGACAGCCGATCGTGTAAAAACAACCTCTATAATCGCATCTGGTAAAGCATTTTTCAAATTTTTTATCTGCCTAATAATAATATCAATATTTTTAAATTCATTCCCATTCACAATAACCCTGTGCATATGAATAGTATTATACAACAATATTTAGAGGTTTTCCAAAAGCCTATGGTGGCAAAAGACTGTTGGATATGGTTACACATTCATGCAAGAATACCAAGGAATTTGACTGACCCGCAATGCGTTAATCTTTATTAGCATATTTGCCCACAAGGGAAATAAGTATTTTAACACGCAGTAACACTGAGCATATAGTCAAAATGCCCCAAAAACTGATTTCTCCCATAACTTTTATCCTATGGCGATCATTGAGGGTTAATTATAGTCCTTTTTTAAAAACCTCATAAATTTATCCAATTCTTAAATGGCGTGTACATACAAAATCGTTAAAATATGTGTTTCACAATTGTTTATTCTTAATAAAAAAGTTTGCCCCCATTACATCCCTTACAGTTCTTTTTCCTGTTCTTACTATATCCTTCAGACCTGATATGATCTCTTCATCCATTTCAAGTTCCATCCTTTTCATTGTATGAAAATGGCTCTTATAGCATATATACATAGCGAATAATTAACAGGTCACAACACTATTATAAAACATGAAAAAAGAAATAACAAAAGGATAATGAAAATTGTCTGTTGTTATGTGGATAAAATATTATTTATTTTAATTTATATGATTAAAATCTTTTAATAGTTTTAAAAAATTAATAGAATCATAAATTTTTATCTTTTTATCTGATTCAGGGAAATTAGAATCATTTGAAATTAAATATTCTGCATTCTCTTCAATAGCAGTTGCGATTACCATAGAATCGGGCAGTTTTAGCTTAGTTTTTGAGCGTATAATTGCTGCTTCAACAGCTATATTTACTGATAATGGAACAATTTTTATATTGTTATTATCAAGCAATAAGGATAAAAATTCTTCTGCACCATCATCATTTCCCACTATATAAAAGCCAGTAAGTATTTCGGATAGAACTATTGAAGGTATAATAACAAAAATTATTCCCTTTTCCAGCAGGCAAATTAGTTTATTTGAAGAAGAATAAAACTTTTCTTCCTTGTTTAATATATTTAAAAAAACATTTGCATCAATACAGATTTTAATGCCACTCATCTCTTAATTTATTAAGTATTTTCATTGTATCATTATCAAATGGTTTGCAATTATTCATAAATGAATTTAAACTATTTTTATGAATTTTTTTAATTATAATAGTTCCATTTATATCTTCAAATATTATTTTATCCCCCTTTTTTAAATTAAATTTTTCGCGTATATCTTTTGGGATTGTAACCTGGCCTTTTGAAGTTATTTTACTTATTCCAACCATTTCTTACCAAAATGTAATACTTATGGAAAATTTAAATTTTACTTTTAACACAGTGGGCTGGAAACCCAACACCATTTATGAGTGGGATGAAAACAAGCTTTTTTATATCACATAAGAACATGATTTCCGTCCACTGGTAGACATAATGGAAGAAGGTCGGAACACATATGCTGTGTTGAATAATTCCTATTACTTTTATTCATTTTTTAATATAATTTTTAATTTTTTTTAATGTATGATCCCCATCTCCCTTGACTCTTTGGCTTGTATAGTTATATACCCCGAACCTATGATATCCCTCGATAATCAGGTCTTTTACTGACCTGCTTAAACAGTTCTCTCCAAACTTTCTTTTAACAGCTGAAAATATCCCTTCTGTGCCCGGTTATCCCATAATTGCTATCTTCCGCCCATTGTTTATATCCCTTCCTATGGCAGTTCCTTATTGCTTTTCTCCTGTGCCTGCTACCTCTTAAATGGTCAGTGGAAACATTCTGCATTATCTTTATAATAGTCTTTGTCCCTGTGTTGTATCAAAGAGATCATTTGTATATAATGCACTATCGCCATAAAACTCCCTATATTTATTCTATGCATTATTGCATTCTTTATGTGTTAGGCTGTGGTTTCTGGTTCTGACAGTCCATTCCCCCATATGCCACTCTATACCTATTATCTTTTTGACCCTTACATCTGCCGTTATTATGACGGTGAGGTATTTCCCCTTTCTGCTGTCTGTATCGCCATACTTCATTATCCTGTATGATCCAGCATTATAACTCTTTAGCTTGAATTTCTCAAAATTTAAAATGGTAAATTTATACCGTACTGGCAATTCCAGCTAATTATATGGTATTTTAATCCTTTTTTGTAGCGCACCAATAAGTATCTTTTCTGGAAGTTTCACATTCAATTTTTCCAAGAGTTTCATAACATCCATAGAATCAGATCCATATACAATCCTCATGGGTTATTTCACGGGTATTGCCTTCATGCTTGAAAGTATTTTCAATACTTTGCTTATTGTAAAATACGATATGGTTATGTTCTTCCCTATCAATCTTGGCAGTAGGAGTGATAATACACAAACAAATATATCAACTCTTATTCTATCTGATTTCCTGTGATATATTGGCTTTATCTCAATGAATGACTTGATGGTCCGGAATGATCTTCCTATTTGCCATTGTTCCTTGTATGAGGATATAACATCATTCATAGATAGATATGTATTAGTTACTATAAGGAATATACCCGCTATCTTCCTTAATATATTAATTCCATTCTCATTAAGTATAGTATTATACTTTGAAATTTACCAAGCATGTGCATTACCTATTTCCTTGGGATTAATGAACACGGGTAGTGGAATAAGAGAAATATCAGTCTCCAGAAAAACTCTAAAATAAATTAATATATATGTTAAAAATGAAGTTGCGATGAATTCAAATATTATTCTCAAAGTTGAAAAGGGACGAAAATATTCAGAATTTCTTGATAACAATCTGAAGAGAAATATCGTTGCCTGCAAACAAAAAGGTATTCTGCATGATCTTTTAGATGTTTGTGACGCATCCGGAGATGCTGAATTTATTGAAATTACTTCTGAGGAAGGACTAAAAATTTTAAGACACAGCACTGCGCATTTACTTGCAAACGCTGTCGTTGAGCTCTATCCGGATGCAAAACCAAACACAAGCAATGAAGATAACAATACTTTCTATTATGATTTTGATATGAATCCTATATCAATTGATGATTTTCCGGCAATTGAGAAGAAAATGGAAGAAATAGCAAAAAGAAATGAGCCAATAGAAAAAATGGTTCTTGATAAGAATTCCATTCTCGAACTTTTTAAGAATAATCCTTACAAAACAGATAAAATAAATGAAAATGTAAGGGAAAATGAATCCTCAAGTGTATATAAAGAAGGAAATTATATGGAATTCTGCAGAGGCCCTCATGTACCATCCACTGGCTTTATTAAAGCCTTTAAGTTGCTATCTATATCAAGCACAAATTATGAAGGCGATATTAATAAACAAAAAATGGTAAGAATTTATGGAACATCATTTCCGGATAAAAAATCACTTAAGGAATTTTTATTAAGAAAAGAAGAAGCTATGAAAAGGGACCACAGGAGAATAGGGCATGAAATGGATTTATTTATTTTTGATAATGAACGTGCACCTGGATTCCCTTTTTACACTCCAAATGGCGCTATAATAAGAAATGAACTTATCAATTATATGAAGGAGTTAAATGAAAAAAATGGATGGGAGGATGTCTGGACACCCCATGTATATAAGGAAATAATATGGCGCGAATCGGGGCATTACGACAAATATAAAAATGATATGTTTCTATTCCAGTTAAGCAATGGAGACCATTACGGTTTAAAGCCGATGAATTGCCCCGGGCACATTGCTATCTTCCAGAGAGACGTTCACAGCTATAGGGAGATGCCCATTAGATATTCCGAAGCAGGAACAGTATACAGGTATGAGAAATCAGGTGAAATGGGAGGTTTGACAAGACCGCGAGTATTCACTATAGATGATGGCCATGGTTTTTTGAGGGCTGACCAGATATCCGAAGAAGTTACCTCACTTTTGAAAATGGTGCCATTTATATTCAACACAATAATGGGGGATTCTGAGATATCCTACGATTTAAGCACAATGGATAAAAGTCATCCTGAAAATTATTTGATTTCATATATGTGCCTTGAATGCAATCAAAAATTTGAAATGCGTGCTGCTTCAGACGAATTGAAATGTCAGAATTGTGGCTCAACCAGTTTGAAAGAGGATTTTTCAATGTGGGACAATGCAACAGAGAATTTAAAAAGTGCCCTTAATAACCTTGGATTACCATATAAAGAAAATCCAGGAGATGCGGCTTTTTATGGTCCAAAAGTTGATGTTCATATCCGGGACGCTCTAGATAGATTATGGCAGGTATCAACCATCCAGCTTGATTTTTTTATGCCAATAAATTTTGACCTTAACTACATAGATGCGGATGGCCAAAAGATCAGGCCCGTTATCATCCACAGGGCAATTTATGGTAGCTATGAAAGATTCATAGCCATACTGCTTGAACATTTTAATGGAAAACTTCCGGCATGGCTTTCGCCAGTGCAGGCATATGTAATACCGGTATCAGAAAATTACAGCGGATATGCCGAATATGTTCACAGAGAACTTGGCAAAAATCATATTAGGTCAAGATTGGATTTATCTCAAAATACCATATCAAAGAAGATAAAACTCATCAGGAGCATGAGGCCTTCTTATATTATAGTAGTGGGTGAAAACGAAAAAAATAATGGAACCATAAGTGTTAGAAACAGAAGTGATAGAACAAAAACCTATACCATAAACGATTTCATAAATAATGTTGACAAAGAGATCAGGAGTCATAACATTAAACAAATTTTTTAGTCAATACAATATTGTTTTATATATTATTTTTATACTGATTTATGTCGAATGTACCTGATGATTTAAAATATACGAAAACGCATGAATGGTTCAAGGTGGAAAATAATATTGCTACTATAGGCATAACTGATTATGCGCAGAATCAGTTAACGGATATAGTTTATATAGACGTACCAAAGGTTAATGACAGGAAGAAAAAGGGCGATGTCCTTCTCACAATTGAATCTGTTAAGTCTGCGGAGGATGTTTATTCACCCGTGAATGGAACTGTTGTCGAGGTAAATCAGGAACTGGAAAAATCCCCTGAACTTGTCAATTCGGATGCTTACAAATACTGGATAATTAAAATTAAATTAGATGATAACAACTTTGATTCAATGACCCCATCTGAATACAAAAAATATACAGGCGAATAAACTGTAAAGGAAATAATATATGAACAGAAAGGATAAATATTATAAAAAAGCCAAAAAACAGAACTATAGAAGCAGGGCATCGTTTAAACTCATTGAAATTCAAAACAAATTCAATATAATAAATAAAAACTCATACGTAATTGAATTTGGATCATCACCCGGTGGGTGGACGCAGGTAATAAAACAGTTTACAGATATGCCTATAATATCTGTAGATCTCAATGCAATGCCACCCATTGATAATGTATTATTTATACAAGGAGATATATTAAATTACAACATCGGTAAGCCAATAAGGGAAACCATGGCAAAAAATGATATTGAATCAATTGATGTATTTCTTTCCGACGCAATGGTAAGAACCAGTGGCATAGCTGAAAGGGACAGCTATGAATCATACACTATATGTGAACAAATAATGGTTCTTTCGGAAGAATTTCTTAAGAGGGGCGGCAATGTACTGTTAAAACAGTTTCAGGGAGAGATGACAAATGAATTTCTAAATAAATGGAAAGATAAATTTCAGTTTTATAAAATAACCAAGCCACATGCATCAAGAAAGGAATCAAGGGAAATTTATATAATACTCAAGGGCAAAAAATAGTTACATTTTCTTGTGGTCAAAATATTCTGATATTTCTGGATAATAGTCATAATCGGACACAAACATTATTTTTTTGTTCCCGTTTTCATCAATTATTGAGTCCGCTTTTTTTATCATGTAATTCAACCTTATCCGGTTCAATTTATAAAATCCACCAACATCAACTGTTTCATTCCATTTGGCAACATAATCCTCTGGGGTTTCATTCTCAAATTTAATTCTGCTTATTTTCTTTTTTCTCATTGAGTGTCTGAGGAGGTCAAAAACTTTTATATTCTGTGCATAAGCTTTTTGATACTCCTCTTCATCCATATCAATTCCTATAATATCGATGTTATTTTTGTTTGAATACTTCGCAGTCTCTATATAAATTGGAGAAGGCGTCATAACCTCGCCATATTTTGATAAATTCACTCCGTATATTATTTCATAATCAGAGAGTGACATTTCAAATGGATTTTCAATAAAATACTTAATTCCATTCACTTCCTCCGGAGATATTGTAATCAAAATAATATCCGGTTTTATTGAATTTAGGTGGCTCCCCAGATCGTTTCCATCCCTCGTTAAACCCTTTATTCCTCCATAAATATAGAGGCCATCATTAATTTTTAGAATCATAATCTCTGTTCAATTAATTTTCTAAATTTATCCCGATCACTTATATTCATTATATCTTTCATGCTCAATACAGGGCAACCATATATGCTTTCTTTATTGGAAATTTCCCTGTTGAATATAACTGGAACATCTTCCAAAACATCACTGATTTTTTTGATGGATACGATTCTATTTATATTATCATTTATATTATTGAATGTTCCTATCATCAAAAAGGATTTCATATCATAAGAAAGGCCATCAAAAGGATTTCTGCTTATGTATTCTGAAATATATCCAAGATTATCCATTATGTTGAATACAAATTTTATAAAGACATCATTGGTACTTTCCCCTTCAATATTTATGTTGTTTTTCATCAGGCCTATATCAACTTCTCTGCTTAAATTGTCATTTAATAATTTTTCAAGTTTTATATATACATCTATGGTTGCGGAGTTGCCGGACTCATAAAGTGATACTGACCTCCTTGAGACACCGAGTTTTTGTGAAATATCACCAATTGAGTAATTCCTCATGTTTCTTATTTCCCTCATTTTCTCCCCATTTATTTTAACATAAAATCCACCTGGGGCAGAATATATGCATGGTTTTTGGCCATTGATATAATCTTTGAAGGTTATTAATGAAAATATTGGTATTCCATGCCTGAAGTAAAGTACACCATTTTCAAGTTTTCCATTGCCTGTTTTTTCACCTATCACTATGGCTATTGAGCCTGTAATTTTTTCCATCTTCAGCAAAGATGAAACGCTGAACCTGTTGAATGTATCAATATTGTAAAGTATTTTTAATATGTATTTTTCATTCTCTCTCCTGCAAACAATATCAAATGTAACAAGTCCGTATAAATCCGGTTCTGAGACATTGAAATCATTTGATCTCAAGAAAGTATAAATTTTTTTTAGCAATTCTTTTCTTTCATCCACGTCCATATATTAACATTTTTGTATAAAAACCTTTTTAATATTTGTGTAAAATTATATTTATGGATACATTTCTGCTTTATTAATTTCTGATGATATCTTATGAGGGCAAATTTTAATTTCACATTTATTGCAAATCACGTTTATTTTAACGGGTGAATTAATTACAATATGTTTTATTCCGGCAATCCCATCCATATCCCTGTAAATATTGCTGTCAATTTCATTATAAAATATCATTTTTATAAACGTTTCTTCCTGGTCAGAATTTTTACAATACATTTCCTTTATATATGGTGTGTATTTTTTCGTTAAAGACATAACTTCCCAATATACCCTGGCAAATGAACCTTTATTTATGTATATGGTAACTATCTGGCTTCCCATTAACAATGATACTCTGGAGGTGTCCGTCTGGCTGAAAACATTTTCCATAATTTTTTTAATAACTTCATTTTTATTGACAAATTTTATGGTTTCATATACTGTTCTCCTGTTAACCTTGATGGATTCGGCTATACTGGATAAAGAAATTTCAATATCATTGAGAAAGAATTTGCCGTTTTTAATAGAAACACCATTATTATAAAGTGTTTCAACTATCTTTTTTTTAACGGGGTATTCCTTAAAATATTCTTCCAATACCAGTAACATATATATGATAAAGCAGGGATAATATATATACTTTATATGTTATTTCCAAAGATGTATAATATATATGCCATATATAAATAAAAAATGTTAATGCATATTAATCAAAATTATGGGCTCTTAACAATTTAACACTTTGAGCGGGAAATCCCACATTTATGGATAGAATGAAAGCTAGACCTTTTTAGTGATAGAGAATACCAACCTTCCAACCAGTAGACAGAATGGAAGTGGGCTGGATCGCGCACGATTCCATCTGTGCCCGTAAAGCCGAGTGGCTTAGCATGGATGGCAGAATACCATCAAGCCGGGGAGAATTCATGCCTTTGGATATCACAATAACATACCCTAAAAATATATTTCATTTATTTCTATTAGATAATAACGTACCTGGCCAGTGAAATGTGTATAACTACTTCCTACTAATGCTTATTTATCCCGTGTTCTATGCTCTCTTCTTGCTAAATAGTTAATAATACTTGCAAGCCTAATAATTAATGGTTTATTTTACATGCAAACTGTTTAATTTAAAGGATAGGATAAGGGTAAATTAAAAACAGCATGCACATTAGACTGGCCAATTATATAATAACGAATAGGTTATATACATTTTAAACATAACATTTTAAATGGTAATAATATTATCATACTATATAAATCAATAATAATAACGGTGATAATAGTGAATGTCGATCCAAATATAACAAAATACTTAATCAAGGCTAAAATTGTTACTGACGGGGTTGTTGAAAAACCTGATGTTGTTGGTGCGATTTTTGGGCAAACAGAAGGTCTTCTTGGTGAAGAACTGGATTTAAGGGATTTGCAAAAAAGTGGTAAAATAGGGAGGATAGAGGTTGAAATTGATACCAAAAAAGGTAGAACTGAAGGTTTTGCCCTTATACCATCCGGACTGGACCAGGTGGAAAGCTCAATTCTGGCTGCTGCCCTTGAGACCATTGACAGGATAGGCCCATGCAAGGCCAAGGTTGAAATTGAAAATGTTGAAGATGTCAGGATAAACAAGCGTGATAAAGTCATCCAGAGAGCTGAAGAGCTTTACAAAAAAATGGGAGATAATGGCAAAAGCCTGAGTGAAAGCATTATTCAATCAGTAAGGGAAGAGGTTGAAAAGAAGGAAATAATATCTTATGGCGAAGAACATTTACCAGCTGGACCCGCAATAAACAATTCGGATTCAATTATTGTGGTAGAAGGCAGAAATGACGTTCTTAACCTTTTAAGATATGGTATAAAAAATACAATAGCGGTTCAGGGTACAAATGTGCCAAAAACTGTAAAAGATCTTTCCAAGTCAAGGACTGTAACTCTCTTTGTTGATGGTGACCATGGTGGTGAATTGATCATAAAGGAAATGTTGCAGGTTGCAGATGTTGATTTTATTGCAAGAGCCCCACCGGGAACGGAGGTTGAAGAATTAACCTACAAACAGATAGTTAAAGCATTGAAATATAAGACTCCGGTTGAACAGTATCTTGAATCCCATGGAATGATAGATGAATTAAAAGAATTTAATGAGAAATCAAACCAGGAAAATCAAAATCAAAAAATTGACCATCTAAAGGAAGAAAATTCATCAAAAAACGGTGATAGGGAAAAAAAAGTAAAGGAAAAGGAAATTCAGGCAGGACATTACCAGGAAATACAGACCGTTGAGGAAATCAATGATATAAATAACCCAAAATATATCCGAACAAAATTAAATGAATTATATGAAAGTAAGGAAATGGAGTTATATGATGAATCATCCAATCCCGTTGCAAGATACCCTGTTTCCGAAGGAGTTGATGCCCTGGAAAATATAAAAGGGGCTACGGTATTGATAACCGGCGGGATTATAACCCAGAGATTAATAGATATTGCAAATAATATTGGTATAAAAAGCATATACGGAGTAAAAACCGGGCATGTGACCAAAAAGCCTGATAATATAAGGGTGGTTACGTGGGAACATATATAAATTTCAGCGACTTTCCAGACACATCATATATAAAAATACCATCAAGTCCACTTGAACGTGTTGTGGGCCAGGATGAAGCTGTACGAATGGCACTACTCGCAGCAAAGCAGAGAAGGAATATGTTGCTCGTAGGTCCGCCTGGTGTTGGAAAATCCATGATAGCCCAGGCAATGTCATTTTATATAGAAAGGCCAAAGGAAGAAATCAGGGTTGTTCATAATCCTTCCTATCCAGAACGCCCTTTTATAGAGGTAAAAACCATCAATGAAATAGAAAGGGAAAAGCATGAATTGAATTCAATTGAGGGTGAAATAATTGATCCAAAGGATGCTCCCCAGAATGTAGCTGAAAGACTTGGTTATAGGTGCCCCCATTGTGGATTTTATTCTTCGCCAACAGAGAATATATGCCCAAATTGCAATAATAACAAGATAGTAAATAATGCACAGGGGCCATTCAATGATGTTTTCAATGTTATTGGTGTGGCATTTGGAATGAACAATGGCAATGAAAGGGTAACGCAAACAAGAAAGATCGGGGATAGAGAGGAAATTGTGGTATATGAAAAATATGGTGACAAGATCAGAGTTCTTGATGAAAAAACTCTTGAAAAAAGGAGAAAAATAGAAAAGAAAAGCCCAAGCAAGGTTATAGTCCCTATAGACAGAAATCCATTTGTTCTGGCAACAGGGGCAAGCGAAACCGAACTTCTCGGGGATGTAAGGCATGATCCATATGGGGGGCACCCACAACTGGGAACCCTGCCATATGAACGTGTTGTTGCCGGTGCTGTACATATAGCACATGAGGGTGTATTATTTATTGATGAAATCACCCACCTTGGAAATCTTCAGAGATTCATTTTAACCGCAATGCAGGAAAGGAAATTCCCAATAATCGGAAGGAATCCACAGAGTGCTGGTGCAAGCGTTAGGGTTGACGATGTACCTTCTGATTTTATTCTTGTTGCTGCATGCAATATACAGGATTTACAGTATATCTTAAGTCCATTGAGATCCAGAATACTTGGAAATGGTTATGAAATATTGATGGATATTGCCATGCCGGACAACAATCAAAATCGTATGAAATATTTACAGTTTATTGCACAGGAAATAAATATAGATGGAAAAATACCCCACATGACCATGGATGCGGTAACTCTTATAATAGAGGAGGGTAAGCGCAGGGCCAAGGAGGATCACAAAGAAAATTCATTAACATTGAGAATGAGGGAATTAGGCGGTCTTATCAGGGCTGCAGGTGATATGGCAGTAGAAAAAAATCATAAATTAATTGAAAAAAATGATGTAAAGGAAGCTCTTTCATTGTATATACCCGTTGAAGAAAAAATTAAAAAATATTATGGAAGCATGTATAATGCTATCAGCGGCGAAACAACCGGTTCACAAAAAGGCGAGTACAGCACCCCCCGTTATTACAACGATGAAAGAACATATCAATAAACCTTTATTTTTGGTTATTCATTTATTATACAATATTTTTATAATTGCAAAAGAATTAATATGCTAAATAAATAGAGTATAAAATGTCTTTAATCCTGGTTTTTGTTACTGCATTCGCTGCATTATTTGCAATTATGAATCCCATAGGTGCTGTACCTGTACTGATATCATTGACGGATGGATATAGCTTAAAGGAGAGGCATGAGATAATAAGAAGATCCATATATACTGCTGGAGGAATGATATTTGGCTTTATGTTTCTGGGAATATATATTTTTGATATCCTTGGTATAAATATATACGATTTTGAAATAGCAGGTGGAATTTTACTGTTTAAAGTTGGTTTTGATATGCTTCAGGGCAAACTATCAACCACCAAAATGACACAAACGGAAAAGGATGAATCAGCTGAAAGAGAGGCAATAGCCATAGCGCCATTGGGAACACCCCTCCTTGCAGGTCCAGGATCGATCACAACGGCCATCATATTTTTTAACACTGCCAACATAACATTGATATCAAGGTTTATTGTTATCCTTGCAGTTATAACCGTTTTGATTCTTTCATTTTTTGTCCTGAAATACTCAGTAAAAATTTTTGGAAAGCTGGGAAAAACTGGTTCAATAGTAATATCCAGAATTATGGGCCTACTTTTAACAGCGATAGCGGTGGATTTGATTACAACAGGAATAATACATATATTTATAATTTAAATATTTTGTAAATATTCATATACTCTTCCAGTGATAACTGGCCCGGTGCAGTTTTGTTTTTATAAGATGCATACATGATATCTGACAGGAAAAAGCCGGATATTATCCTTAAAAAACTATTTTTCTCTCCCATTGGTATGAATGCAATTTTTTTGCCCATTTCATTTTTAAATTTTATTAAATATTGCATATCATCAAAAAATTTGCTTAAATCACTGTAATTCAATGCAATTTTATATATGTCAGGTTTTATTTCCACCATTGTTTTGACAATTTCCTCTATATTGTCATCATTTTCTCCGTGAAACGAAAGCATTAGCTTTGACCTGTTGAACATATCTCTCGTGAATGCATATGAATTAATATCTATATCAATTATTGGAGAAATATTTATTGCCTTTTTATATATATCTAAAAGTTCCTCAACATTATGCGACCTATAGGTGAATATATGATTTATCCCATTTTTTAATAGATAATCCAACACATTATTTAACGTTTGAAAATCTTTTTTACCAAAAAGGTCAAACCTTATTTCATAATTGTTATCCTTTTGAAGATGTTTTTCGAAGTTGTATTTAAGATCATAATAATCGTTAAAAAATACTGATGTATATATGTCACTTTTATTTATTTCCAGGGGCATTAGTATGTAATTTTATTATTATATAAAATTATACTGATTTTTAATTCCTGCGGTTTTGAGATTGATAGGGATCTCAACGCATCGATAAACATCCTCAATAGGGGAATAGAAAAAGTAGGGAGGGGCACTCCCGAAGTTACACCTGTGGAGATTGGGGCACTACCCGCAAGGGCAACTCCGGTCACAGAAGCAGGAAGCCCACGGTTTTAATCGTGGGAGGATGTCACGATGTATGTAATAAACAATTGGGAAAAATTTTGAAGATTAATTATCACCATAAGAATTATAGAAACACTTTTTAACCTCTTTTGCTTTTTTAATGGGATACTATTGGTTTCTTTCGCAGTTCAACATTACATCTCCATTATAATTTATCTAATAATGGAGCCTATATTATTTTAGGAACTATAAACAATAAAATTCCATCATTTATAAAAAATAGACATGCGGAGAGTTTGATGTATAAAAAACCTTTTTACGATGAATATTATATCTATCCATGGACATGATTGAAATAAAAAAAGGGGCAACATATAGTGTTATTTCTGCAAGTGGAGATGATAAACCTTTAACAACCAACGGCGAATATATTGGTTATGCCATACTTGGTGAAGAAGGGGCATTATGCTTTAGGGTAAAGAATAATGATAAGGAAAAAATAAGACTTATACCGATAAATTCAATTTCATACATTGAATTTGATGAACATAATCTTGTTATAAAAAACAAGGATGATGAGAAAGATAAAACAAATTATATTGTATAAAATTTTAAATTTTTCGTATAATGTATAAATCTATATGAAAATAATAATAGTAGTATTAGATAATAACATTAAACTTTAAAAAATTATCAAAAGATTTAGTGTATATTGCATTTTATGTTATCATTTATACAATATGGATTGTTTTTGATATAAAATTTATATAGAGCAAACAAATTTTTATAAATAATAATGCCATATGGTGGCATGGATGGGAAAATTCTTATATGCGATCCGGTGGACAAAGTAATAATTGATAAATTGAAAGACAGATTTCAAATATCATATCAACCAGAAATAACAAGAGATGAATTATTATCAATAATAAAAGATTATGATGCTGTTGTTGTTAGAAGCAGGACAAAAATTGATATGGATATCATAAACGAGGGAAAAAAATTAAGAATAATTGCCAGGGCCGGTATTGGGGTTGATAATATTGATACTGACTATGCAGAGGCAAAAAATATAAAAATCGTTTACGCACCAGGCTCATCCACAGAAAGTGTTGTTGAACTTACATTGGCAATGATGATCATTGCTGCAAGACAACTTGTAAACGGTATTGAAAACACAAAAAAGAATGATTTTAAAAAATTAAAGGGTTATGAATTATCAGGAAAAACCCTCGGCATTCTGGGTTATGGCAGAATAGGCCATTCTATAGCCGATGTAGCCAAGGTATTGAATATGAAACTTATAGCATATGATCCAATGCCCGTGCAATATCAGGATTTTGTAAAAAAGGTCACGCTAGAAGAACTTCTGAAGCAATCCGATTTTATTTCAATAAATGTAACTTTGAGAAATGGTTCTGGATATATATTAAACGAAGGTGAGCTATCGTTATTGAAGAAAGGGGTAATAATAGTAAACACCTCAAGGGCAAATGCAATAAACGTAATGGATGTAGTTAAATATCTTAAAGATGGTACAATAGGGTATTTGATCTCGGATGTATTCTGGCATGAGCCAGCAAAAGAAGATTATGAATTTGAGATATTAAAAATGGACAATGTACTGGTAACTCCACATCTGGGGGCACAGAGCTACGAAGCACAGAAGAGAATTGCAATCATGACCGCAGATAATATTATGAAGGAGTGGTAAAATGCTTTTGATTCCTGGCCCTGTTGAAGTACCCTATTCTGTATTGAACGCTTCTACATATCTGGATAATCATAGATCTGGAAAATTTAAGGAAATAATGGCTGAAAATAAGGAAATGTTAAATGCCATATCCGGTGCATATGCATCGGTAATGGTTACCGGATCCGGAACCCTTGCGGTTGAATCAATGGTATTTTCACTAATAGATAAAAGTAAAAAGGTTTTGTCTATAAGCTTTGGGGATTTTGGGGAACGTTTAATTAAATCGATAAAACGAAAAACAATCAATGTTGAATATGTAAACTATGAAAAACCAGATCCAGAAGCGATTTTAAATGATATAAAGGAGCGGGATTTTGACTATTTATTTCTAGTACACAATGAAACATCAAACGGAACGGCATTATACAATATTAAGGAAATATTGCAGATAGTGAAAGATAAGGGTGCTAGACTTCTGGTGGATGATGTCTCCGGGTTTGGAGGTTACGATTTCACCATGGACGGTATATATGCAATGGCCACAAGTAGTCAGAAAAACCTGGCGTCTGTTCCCGGAATAGCCATAATATTCCTTTCAAAAGATGCATATAATTATTTAATGGAAAACGAGATTAATGATGTACCATTTTATCTCGATTTAAAAACATCATTAAAATTTCTTGATAAGAATGAGACGGCTTATACACCGGCAATGGGCATTTTTAACTCATTGAATGTGGCTTTAAAAATTCTAAAAAGAGAGGGAATGGAAAATAGAATAAACAGGATTCAGAAATCCGCAGAATTTATCAGAAAAAAACTTATTGAAAACAATGTTAGTATATTTGGTGACATAAAAACATATTCAAATACAGTGGTATGTTTTTATAATGGTGATAACAATAGTATAATAAATAAGCTGGGCCAGGAAAATATAATTGTTTCAAAGGGTATGGGAAAAATTTCCGGAAACACAATAAGAATTGGTACAATGGGCGTTATCAATAAAACATATGTCCAAAAATTCCTCAATTCCTATTTTAAGGCCACAGGCAATGAAACAATTATTGATGAAAATGAAATACCAAAAGATACTGAATTGCCGGATTTTATTTATAACGACATCAATCTAAACTAAAGGCCAATCTTTTGTGGCCTTTGCCTTTATTTTCAACTTTTTGTATAACAATTTTACCAACCTCGCG
The DNA here is from genome assembly GCA_021835025.1 of Thermoplasmata archaeon. Lineage (GTDB taxonomy): Archaea > Thermoplasmatota > Thermoplasmata > Thermoplasmatales > Thermoplasmataceae > Acidiplasma. The sequence goes on along the minus strand of JAKBQY010000058.1, from coordinate 14,472 downwards.
TGTATTTGCCACATGGGTACCTCCATCAGCCTGAAAATCAAAATTATCAATCTCTATAATTCTAACTTGATCAAGTTTTTGAATTAATTCCATTCCCGGCCCGGTTCTTGCAAGACCGGGTATTTTTAAAGCTTCATCCCTTGCCATTTCACGTTGAAAAACACTGAGTCCCTTGGTCACTATTTTATTGGCATTTTCTATTATATTTTCTATAAGTTGTTTATCTATTGCATCAAAGCTGAAATCAACCCTGGCCTTATTATCATAGATCTGGCCACCGGTTAAAAATCCCTGGCCATCATAATTATTATCCACAACGCCATCGATTATATGAACGGCAGTGTGATATCTCATATGTATATACCTTCTTTCCCAATTTATTTTGCCATGAATTTGGTCATTTACAGCTAGACCGTCAGAATTATCAAGAACATGTATAATATTCTCCCCTTCCTTGTATACATCTATAACATTATACAATTTGTCCCCATTTTTTATAATTCCCGTATCGTTAGGTTGACCCCCGCTGGTGGGATAGAAGAGAGTTTTATCGAGAATGATTTTATTTCCTTCTATGTATTCTATTCTGCCATCAAACTCTTTGCCATACATATCATTAAAATAAAGCTTTTTGGTCATTAAATTGTAATAACTGTATATTATATTAATATAATTGAATCCATGAACAATATACATTTTTGTGCAGAAATATTTAAATATATGTTTTAAATACCAAAAGGATAACTATGGCATTGATAAGAGATGAAGATAAAAAGTATTTGGTAGACGAATTTTCTAAAAAGATAAAGAAAGCCGTGGATCTGGTTGTATTTACATCAAGCAACAATGACTGCAAATACTGCAAGGAAACCCTGCAACTTGTTGATGAAGTTGCCGCTTTGAATGACAAAATAAATCTCACGAAATATGTATATGAAGACGACAAAGAGATGGTTGAAAAATACGGTGTAGAAAAATACCCCGCAACAGTTGTGGCGCCCGCTGGTGTACAGGATGGCAGAATAGTTTACTATGGAATTCCATCGGGATATGAATTTGGTTCATTAATTGAAGATCTGGAAAATGTATCCATTGGGGATGCTGATGTTTCAAAAACAGCTGTGGAGCTTCTATCAAAGGTTGACAAACCAATCACAATTAAGGTATATGTGACACCCACATGCCAGTATTGCCCAAGAGCGGTGGGAACTGCACATAAATTTGCACTGTTGAACAAAAATATCAAGGGGGAAATGATTGAATCTCTTGAATTTGATAAGGAAGCTTCCGATGCTGGAGTATCAGCGGTTCCGCATATTGTTATAAACGACGATGTAACATTTGTTGGTGCATATCCTGATGACCAATTCGCGGAATATGTAATGGAAGCCTATAACCATAAAGATTAAAAATAAATTTTAATTTTTTATTTTTAGATGTAAAAATTTTATATAATATTCTTTAATACAGTATCAAAGCCATCGTAGCTCAGTTGGCAGAGCAGCTGATTTGTAATCAGCAGGTCGGGGGATCGAACCCCTCCGATGGCTCTCTTACAAATGTCCAAAAAAACGAACAAGCATTTACACCACTCTTAAAAATTAAAAGATATGTGTTTCAGGAAGAAATAGATCAATTAGTGTAAAGTTGTGTACCATTAATTATTATTTGGCTTTTTTTAATTTTCTTGGTAATAAAATTGCAACAATAAATTATTTTTTAACATTTTGAGCGGAAAACCCACCCTATTTCGGCAGGCCAAAAATTTAGCCAGGCAACATTCTTCTTGTATTAGTGTATGATAGAAACAAAAAGGGCAGAATTTTGTACATATTTGCAACAAACACAATAATGTAATCGAAGGATATATTGAAATTCTTTAAAAAGAGGAGGGAGATCGAAACTGGATGCAGGATAATCAGGAGGTTTCTTGCTAAAACCACTTCAAAGAGTCTAAACATCAGGATCCTCTACTTTTACCCTGCAATCCTGCTTTATGATTTCTGGGTTTTCATGGATATAACAAGTAGGGTCATGATAATATCCGATGTAATGAAAACTATCGCATTGCATCACTGGTAAAGGGCAATCCATTCGTTACAAGTTTAATTCCGCCAAACAACAGGCCTGGAAATGATTTTTGATCTACTGTTTAGTTGTAGGTGGAAGTCATTATAACAAAATGCCTCAATCTATCTTAATATGTTTTTTTCATTGTTATAGTAATTTATATAAGTAAAATAAAAAATGGAAAAAATGGCAATGTGTTAAATAACAGCAACGTTCAAGAATTTGGCTAATTACAAAAATTAAAATAATGTTTATCTATTATTATAAGAATGATTAAATTTGGTGTTGCAGGTATACCCTTAACTAGTAAGGATAGAACCTATATAAATTCAATTGAAGATACAGCAAATCTTGGTTTAAATTCTCTGGAAATTCAATTACTGAGGGTTAATGTGAGTGAAAATCCGGCTATGGAATATGCTGGTATGTATCCTAGAGATGTTGAGGATTCAATAATTGTTGATGTTTTAAGGCCGGACGATTCAGGAAATTATAAAAGCATAGGTACGGATTCAGAAATAGAAGAGGACGATATAATACAGGAATTATTCTGGAATATGGCCCAGAATTATGATGATTTAAATGAGGGAAAGCAAATAGCCAGAGAGCTTGATGTGGATATATCCATGCATGCTCCATATTATATGGATTTACTAAATGGCGGTGAAATGGCAGAAAAATCGCATAACCATCTTAAATGGTCATTGATTATCGGAAAAGCAATGGGTGCAAAAAGAATCATAACTCATACAGGATTTTACTGTAAAAGAAAAAACACCAGTACCAAAAAAGCAATTGAAATTTATTCAGGGCTTGCCAAGGAATTCCCGCACGAAAAGGGTTATCCATATTTGGGCGTAGAAACCTCTGGAAAAACAGATATATTTGGTACACAAAAGGATTTATTCACGCTGGCGGAAAATATACCTGATGTTGAACCTATATTGAATTTTCCGCATATTCATTCATTAAATAACGGATCATTAATTGAAACAAAGGATTTTGAAAATGTAATTTCCGCGTTTTCAAAATATGCCAAAGGCGATTTGTATACTGAATTTTCTGGCTTGGATTATGCAAACGGAAATGAAATAAAAATTACGGCAATTAAACATGGCGATTTAAAATTTGAAACACTTGCAGAGGTTCTTGTAAATATGGAAAACGATATTACAATAATTTCTATGTCTCCACTGCTGGAACATGATGCCCAGTATATGGAATTGATATACTGGCGTGCAATGGCCAAAAAATATCAGAAAAAACTGGCTAAAAAAGCATAATAAAAAAGGTGAAAATATGGTAAGGGCATATCCCGTTAAAAAAGGCATAAAAATGGAAAATGGTTATATAGAAAGTATATTAAAAGATTTTACGATGGAAATAAGAAGAGAAAACGATCATATAATATCTAGTTTTCCAGGACTGTCGATGATTGAAATATGGACTGACGGCAAGAAATTGTTTATTTCCACTGAAACGGATACAAATTATAAAAATCCGCATGAAACATTGAAGAAATACAACGATCTAATTGAAAAATTGACAGGATATAACGCTAAGGAAAGAAAAAAGCTAATGTCAAAATGAATGGCAAAATTTAAAAATGCTTTAGATATTACATTTTATGGTCAAAGAAAAGCTTTACATTGTGTATAGCGCCGTAAGTGCTATTTCCGCCTTTTTTTTTGTTATCACATTTAACGATCTTATAATTCAAAATAGTGTGCTCATATCGGATTTCAATTTGAATAAGGAGGGAAACTGGCAATACTGGATACTAATTGCATCCATAATACTATTCATTTATTTTATCTATATGGCAACATCAACCTTGAGCGATATTTTTAAGTTTAATAATATAATTAAAATTGAAAGTAAAAAAACTTTTTTAAAAAACATACCATTTCTGGAAAAAGTGGCCAAAAGAATGGGAAAAAAATATGGGGAAAAATTGGTGGATGCAAAATTAAAACGAGGTATAAAAAAATAATTAAATTATATTTCTAACAAATTCAGGCAAATAAAAACACCCTTTAAGTATTTCACCATTAAAATATCTGCCTTTTATGTAGTCCTCAACCCTGGCATTAAAACCATTGGTGGATGCCATTGTAAATGACCAGAGACCGCTGGGGTATGTAGGTATAAACGCTATATATGTTTTTACATATTTAAAAACAGAAGAAAGTCCTTCTATGGCCATTTTTAACGCTTCTGGTTGGTAATATGGAGAACCTGATTGTGTTACAACTATTCCATCCTCCGCCAGATGATTTTTTATTTCCCTGTAAAAATCTGGAGAAAATAACCCTTCTGCAGGGCCAACTGGATCCGTTGAGTCGATTAATATCCTGTCGAATTTTTTGTCTGTACGGTTTATGTATTTTATACCATCTCCTATTATTAAACTTACATTTTTATTTTTAAAAGAATCAGATATTTCAGGGAAATATTTTTTTGAAACTTCAACAACGTTTTCATCTATTTCAACATTCACAATATCTTTTAGGTTAAGATCAACAAGCCTTTTGGCAGCACCGCCATCTCCTCCACCTATTATAAGCGCCGATTCTGGCTTTTTATTAAAATAATATGGAACCATGGTGATCATTTCATGATAAATGTATTCGTCCTTTTGTGTTAATTGAACTGTACCATCTATTGATAATAATTTACCAAAATCATACGTATCGAATAAGTCTATTCTCTGATAGTCCGTTTTAATGGATAATAGCTGATCCCTTACCCTGAAGGATAGCTGCAAATTGTCAGAATATCTCTCTGAAAACCAGTTCTCAATCAATTTCATAGAAGGTTATATTTATAAAATATATAATAATTATCTGTATTTTATCTAAATGTTTTTATTATATTAATTGAATATTCCTGAATTAAGTTTTTCCAATATTGTAATAAAATTGTAATCGAAAGATTTTAATACTTCTGTATGTATTAAGGTATTGGTGAAAAAATGGTAGGAATAAGTGAATTGTCTAAAACAATAGCAAAAAAGACAGGAACAACACAGAAAAAGGCAGCAGAGATCATTACAGAATTCCTTGATGAAACAGTCGCTGAAGTTAACAAAGGATCCAAAATAAACCTAGCAGGATTCGGAATATTTGAGAGAAAGAAGCAGAGTGCAAGAACAGCCAGAAACCCACAAACAAGAGCCGAAATAAAAGTCCCAGCAAAGGACAAATTTGTATTCCGTGCATCCTCAAAAATAAAATACAAGGATTAAATTAATTTTTTATTTATTATTTTACATATATTTCAAATTAAAATATTTTAACGTTATTGGGTTCTAATGATAGTTTTAGGTATAGAAGGGACAGCACACACGATAAGTGCAGGAATTGTTGATGAGACTAGAATTATTTCAAATTCATCCTCCACATATATCCCGTTAAATGGCGGCATACATCCACGAGAAGCGGCCATACATCACGCTGATAAGATAATGGAAGTAATACATAATGCATTCGAGGAATCCGGTTTAAATCCTGAAGATATAGATCTGGTATCATTTTCAAAAGGCCCAGGCCTGGGTCCATGCCTCCGTATTGCCGCTACTGCTTCCCGTGCCTTCTCCCTTAGATATAAAATTCCTATCATAGGGGTTAACCATCCACTTGGGCATGTGGAAATTGGAAGAAAATTATCTGGGGCAAAGGATCCTATAATGTTGTATATTTCCGGTGGCAACACTCAAATAATAGCACATGAATTCGGCAAATACAGAGTTCTTGGAGAAACAATGGACATAGGGCTTGGAAATATGCTTGATAAATTTGCAAGGGATGCAAACATTCCATTTCCTGGAGGGCCGGTGATAGAAAAATTGGCATTATCTGGAAAGAAATTATTAAAATTGCCATATTCGGTTAAGGGGATGGACACATCATTTTCAGGAATATATACTGCAGCCAAATATTATTTAAATCAAGGTGAAAAAATGGAAGATATTTCCCATAGTATTCAGGAGTATTCATTTTCCATGGTCATCGAGGTTCTTGAGAGGGCATTGTACTACACAAATAAAAATGAAATTCTGTTGGCCGGAGGGGTAGCGAGAAATGATAGGCTGAGATCCATGGTTTTATCCATGGCAGAAGAATCCGGGTATAAAGCCTATTTAACTGATAAGAAATACTGCATGGATAATGGCGCGATGATCGCACAGGCGGGCATGTTATTATATGAAAATGGTGAACGCGATTCCATTATGGATACAAAGATTAATCAGAAATACAGAATAGACGAGGTAAATGTTCCATGGATTAACTCTGGCAAACACGAAATAATAAAAAATCGCGGAGCTGAGTCATATATTAGAACTTCCACTTTCTTTGGCAGAAAAATAATTATTAAAGATCGGTTAATAAAGGGTTACAGAAATAAAAAACTTGACTTATTGTTGAGAAAGGAAAGAACAAGAAATGAATTCCTTATACTTTATAATTTATACGGCCTTGATATCCCGGTGCCTGTGGTTTACGATTATGATAAATATAAAAACACATTGAAACTTGAGTATATTTATGGACCTACACTGAATGAGCTTATACTTAAAAATGGAAACATTGAATACTATCTGGATATAATAGCGAAAACAGTTGCAAAAATGCACAAGAATAGAATATCACATGGTGATTTAACACCAAATAATTTTATAATCAGTGACAGGCTGTATATCATTGATCCAAGCCTGGGGAGGATAAAATGTGAAGATGAAGACATTGCAGATGACGTTTTTTTACTGAGTGATTCACTCAATAATTTATATGGAAATCAGAAGTTAAGCAGAATATTTTTATCAAAATATTCTGAATATAATGAAAATTACCAACACATATTTGAAATAGTGAAAGAAATAAAGGCACGTAGGAGATATGTATAATATAAAAAACTTTAAAATCTCTCTATAATTAACGATTTATGTTATCCCTTGTTACCAGCAATAAACACAAATATGAGGAAATATTTTCGTACCTTAATTCAAAACATATTGAAATAAAGTGGGTTCAAATGAGTTATGAGGAAATTCAAGCCGATGATAATGAAACAATTTCAATTGATAGTTGCAAGAAACTCACAAATAAAATACGCCAACCATTTTTTCTGGAAGATACGGGATTGTATATTGCCAATCTAAATGGATTTCCTGGCCCATATTCATCCTATGTTCAAAATACAATAGGGAATGAAAATATTTTAAAAATGGCTTCCGATTCAAAAGCATATTTTAAAACAGTTATAACACTTTATTGGAGAAAAAATTTTTATCAGTTTTCCGGCATGCTCAATGGGAAAATATCAAGTAAAATATCCGGGAATCTTGGATTTGGTTATGATCCCATATTTATTCCGGACAATTCAAATAAAACTCTTGGAGAAATGACAACGGATGAAAAAAATAAAATTTCACATAGATTCTTAGCACTTAAAAAACTATATGGATTTATTGTGGAGAACGATGTTAAAAATAATCTATAATTTTATTAATGAGCTAATAATAAGGAATAAATAATAATCATGGTGAATAAATATGGTAGTAGCAGTTATAGCTGATAGAAAAACCGGTAAAACATATAAAAAAGAATTTTCTGATGAAGTACTTGGTTCCTTGGCTGGAAGAAGACTTGGTGAGGAAATCGACGGTATATTTTTTGATATGCCTGGCTATAAAATGAAGATAGCCGGTGGAAGTGCAAGAGATGGTTTTCCAATGAGAAAAGACCTTCCAATAATGGGCAAGAAAAGATTATTGATAGTTTACGATAAGGGGGAAAAAGCAAAGAAAGGCATTAGGAAAAGAGTAACCTTCAGGGGCAATACCATTGATTCGGATATTGCCCAATTAAACCTCATAATCACACAATATGGAACAAAACCCCTTGAAGAGCCTATATCTGAAGATAAAGGAGAACAATAATGGAACAACCATCCGTAAATATAGGAATGGTAGGCCATGTGGATCATGGCAAAAGCACACTTACATATGCCCTGACAGGCAAGAAGACTGACATTCATTCAGAGGAAGTAAAGAGGGGCATATCAATAAAACTTGGTTATGCTGATACACCAATTTACAGATGTTATGATAAAGATGGCAATCAATTTTATAGCAATAAAAAACTCGACGAAAACTGCAAACTTTCAAGAGTTATGTCAATAGTTGATGCTCCAGGCCATGAAACACTGATGGCAACCATGCTTGCGGGATCATCAATAATGAATGGTGCAATACTTGTAATCGCTGCTAATGAAAAATGCCCACAGCCACAGACAAGGGAACACTTAACTGCCCTTGAAATCATGGGTATAAAGGAAATAATTGTGGTTCAGAACAAAATAGACCTTGTCACAAAAGAAAGGGCAGTCGAAAGCCATAATGAAATTAAAAAATTTCTAAAGGGGAGCATAGCTGAAAATTCTCCAATAATCCCCGTAAGTGCTTACCATAATACAAATATAGATGTGGTATTCGAAGCAATTGAGGAAATCATAAAAACACCAGAATTCAATGAATCGGACAATCCAATGATGTATGTTGCAAGGTCCTTTGATATAAATAAACCGGGATCATTGCCTGAAAATTTAAAGGGAGGAATTCTTGGGGGCTCCCTTGTCAAGGGCTTTTTATCAATAGATGATGATATAGAGATATCCCCTGGAATACAAACAACGAAGGGCAATAAGACAATATGGGAAAATGTTACAACAAATATTGTTTCATTAATGGCGGGTTCAGAAAGCTATGAAAAAATTATTCCCGGAGGATTAGCTGCGGTTGGAACAAAATTGGATCCTTTTCTTACAAAGGGCGATTCATTCACAGGTAGGGTTATTGGTAGGGCAGGACATGTCCCACCAACCGTTTTTAATCTTTCCATGGACTCCCACCTTCTAAAAAGAGTTGTGGGATTTGATGAGGAACTTAAGGTCGAGCCATTGAAGGTAAATGAAATAATAATGCTTACCGTAGGCACCGCAAACACGGTTGGCTCTGTTTCCTCCATTAAGGATGGAAAGGTCGAAATTTTTCTGAAGTATCCTGTTGCAGCCAGTATAAATGATCGTATTGCCATAGGAAGGAGAATATCAAACAGATGGAGATTAATAGGCTACGGTTCCATTATAGGCTTGTAAGAGGGAAACAGTTAAACCCCAATCCTTTGGGATGGAGATTCATAGATTTCCATAATTAGAAACATTTACAGTGTCAAAATAAACGTTAAATTTATTTATGTAATTGCTTACAAATTTATCACTGTGAGCGGGAAAACCCACACCATTTATGGGTGGAATGAAATCTAACTTTTTTATATCGCAGGAGAACATGATTCCGGTCCACTGGTAGAAACAATGAAAGAAGGTCGGATCACACATAGCTCCATGCGTGCCTGCGCCCGTAAAGTCGAATGGCTTAGTATGGAGGGCGAAGTACCTTCGGGCCGTAGGGAATGCAAGCCAGTGGAGACTACGCCAGTAGCCTTTGAAGCAGGAAGCCCACGAATTCATTCGTGGGAGGAGGTCACCAAAAGAACAAATGCCAGAATTATAGAATGGATTTCATGAGTATAAAAACATCCATCCACTTATTCTTTGGAATATTTCAAATAGGGTTGATACTTTTTCCCGAATTTCTTTAGAAGAGTAAAGAAA
>JAKBQY010000058.1:0-4628 GCA_021835025.1 Thermoplasmata archaeon | reverse complement strand
CAAAAGAACAAATGCCAGAATTATAGAATGGATTTCATGAGTATAAAAACATCCATCCACTTATTCTTTGGAATATTTCAAATAGGGTTGATACTTTTTCCCGAATTTCTTTAGAAGAGTAAAGAAAGAAATTTCTTCATGGAATAAATTTGTTGATAGGTTCAAAAAAACACTTCTACAACATGCTTTACCTGTTGATATATTAAAAAAAGCTTTAATTCAATAGTAAAGAGAGATCTCGAATTTACGTCAGTGGAAATCAGGCCAACACTTGCAAGGGCTAGCCAGGCCGTTTAAGCAAAAATCTCCTTGCGAGGGCCGAGAGAAAATGTCACAAACGTATAACACATAAAAATATAATTGATGTATCTATACTGTTATATGGAATTAAAGGAACGCACGGAAAAATATATCAATATTACCGATGAGGCGCTAAAAAAAATCAGAATAATAGCCCCGGAAAATTCCTATATTTATGGTATGGCAAAAGATCATATGGATATGATTTTGAACTACTATAATGACGCCAGGTATTTTTACAAAAAAAATGATTTCATCAATGCACTTTCAGCAATAAATTATCTATATGGATGGATAGACTCAGGAATTAGAATTGGGTTCTTTGATGGTGATAATGACCACAGATTGTTTACACAATTTAAATAATTATTTACTGATTAAATTTGCATCCTTATTTATATGGTTTAGCTCTATATTGTCTCGGTTGATGATCTCGTTTTCCCCGAGTTCATCTACAATTGGTTCAATTTTTCTTTCAAAACTGTTTGTCGTTTTATTGAAGGAATCTATCGTTTTATTAAGATTTTTTACTGTTTCATTGTAATTATCTATAAATGAAGTTAAACTTTTTGAGAAATCTTTTATTCGAAGTAAAATATCCCTAATGCTATCAATCGTATTTGCATCCCTCCAGCCCATATGGATTGTCAATAAAAGTGAAATCAGTGTTATAGGTGTGGAAACAATTACCTTTTTGGATATTGCATCTTCAATAATATCGGGAGAATTTTCCATTACCACACTTAAAAGCGATTCCAGTGGCAAAAACATAATTACAAAATCCGTTGAGGCATCAAAATTTTCATAATATTTTTTTGATGATAAATCCCTTATATGATTTGAAAAAATATTAAGATATTTACTTAAATTGGATTTTTTATCGCTCTCGTTGCCACTATTTAGATATTCAAAATAACCATTCAATGGAACCTTGGAATCAACTATTACTTTCTTGCCCGCTGGCATCTGTATAATCATATCTGGTCTGTATGTGTTGTCATTTGAAGATACTTGTTCATTATAGGTGCAATAATTAGACATTCCGGCCATTTCAACAACCCTTTTCAACGTTATTTCCCCCCATTTACCCCTAATAGATGGGTTTTTCAACGCATTAACAAGTTTGTTTGTATCGACTTCGAGGGAGTTAATCTTCTTATAAAGATTATCAATATTTTCATTCAGGGCACCAGTTTCACCTTCTCTGGATTTTTCAATGCTTTCAATATAACTATGGTAATTTTTTATCGATTCCCTAAGAGGGTCTATAATACTGCTTATTTTTAATATATTTTTCTCGGTTTCAGATTTTTCGCTTTCCAGAACATTTTTAAACGCTATTGATCCCGCATTTATCAAGTTATTATTCTGCTCCACTACCATCTTATTAAAATTCATTCTGAATTCGTTCTGCATTTTTTCCGAAATACCTGCAATAATTTTCCTATTCAGTTTAAAATAAATAAAGATACCAATCAATATCCCTAAAGGAATACCGATTATGAAACCCAGCATAAATGAATAATACATGTATTAGTTAATCAATCATGCTTTTTAAATATTGTCATGCCTTGTCTTACATAAAAATTATTATAACCCAAGGTTAAATTGATTTTCCACATACTCCCAGAATTTTTTCTCTATTTCAAAGCTCCATAGTGATTCTGGCACTTCAAAGAATGCAAGTTCAGGCGTTAAAAGAAAACTTTCTATTGCTGCGACACCAAGATCCTGAAGCCATTTTCCCATTCCCACAGATATCTTTAAATCGTCAGGTGTTCCCGATATTGTAATTGTATATGCCCTATCCATTCCTGCTATTCCTCTCAATATGCCTTCCTTTGTTGCCTGGATCAATATACCATTTGGGTGTTTTCCAGTCTGTAATTTAAAATTATCCTTCTGGAAGAACTCCTCAACAACACCTGCGGCCTTATCAAGGTCCAAATTCTTTCCTGTATACTCTCTTGTTTTAGTTTTCATATGTCCTTATCTGAAAAATAGTATATAATAGTTTTTATATTATTTCTTATATAGCGGGTCCGGGGGGATTTGGACCCCCGACCGATGGATTAAGAGTCCATCGCTCTACCTAGCTGAGCTACGGACCCACATAATTGACTCCATCATTACTAAATACTATTTTAACTTTTAAACAAAATTAAAAATTATCAATCTATAATTGTATACGCACTAGCAACACGCTTTAATATAAGAAAGATATACGTTTTTAATGGTAAGGTATATTCCAATTGGCAATGGAGCTCTTCTGGTTAGTTTCAATGAAAATTACAATCTTACAGACTTCTATTTCTCCAAGGAGATGGCAGAAAACCACAGCGCAGGGAAACCTTTCAAATATGGGGTTTCAGTAGAAAATAGGTTTCAATGGATAAATAAAAATTATATTGTTTCAAAGGATTATTTTGATCATACAATGGTTGGCATTGTTAAATATAACGTTGACAATATTAATTTTGAAGATGAAAATTTTGTCGATATATATAAAAATATATATATCAGGAGAACAAGGATAATTAACAACACTGATAAGAAAAAAAACATTAAATTATTTTTCCACCAAAATTTTTCAATATATGGAACAAACATTGGTGATACAGCATTTTATTATCCTTATAATAATTCCATTGTCCATTATAAGGGAAGAAGATATTTTATGATTTCAACAATAGATAGCAGTACATCATTCGATCAATATTCCGTTGGGATTAAGGATTTTAATGGTTTGGCCGGAACATGGAAGGATGCTGAAGATAATGAACTTGCGATGAATACAATAGCAACAGGTTCTGTTGATTCCATAATAAGGCATAGTGTCGATATTGGAGCGGGCGATTCTCATATTTTATATTATTATATAGCGGCCGCACGGGATAGAAAATCACTGTTTGATTTTTCAAAGGAAATAACGCTGGAAAATATGGATAGAATGCTCAACAGGACTGAAAATTTCTGGGAGTTGTGGGTATCAAAATCACCCCTTGACCTTGACAACGATTTGAATGAAATATTTAAAAAATCATTATTTATTATAAGATCACATATAAACGATGTTGGTGCCATACTCGCTTCAAGCGACAGTGAAATATTGAGAAGCAATATGGACTCATATTACTATGCATGGCCAAGAGATGCAGCATATGCAGCCATTGCGATGATTATGGCAGATCACAATGACCCTGCAAAATTATTTTTTGATTTCTGTATAAAAACAATATCCGAAGATGGATATTTTTATCATAAATACAACCCCGATGGAAAAATTGCCAGTAGCTGGTTACCATATTATATGGATGGAAAAAGGATATTGCCAATACAGGAAGACGAGTCGGCGCTGGTAATTATAGCAGCATGGCATTATTATACATATTACAATGATATTGAATATATATCCTATCTTTATCAGTATTTGATAACAAAAATTGCTGATTTTCTTTACAATTTTACATATGATAATGGCTTACCAAGAGAATCTTGGGACCTCTGGGAAGAAAGATATGGTACCAGCACATATGCAGTGGCTACAGTTCATTCAGCATTAAAGTTTGCATCAAAATTTGCGGAAATGTTCAATGATAATGATTTATCGTTAAAATATAGCAAAAGGGCAGATTTGATGCTTGAAACGTTCAAATCAAAATATTATTCCGACCTTACTGGTTATTATGGAAGAAGCATGAATGGAGAAAAGGTGGATTTCACACTTGATTCATCAATCCTCTCCCTGGTAAATTTCGGTGTTTTATCTCCAGATGACCCGTTGATAAAATCATCTGTGGATAATATTTATAAAAATTTATGGGTAAGCAATTCGGGTGGAATAGCAAGATATGAAGGGGATTTTTATCAGAGAATGGATACAAGCCATAATATACCTGGAAATCCATGGATAATAACAACATTATGGCTTGCTGATTATTATATAAAAATAAACGATCTGGGTAAAGCCAAACAGTTGATAGACTGGGTAATTGCACATAGTGAGGCTTCAGGCATATTATCAGAGCAAATTGATCCGGTTACAGGAAAGCCAATATCTGTATCACCATTGATCTGGTCACATGCACAACTGGTAATAGAACTTATAAATTATAAAAATGCAGTGAAAAATGGTAAATAATTATTATATAACCAGATTTACGGGAATAACAAAGTTAATAAATATTAAACCAATAACCTTCAAAAACCATACACAAAGGGCAATGCTAAATGCATCCCAGATTATCAGATATTTTCTCTGATATAAAACGTGTAACGGTTGGTGATATAAAATGGCAACACCGCATCATTCCCGAAGGGGATCAATG
>JAKBQY010000015.1 GCA_021835025.1 Thermoplasmata archaeon | reverse complement strand
TTGCTGAAAAGTTGGTTGAGCTTGAGGAAGTGTCCGAAGCGCCCATAGACCAGGAAGCCGAGGGTGTTATCCACATTGATGGGGAAGAAATCAATGTAGCACTAACCCCTGAGGAGCGGGAGAATTCAAAGTATCTTAAATTTTTGTTCCATTTTAATGTGCTCGACAACCACATAACCGTTGAGGAAGCTGTACCTGGCAAACGGTCAAGGATATTCAATATATACGTGAAGCAAAACGGCAACGGAATCTTCAGATTATGGTGTGAGCAGGATGATTCATACGAGTGCTGGCATGTACGGGAAGCCTGGACATACCCCCAGGTGCAGAAGATGATGACACAGTATAAGGGGAAGGTGAAAATATGCCCAGTATGTGGCGCTGAGAACCGTGAGAGGGCTCATTATTGCGATAATTGCGGGGCGAAGCTGGAATGAGCGGTGAATACAAAGATTCAGATACTACCAAATATGCCACAATTGAAAATGCACAAAAATGCGTTGATAATGCAGGTAGACTATATGAAGATGCGTTAAAAACAAGTCCTCCTACACAAGCAGCTCTTATTGAGTTATCAATAGAAGAGCTAGCAAAAGCATTATTGGTATTATATAAAACGCCGGAATTTGAAAATAGTCTTCTGAAAGTTAAATTTGTGCACGCTGCCAAGATTGTAAGCGATTTAAATGAGACAGATTTTATTAAAACCTTAGATGCATTTAAAATTAGCGATTTCAAAACACGTGTGCATGAGAAAAAACTTAATTTCATCCAATCAATAGTAAAATTATCCCAACAATTTTACGAAAATGAATTCCCTGACCTAAATCCTTTAATTAAAATATATGGAGACAATTTTAGCCAATATTTCCCAAAATCAGCTAAAGACCCGATCAAAACAACGGTAGAGGAGATTTCTAATTTGGCAGATTCAGATATCTCTGATTTGGATGAAATTAAGAAAGATGGCTTTTATGTGAACTTTAAAGATGGAAAAGTTAATGAACCTAAAAACATGCCATTTCAATTTAGGAAACTTTTTAGAGTATTCGGGTTCATGCGCATCCTGATACAAACCATAATCATTTTACTCGAAGGAGCCAAGATGTTAGATTATGATCCTGAGATAAAAGATCTTGTTAATGATCCGAGGATGAAAGAACTTGTTAATGAATTATTTGACACTCCTCCATCAAATTCCGGCAACGATGCAGGGGGTACTAATATAGTAATCTGTTCAGCGTGCAAGCATAAAAATCCAGAGAGGGCGAAGTTTTGCATGGAATGCGGGGCGAAGCTGGAATGAAGGTGATTTTATGGGAATAAATTTTGATACCATAGACGTTGATAAAGATTATTCCATTCCTGCATTGAAGCTGAACACATCATGGAAATATGGAAATAATCGGGAAGCATTGTTGAATACTTATGGAAGACTGAAATTCAAGGGGAAGGTCATAGGACGCCTTGAATTAGCCCCTACTATCGATGTTCAGCTTGTGATAGAGTCTTTAAATAAATCTCAACCGGATAATACCGATGATTTTATACCATTATCATTCACATGCGTTCTTGATGCTAATACTATTAATATTCTGAATACAGCTAGAAAATCAGAGCCAAAAGGAGACGTCTTACTACAGGCGGAAATCACTATTGTATCTCTAATGGATAAGAATGGATATATGTTGATTTCGCATAGAAAAAGCGTTCTTAATGTACCCATCAAGGCATCTGACTGGGTTCATGACTTCCTTCCGGGACTGGGAGTTGGTGAATACGAACTAATAGAGATGCCAAAGATTGACGGTGGGCAAGAAGATCTGAAGGATGCCGTTGACATGCTGAATGAGGCAAAGCGGAAACTTTATGGAGATCTTGACATTGGCGCTTGTTTAACAATCTTAAGGAATTCTCTCAAAAAATTCAACGATTTTATTGGCGAAAAAGGCGGGTTTGAAAAGCTATTCGATGATAATAAAAACATAATCAATCTAGCCAAAGACCTACAGGCGAAGCTCCATGGAGCGGCTTCAAGATCACAGGACAGCACAGCTGCTCATGCGGGCGGAGCCAAAGTTGAAGGCTATGAGGCAGAATCCATGATATTCATGGCATATTCTCTATACAAGCTGGTTATTGATAGAATCAAAAGCAGGGGGGTCGTTAATGCATAGAAGGTGGATTGGCGCATCCAAGTACCAGCCTAGGCGAACGTTCTATATGGAATGCGGGGCGAAACTGGAATAAAGGGAAAGTGAGCTAGATGAAGGAAATTAAAATAATGGATATCCAAACAGAAATATGTATTACTAAAGGTGTACTAAATGAATGTTGACGAGCTAATTGAGGCATTAGAGAAAATGCCTGATAGGAATTATAAGCTGGATTCAAATCAGGAGAAGGTCATAAAACATGGAAATGGCCCATTATGGGTAATAGCAGGGCCAGGGTCTGGTAAAACAGATTCCATTGTCTTAAGGTGTATCAGATTGTTGGTTGTTGATAATGTGCAACCTGCTTCAATAATTATGACGACGTTTACTGAAAAAGCTGCTAGAAATCTTAAGAATAGAATATCGGAATATATGACATATCTTGTAAGTATCGATCCCTCTATTAAAGATGTGGATTATAATAGAGTTAGAATTGATACGCTTCATGGGCTTTGCAACGATATAATGCAGGAATTTAGATATACTGAATATCAAAATTACACACTCCTTGATGATATAGAACAACGCCTCTTCATCATGGAACATCTAGAAGCACTTAGCCTGGATAAAAGTAAATTCCAAAAATATAACAAGATATGGGAGGGATTTCCGGCCGTTTTTGAGGGATTTGATTATCTTACAAAAGGTAGATGGAAACCAACGAGTGACCATCCCCCAAATACGCATATTAGAGCTAAGGGATTAAGTATGCTTTTTAATAGGATGGTTGAAGACTTGGTTGATATCGATTCGATGAAAAATGATGATGAATCTGCGAAAATACTTGCTATTGCATATGAGGAATATAAAAGCAAACTATTTAGTAATTATAGATGTGATTTTGCTAATGTCCAAGAAAAATTTTTAAATTTTCTCAAAAGTCCGGAATCGAGCCTATTCTTAAATGGCGATGGAACGCTGGAGTATCCCGGTATTACGCAAGTATTAGTTGATGAATATCAAGATACAAACCCAATTCAGGAAGAGATATATTTCAGGCTTGCTGATAATAAGAAAAATCTTTGCGTTGTAGGAGACGATGATCAGGCCCTTTATAGATTCAGAGGTGGTACAGTTGAGTGCATGGTAAATTTTGGGAATCAATGCAATACAAGATGGCCGACCTCTAAAGTAGAAAATGTCTTTCTTTCAACGAATTACCGGTCCAACCCTGGAATAATATCTTTCTATGATTCTTACATAAACTCATTTGACGAGATGAAGCTCCCTGGCGCAAGGGTTGCAGATAAACCTAGCCTTTCTCCTGGATCATCTATCGGTGGGACGTATCCACCGGTTGCAATTCATAGGGATCAAGATCCAAAAAATATTGCTCATTTCTTCACAGAAATGATAAAAGGCTTTAAAGAGTCAAATATAATCACTGACTGGTCTGAATGTGTATTATTGTTGCAAAGCACATTAAGAACTACAACAAAAGCTGGCCCTTTTATGGATGCCATGGATGAGGAAAATATACCATATTACAATCCAAGGGCCAGAGGGCTTTTGGAGGATAAGACGATCCAAACTATATTAGGGGGATTGCTAGAAATCATTGATCCTGATTCTAGAGCTCAAAATGCCATAAGATACCCTACAATAAAGGATGCATGCACTAAATGGAGAAACCAGTTCAATGTCATGGCAAATAGTAATAAAAACCTTGGAGATTATGTCAAAAAATATGCAGAATCAATATTGAGGAAGGGGCCAAAAACATCAGTAGGCGTTAATTTGCTTGAAGTGTTTTATGATCTTCTAAATTACCCGCCACTTTCTGAGTGGATAGATGATGTGGAAACGTCTCAGAAGCTTGGTACTGTTTGCAACATTTTAGATTCTTATTCAAATGTCCCAACCTCGTCAAATCGGGAAAATATGTTAGGTTCATTATACACAAGCTCTCAACCAAATGCAGGAATAAGTTTTACCTGGAGGAAAAGTTTTTACTATTCCTTATTAGGCCTGTTAGCCTCAGAGGGATTAAATGAATCTGAGGATGAAATAGAAAATTTCCCAAAAGGGAAAGTTCCTATAATGACAATTCACCAATCTAAGGGTCTCGAATTCCCTATTGTATTTGTTTATGGGCTTTCGAACAGCCGGAAGAAGGATGACACTAGTGCTTACTTAGAATCAGTGTTTGATAGATATAAATCTAAAATTGTTATGACTCCAAATAAGTTTACCGATGAACAAAGAGGAAAACAGGATACGATAAGACTTTTCTATGTGGCGTATTCTCGGGCACAATATGCATTAATTTTATTAGCAAAAAATAGTGAATATACTAAACCGGGAATAGGTTTTGGGGGTAATAGCAAATGGACCGTTTTCAAAGGGGCTAAGCAAATATAAAGGTGAGAAAATGAAAGCTTTTGAAGAATATAAAGACATGCATATTGAACATAGTGGAAGAACTGATATAAAGAGAAGGTACAGTGTGACCTCTGATATCTTATCATATAGAAGATGCCCGCGATTATATGGTGTGCAGGCAGAGATGGGATTCTCGCCAGCACAGCCCTCCCAGATGTACGTTGGATCTGTCATACATCAGGTACTTGATCGAGCCCATCGCCATTATTCAGGCAAACTGGGAGAAAAATACCACAATAATATACCGTCCGATGATGATATTGCAAAGTACTTTAATGATGTTGACCAAGCAATGAAAGCACATGGTATACGACCTTTTAATAAGGGTCTTTCCGCATATGTTTTGGAAACTCTACAAAGGTTCAATAGAATTGAGGGACCAACATTATATCCAAGAGTAAAAGATACTGAGCATCGTTTACAAAGTGATAGGAAGTATTATTTTCTTTATGGAGTGGTTGATGTTCTAGTATCTACAGAAAACTCAAACTCAGGTGATAACTCTGTAGAGATATGGGATTATAAGGGTAGCAAGCATCCTAAGAGTTCAACAAAGTTTGGGAAGAAAATATTGGAGGATTATACATTTCAAATGCTTGTATATTCTTCTTTGTTCAAGCTGAGAAATGGATATTACCCACAAAAGGGGGTCATATATTTTCTTGGAGAACTAGGGGGGAAAAACCAGGTTGCCTCAAGGCCTGCGGATGCGATACTGGAAGTCCCATTAAACGAAGTGGAAATGGAAAGGGCAATAAAATCCTTTGATGAGACTGTCGATGAAATCAATAGATCTAGAGAAAGTGATAGATGGGATCCGCCCAGAGACGGTAAGGAAACGGCCGGAAATGAGACGTGTGATGCCTGTGACATTCGGGCAAGCTGCCCATCTGTAAACTATCCTTCAAGAATACCGTGATGAACAGAGTTAGATTATGAGGATGAGTTTATGGAGGACCTAGGGCATATGAGAAGATTGCTAATAGTTTCATGTTCGAAAACAAAGCGAAAATTAGAAAATGCTCCGGCCATGGAAGTTTATGATGGACCAGTTTACAAAATTTTACGTAAAAACTTGAAGCAGAATCTTGATATCCTAATTATTTCGGCCAAATATGGATTGATAAAACAGGATCAACTCATATCATATTATGATTTACAAATGACTGATGAGATTGCCGAAAGTTTTAGAAATGAATTGACAGCAACTTTGTCAAAGATTATTAATAATAACAGTTACGAGGAGATTTTTATCGAACTTGGAAAGACCTATCAAAGATCAATTGATTTCAAGAAACTTGAATTTAATAACCAGAATTTAATATTTGATAATGGCACAATAGGAATGAGATTGCATAATTTAAAGAAATGGCTTGAATCAAGTGTCTTTGATGGAAGTGCAATATCAAAGGAAAATAATATTAACTAATTTTTCATTTACTTTGTAGAGTGAATTAAATTGAAGTTCTTTATGCCGGATTGGGGTGATAGAGTTGATCCAGACTTTAATTTTCTTAAAGATTCATATTCTGCGGAACATGATATTAACCCATATGAACATGATCAATATTCCCACGGGATTTACAAGAATAGTCAACCTTATGATGGAATTTTACTTAGTTTAAGCAATTTTGAAAAAAAAATAAGGCTTACGAATGATGACCATGGGCAACTCTTTATCAAAAACAAACCTAATGTGAAGGATTACTTAAAAATTCCAAAATCATCCAGTATAGCGGTTATGGGAGATTGTGGGGCCTATAGTTATGTTGCACAACCAGAACCGCCAGAGTTCTATTCTGTTGAGCATGTGGCTGAGATATACAGTAAATTAAAATTTGATTTGGGTGTCAGTCCG
The DNA here is from genome assembly GCA_021835025.1 of Thermoplasmata archaeon. Lineage (GTDB taxonomy): Archaea > Thermoplasmatota > Thermoplasmata > Thermoplasmatales > Thermoplasmataceae > Acidiplasma. The sequence continues at coordinate 11,692 of JAKBQY010000015.1, read as the reverse complement.
GACCATATAGCAATTAAATATTTTCTCACCAAAGAAAACAATAAGAAGATTTATAAAAAGGTAAGCCTAAAAGAACGCGAAAGAAGAAGAATACTGACGCTGATCAATTCTGGAGAATTCATTAATTTAGTGCATGAAAAACGGTATAAGTTCCGTCCTATCGGCGTGGCACAGGGGTATAACCCTTTGTCCTACGAGAAAAGCGTAAAAACATTGTTATCTCAGGGTTATGATTATATTGCCCTTGGAGCACTTGTTCAGTATAACGATAAAGAAATACTTAAAATCTTAAAGCGTATACAACCATTTCTTAATGGTATAGACCTGCATTTATTTGGGGTTTTGAGACCTAATAATATAGCTCAATTTCAGAAATTAGGTGTAACAAGTTTTGATAGCACATCATATTTGAGAAAAGCATGGCTTAGGTCCGGTCAGAATTACCTGGCCAGTAATGGGAAGTGGTATTCAGCCATTAGAGTGCCATACTCGAACAATAAGAAACTTATAGCTACAGCTGAAGACCATAATATTCCATTGGAACAATTAAAAACCCTTGAAATAAATGCATATAATTCCCTTATGAAATATGTAAATGGAACTTTAAACCTAAATGACACACTTACAAATGTAATGGCATATGATAGATTGCTGATAAGGAGTTCAAAGGGAGAGGAGAAGCTGGAAGCTAGGTATAGAAATACTTTACTGGATAAACCATGGGAAAAATGCAGTTGTGAAATATGCCAGGAAAATGGTATAGATGTTTTGATCTTTCGTGGGACAAACAGAAATAAACGAAGGGGGTTCCACAACATTTGGACTTTCAGAAACTCAAATTTAGAATTTTTTAAAACGAAGGCTGATGAAGATAATGAAGTTCTAAATGCTGAAATTAAAACTTAAACTATCACTAATTTCAAGATTCTAGAAATATTAGGACAAACTTTGTTATTAACCTATTTGTCCCCTTATTGATCTATCCCCATTAATGTCTAACCATAGGATCTTTGTTTGGAGGTAATTAGTTAGATTTTTATTTTTATATTTTGAATCTGAGTTTCAACTGTCTCTATCCAAAAATTAAAGTATAAATATCATATAAATCATAATGAAATGTCCCCATTGCGGTAAGGAAAATACTAATCAACCAATTAAGAGTTGGTTCTTTAATGGATTCAATGTTTCGAGATTTGTGTGCTCAGAATGCGGATTGAAATTCAACTTTTATCAGGGAGAAAGGAAAAATTTTACTATACCAAAAAGCCCAGGTGAACAATGAATCAATTATATTAAGAGGTTATTAAATGCAAAATATATTAAATGAACTAAAGATTTCATTACAAAAAAGCAGTAAATTCAATGTAAATGGTGAACTTTCCTATAATTTATTGCTAGAAAACGCATTAAAACTTGATCCAGAATTATTGGCGATTTTACTGGAAAATGAGGCATTAAGAAGGCATTTTTTTGTTGATGTAGGAAATATTCAGGTATTTGATAAGGATAAATTTGCTCAATTCATAAGTAACAAAGAACTTTTACGTGACTCATACACTTCGTTTAAAAACAAGATTGGACTAACCACTAAGGAACACTATATTTCACAGACAAATGAGGTTGTACTATCATTTCCGTTTAAGGATTGTATTTTGGAGGGTGATCAATCGAATCCAAAAGATGGTCGAAACGAAATTTTTTGGAATGAAGTACTGGCTCCGGATGATATTGATAGACTTTTAGACTATAAAGTTTTAACAGGATTCCAATATATTAATGAAAGGGGATCATCAATACCCAACACTATAAAAGAAACAGATAATTTATTCATTAGAGGGAACAATCTCATGGTTATCAGCAGTTTAAAAGCCAGATTTCGTGGGAAAGTGAAATTAATCTATATAGATCCACCATATAACACTGGCGGTGATGATTTTAAATATAATGACAGATTTAATCATTCTAGTTGGCTAGTCTTCATGAAAAATAGACTTGAGATCGCAAGAGATCTACTCTCAGATTCAGGGACAATCTTCGTTCAGGTTGATGACAATGAAGTTTTTTATTTAAAGATTTTAATGGATGAAATTTTTGGGAGTTCCCCGAAAGGAAAGAAGAATTTCGTACAAATGGTTGAGGTAAAATCCAATGAGGGTGCCGCCAATGAGTCACAGAATCCTTTCATGCCTAAAATGTGTGAATATATATTGATATATTCCAAAAATTACGATAAGAGAAAATATAAGCCAATATGGGTTAAAAGTGATGTAGATAGTGCTTATAATAAAATTATTCTAAATCCTGAAGAGAAAGATTTCACTAAATGGAAAATTGGTAGTGTAAATCATGAATTTTCAAAACAGTTTATTGATCCTAGTGTAAAAGACGAAAATCAGTTCTATGACTTTGTATTTAGAAATGCCGGGCGGATTTTTGAAACAATTAATCCTAAATTTCCTGGGAATGATCTTAAGGAAGCAATGATAAAATCTATAGAAAATACTTGGACTGTTTACAAAAGGGAAAAACTAGATGATATATATTGTTACAAGGGAAGAATGGTTAGATTTTATTCTAAGAATATACATACAGATATAAATGGGGAGGAAGTTCTATCTAAAGAACTAGGATCATTATGGACTGACATAGCTTGGACGGGAATTGCCAAAGAAGGAGGAGTGAAGCTTAAATCGGGGAAAAAACCTGAAAAACTATTGAGACGAATAATAGAAATGGCAACTGAACCTGGTGATATTGTGTTGGATTTCTACTCAGGGAGCGGCACTACTGCCGCGGTAGCACATAAAATGAAACGCCAATATATAGCAGTAGAACAACTGGATTATGGAGAAAATGACACATTGCAAAGATTAAAAAATGTTATCCACGGGGATGCTACTGGAATTTCAAATGATGTGGGATGGACTGGAGGAGGAAGTTTCATTTATATGGAATTAATGAAACTCAATGCTAAATTTGTTGATTGGCTGAAAGAAGCTGAGTCTTTTGAAATTGTTAAAGAAATCTGGGGAAAAATCAAAGAAAATGGTTTTATAAATTATCAGGTTGATAAAAACGATGTGGATCTGGAATCTGAGGACTTTCGAAAATTAAATTTGGACACTCAGAAGAGATTGATATTGGAAATACTGGATAAGAATCAACTTTATGTCAATTTTAGTGAAATCAATGACGTCTATTACAATGTAAGTGAAGGGGAAATCAAGTTAAATAAGGAGATGTATAGAGAATGACCACTACACAATCTTTAAGTGATCAATATGATATTCTTTCTAAATTCAAGGTTCTGGGTAATGATATACCCACTTGCATAACTGATAACCTCAATTTAGATTTTCCTCTGAGGCCATATCAAAAAGAGGCACTTCATCGATTTATTTACTATATTGATCATCCGGAAAGTCCACAACAACAAACAACAGCATGGCTGCTTTTTCAAATGGCGACAGGAAGTGGAAAGACACTTATAATGGCAGCTCAAATATTATACTTATATGCAAAAGGGTACAGGAACTTTATTTTTTTCGTGAATAGTGCAAATGTTATTGAAAAAACTAGAGATAACTTTCTTAATAAAGAATCAAAAAAATATCTTTTTGCCAAGGAAATAAAATTTAACGAGAGGCAGGTTAAAATAAATGAGGTAGATGGATTTCAGGGTACAAATAACGATAATATAAATATTCTTTTCACCACCATCCAAAAATTACATTCTGATTTAAATTTTCCAAGGGAGAACTCCATTACATTTGAAGATTTCAAAGAAATGGATATTGTAATGCTTTCAGATGAAGCGCATCACATTAATTCTCTTACTAAGAAACATCTAAATAAGGATGATCAAGGGAACATTTCTTCATGGGAACATACAGTTACAAGAATAGCGAAATCAAATAATTCCAACGTTCTTCTGGAATTTACTGCAACGATCGATATGGATAACGATGATATTAGAAAAAAATATTATGACAAGTTGATTTATGAATATTCTTTGAAGGAATTTCGCCAGGATGGGTACTCAAAAGAAGTGAACATTTTGCAATCAGATACTGAAGTAAACGATCGTGTGCTAAAGGCTTTGTTATTGAGCCAGTACAGGAAGAAGATTGCTGAACGCCATGGGATATGGTTAAAGCCGATAGTTCTGTTAAAATCAAAAACTATTCAGGAGTCCAAAAAATTTGAAAATGAATTCTATTACTATATAAAGAACATGACTAGCGAAGATTTAAGTCAAATTTTGAATGTTCAATCTCTACCTTCGGTGTTGAAGAAAGTAAAGGATTTTCTGGCAAAACAGTCAATTTCCTATGATAATTTTATAAAAGAATTGAAAGAGGAGTTTAGTCCGGAAAGGTGCATTTCCGTCAATTCAAAGGAAGATATGGAGTCAAAGCAGTTAAGTGTAAATTCCCTCGAACTTAAAGAGAATCCGATACGGGTAATATTTGCAGTAAATATGCTTAATGAAGGATGGGATGTATTAAATCTATACGATATAGTTAGACTTTACGATACAAGAGATGCTAAGGCTGGTGTGCCTGGTCAGACTACGATTGCAGAAGCACAACTCATAGGAAGAGGTGCAAGATACTTTCCGTTTAGTGTCAATAGTTTCGATGATAAATATAAGAGAAAATATGATGATGATGTAGATAATGAAATGAAAATCTTAGAGGATTTTTATTATCACAGCAAAACCGATTCGAGATATATCCAGGAGCTTAAAAAGGCATTGATACATACCGGCATAATGCCTGATTCCGTTAAATGTATCAAAGTAAGAGTCAAGGATTCTTTTAAAAATACAGATTTCTGGAAAGAAGGTGTGATATTTACCAATGCCAGAATCCCCAATAATGCAAAAGAAACTTTGAACTTGGCTGAACTTAGCATACAGCATATCTTTAAATATAAATTTTTCACTGGTCATATCACTAACATTGAGATATTTGAGGAACAAAAAGATGAAGACCATAGTCTTCAAAGCATATCTTATAAATTTAGTGAAATACCGCTTGAGATCGTTTTAAAGGCCTTGTCAAAATTAGATTTCTACCATTTTGATAATCTTCAAAGTTTTTTTCCAAGCCTAAAAAGTACAAGGGAGTTTATATTAGATGATAAATTCTTAAAAAATTTTATAATTGAAATTCAAGGTTCACATGATCAGATAAACAATATATCGAGAACTCAACTTCTCGAAGCCACAGTGAGCGCGCTAAAAGACCTTTCCGCAAGTATCACAAGAAGTGGGACTGATTTTATAGGATCCACCAACTTTACGCCATCAAACATTAAGGATACTGTAAAAGATAAAACATTAAACATTGCAATTGATGAGAGTACATCGCAGGAAAGAGGAAGATCAATGAAAGATACCCCAAATGTAGAAATGAATCTTGATTTGAGCAAGAAAGATTGGTACATCTACAATGATAATTATGGCACATCAGAGGAAAAATTTTTCATTAAATTCCTAGATGGAGCCATAGAAAGGCTAAGAAAAAAATTTACCGACATCTATCTTTTAAGAAATGAAAAGCTATTTCAAATCTTTAGCTTTAGTGATGGAACTGCATTTGAACCAGATTTTGTGTTATTCCTAAAGGAGAATCAAACTGCAGATTTTAAATATTTCCAGTTATTTATAGAACCTAAAGGTGGTCAACTACTTGAACATGATAAATGGAAAGAAGAATTTTTGAGGTTAATACATCAAAAATATAAGTTAGGAGAAACTCTTTATTCAAATGAAAATTATAAGCTAATAGGTTTGCCTTTCTTCAACGAAAATAAAAAAGTGGAGTTTATTACAGAGTTTGAGAATTCACTTGGCCTAGATGGCTCTAAAACAGTATAATAGTATCTAAAAGAACACAAATAGCGTATAATATAACTATAATCTTTCACAGAACTAATGTTTTTAGTGTAGTGTTATTGCTATAAATAGATGAGATTGTTATTTTCCAATTCAGGCATTGATAAGGTGTTGATTTATCGTGAATTATACAAATTATTCTATATTCATAATAGTGGAATAATGGAGGAATTTTAGGTGTGCATAAAAACACTTTTAAAAAAATGGGTGTTTAGAATGAGCATGTAATGAAGTTCTTAGCCCATGTCTGACCGCCATAAACCAATAAATAAAAATCCACTATTGTTGGCCGAATGCGTTTATATAATGCATATCCCTGTATCAATGTCACCACTTTTATAAGATCATTATCTCTTCTTCCTGTCACTATATGAAGGCTATCGATTGCTACATTCATTACTATCGTATCTGGTTTTATACAGTCATAGCCCAAATATAGTAATAGGTGCAATAAAGATGTTGTATTGCTATAAAATGGCATTTTTATTTCCTTTAACTTTTCCCTCATTATATAGAAGTTTTTCCAGAACACTTTAATATCATCATGAGTTTGTATCTTAACTGGTATATTTTTTAACATTGCAGATAAATTGAATTTGTCAGAGCTTAGCAGTACTGCACATTTTACTATACTACTAATTTTACCTTTGAACCTAATGGGTTTCAATAATTCCCATGATTCAGATATAATACTGTTAGAATCTGTATTAGCGACAGATATAATATCAAAATTTTGGAAAATTTCCCTAAATTCAGATCTATTAATCATTTTTTCTACAGCACCAGCCTTAGCATTTTGGCTAAAACATATGAGTGTGGCCATTTTTTCAAATAATTCATTTTGACTCATATTTTTGTTTGGAAACTTATCATTTCTTGAATTAACCTCATCACCAAATTCTGGCTCTTTTCTGCAAGCATTCACTTTCATAAAGATCTCATCTATCTTCTCGTATAATTGTACGTTCATTTTATATCAATTAAGATTGAATATAAAGACATTCCTTAATAACCAAATATATAATGAAATTGTTTTACTGTACATTTAAAAAGGCGATCTTTTATTCTTTGATCGTTTATATCTGGGCAGAATATCTTACTTAATCCTGGAAATAATAACTTTAGCTGTATAATTTAAATTCTAATTGTTATAATTAGTCATTTCCGGGAGTTACAGTTAAAGCCAGCAATCTCATATAATCTTCCGGAGTAATAGTTACGTACTTCATCATATCAGGTTTAAAACGTGATAGATTTTCTTCTAATTTGCTGAATGAAATCATTTGGGGATAAAGCCTGAAATTATCAAAGTGGTAACATGCTGTCCATTCTACCCCTTCCTCATCATTAGCATCTTTAGCGATTTGGCAGAGTTTCATTTCTTCTTCCAGACCATCATATAATACTTCACCATCCCCGACTACATACCATTCATTATTAGATTTATATGAAAAGATCATAATATCTCCCCTCTGGAAATTCTTTATTGGAGTTAATCTGCGCCAGTGCCTATCCCAGCTTGCGGAATAATTCATCACCTTGCTTAAATCATTAGCAAATTCATTTATGCCCAAATTACCAACATATGTGGTAACGTGCGGTGCTATTACAATTTTAGGAATATCTATCATTGATTATTTATAAATCCCTATATAATAAATGTTTGTATTGTATATAATTATGATTTAATATAAGTTTATAAATTATTGTTATTCAATCTTGCAATGAAATCTTCCACGCTTATGCTTCTTACGAGATTACCATTCTTCAGTATATCTGCATATCTCTGATTGAACAGGTATTCCTTGGCATTAGCTGAAAAGCCATTCCCACCTATTACCAGGTAAGCCATTCTATATTTATTAGATTCGCCTATTATCTTTATCAGGGATGCTATTTCATAAATCACCTTCTGCTCAGCTGTACCTGGAACCTGCTGCCATTTTAAACTAACAATAATGGAATTATTTATCACAAAATCCGCCTTGTACCTGTTGTTGAATAACTGGTTGCCAATGAAGATCTGCTTCTCATAATTGTACTTATTGTACTTCAAAAGGCTCTCTATCATTATCTCCTGTCCTGTCCCTGTTCTTGTGCCAGATCCTCCGGGCATTATGCAACACCGTAGTTTGTTATTATCAATTCCTTGATAGAATTCCTTTTGGTTCCCACTGAATTTATATTCCTCCTTGCATCTACTTCCAGGAGGTTAAAATCCTTATAAAGTTCCTTTATGAAATCTGTGCTTGAGTTTGATTCCATTACATATACTCCCTTATCGGATAATTTCTGGAATGATTTTGCAAGCCTCTCCTGGTCTTTCTCATCAAATCCGGAATGTGTATACCCAGTGAAATAGGATGTCTTGCTCAGGGGCATGTATGGGGGATCAAAATACACAAAATCATCTTTCCTTGCATTATTAACTGTTAACTCAAAATCTGAATTCATTATAGTGCATGACTGGAACAGTTCAGACAATGCCATTATATTCCCTGAGGATGGCATTCCAGGATTGTTATATTTTCCGAAGGGCACGTTGAATTTATTGCTAGAATTTACTCTATATAGCCCATTATAGCCATGGCGGTTAAGATAGATTAGAAGCGCAGATCTTTCAATGGGATCATTTATGGAATTGAATAGTTCCCTGGCCTTATAATAATCATCCTTATTATTCTTGAATTCCAGGTTATTCAATTCATCTATCAACTGCTGGGGATTTTCCTTGATGGTTTTGTATAAATTGTATAAATCCTTATTTGTGTCGGATATTACAGACTCATTGATCTTATTCAATGAATATAATGATATAAGGAGGGCCGCACCACCTATGAATGGCTCATAGTATGTATTGAATTTCTCAGGAATATTCTTGATCAGTGCAGGCAGGAGCTGCCTTTTCCCGCCTGCCCATTTAAGTATAGGCTTATAATACTCATTTGACAGTGATTCCATAATATGAATATATCAAGTAGTTATATAAATTACTATTGGTCACCTGGCTAAATATCATTTATTAGTTATTTAAAAAAATCTTCTACATCTCGCCTTCGCTCTTGTTTGCAATATCTCTCACTGAGCCTTATGAGTGCTAATCTCTCCACGTCCAATATATGACTAGATTTGTTTATCCTGTAATTTAACTCTCTGCAAAGTTTCTCTAGATCAGACTTCTGCTTTGAAATAATTTCACATATTCTCTGAAATTCTTCATTCCATCTATCAACAAGAGCACTAATCTGTAAATAGTCAATTAAATAGTCTGGATTAAAATAGCTTCTTATCAATGCTTCCCAGAATACAGGTAAGGCATCTTCATAATAGCCTAGAGCCTTTATGCTCATAGCCTTACTGCGATAATACTCAGGGTTAGATGGATCAAGATGTAAAGCATGGTTAGATTCTTCTATAGCTTCGTGATAATGTTGTAGATTATACAATATTTGTGCTTTAACCCCGTAGTACTCGGCTTTATCTGAACAGAATTGAATTACCTTATTTAATTCCATCAAAGCTTCTTCAAATCTATGTAATTTAGATAATGCACGTGCTCTCCTATATTGGAGATCATATTTTTGTCCTTTAAACTCAGTGAGTTTAATTGAAATATCATATTCTTTTAAAGCCTCTTCATAGCGATTTAAATTATATAGTGTTTCTGCTCTACCAAAGTGATAGTCATAATTATCTGGATGGAATTTAATTGAAATATCATATTCTTTTAAAGCCTCCTCATAGCGATTTAAATTATATAGTGTTTCTGCCCTACCAAAGTGATAAAGAACTTCGTATAAATCTAGTTGGATAGCAATATCATATTCTTTTAAAGCAGCCTCATAACGTTGTAAATTCTTTAATGCAAAGCCCTTATTATTATGGTAAACATGATTATCTGGATTGAGTTGAATAGCAATATTATATTCTTCTATAGCCTCTTCATAACGTTTTAAATTCTTTAATGCAACGCCCTTATTATTGTGGTAAGCAGGAACATTTGGATTGAGTTGAATAGCAATATCATGCTCCTCTATAGCCTCTTCATAACGATTTAAATTCTTTAATGCAACGCCCTTATTATTGTGGGAACCGGGATCATTTGGATTGAGTTGAATAGCAATATTATATTCTTCTATAGCCTCCTGATAACGTTTTAGCTCGGATAATGCAAAGCCCTTATTATTATGGAAAACAGGATCATTTGGATCAATTTTAATGGCAATATCATATTCTTCTATAGCCTCTTCATAACGTTTTAGCTCGGATAATGCGGATGCCTTAAGGCCATGAAAATTAGACTCATTTGGATTGAGTTGAATAGTAATATCCCATTCTTCTATTGCCTCCTGATAACGGTTTAAATAGAATAATGCGGATGCCTTAAGGCCATGAAAATTAGACTCATTTGGATTGAGTTGAATAGTAATATCCCATTCTTCTATTGCCTCCTGATAACGGTTTAAATAGAATAATGCGGATGCCTTAAGGCCATGAAAATTAGACTCATTTGGATTGAGTTTTATTAAAAAATCTAGCTCTTCTATAGCCTCCTCATAATGCTTGTGCTGTAAACAAAAACTCAACTTATTGGTATGACTTTCAATATTGCTTGGGTCTCGTTCTATAACATTATTGTACCTTTTTAAACCTTCCTTAAAGTAATGCAGAGATGGTTTATCCTCTTCATTATAGTTATTCCCCATAGAATTGCTATTATACATTATTATATAAAATTTTAAGTTCAATTTTTATATGATAATTTATTGATCAGTCAATATTTATTGCAGATGATAATGGACACTATTGTTTTCACTAATTAATTACTATATTAAAGGAGTAAGGGCAGTTATTTAACCTCATAATACACTGAATGTAATCCAAATATATATTAAAAATAACTATCATAATAAAATTCCTCTCAATGCATCCCGCTCGACTTCCGGTGTAATCACCAGATAATATTTTAATGTGGTTGCAGCACTTGAATGACCAAGCCTCCTGGCTATAATCTTTGCATCTACCCCATACTGCAATAAATATATGGCTAATCCGTGCCTGAACATATGCGGATGCAATTTTAATCCGATTTTATTGCCATATCTGCTTACAATCTCCCATGCCCTCTGCCTGGTTATAGGATCTTTATTTTGATTATCCATTTTAAAGAAAATAGAACCTGAATTAATGTTCAGCATCCTTAGAAAATTGGAGACCTCAAGCAATAATGAATCTGATACCGGTATCCTGTTAATATATCCGTGCCTTTTCTTTACTATTAAAACAATTTCCTTTTTTGAAAAATCGATATCCTTTGTTTGAATGTTGATAATATCTGATACCCTGCCTCCGAGCTCCCACATCATCATTACCAGAAGTTTATCCCTTGCCTTTAAGAAAGGCACCAGTTTTTTATTCAAATAATGGTGGTATTCCTCGTTGTCTATTGTATTCAGCAGGGACTGGTAATCGTTATAGCTTATATGCGGTGGAAGGTCATATTCATCCTTAACTTTCATAACCTCCTGGAATTTTTTAAAATTTTTATTTTCTATTTCAGACATTTCTTTACACCTGTGTATAATGTTAGTCATTTTTAAATATAAATTTATTCCTTCGTGTTGAATTAAAATTCAATTCAAAAATAGGGTATTTAAAACTACATTGCAATCCAGTCCGTTTTGTAAAGCAATGAATTGATAATATTATCTTTCCCTTCTCACTATATACCAGTAAAATATGGAGATCCATACAGCAGAGGTGGTCAGAATAATAATTAATATAAAAATT
>JAKBQY010000033.1 GCA_021835025.1 Thermoplasmata archaeon | reverse complement strand
TCAATAGAGTTCAATTCAAGGCATGCATTCAGGAAGATGAACGGATATGTTAAATGCAATGACGAGATTAGAGAAATGTTCAACAAGAGGTACCCTTTATAAATACACAGAATATGATACACGATCCATGCGTTTTAAAGCATAGTCTAATTACTTAGACCCGGAACTGATCCCACACTGAAAAAATATGTAATAATATATATTCTTCTGATTTAGAATAATATGTAGTCTAAATCATTTGATTTTAGAATAGTTTATATAAATAATTGAAATAATACTTAATGGATAGAAAGCACGATCTGAAATTAGTTATATCAGAATGGGTTGATAAAAAGCTACCTGAGGTTATTTTCAGAGAAGTAGATGTCCCATTAAATTCCGAAATTATTATAACAGTAGTAGGACCAAGGCGATCTGGAAAGACATACTTCATGTATTCAATTATTAAAAAATTAAATAAAAATATTCCTGAAAGTAACATTTTATATATCAACTTTGAACACGAGCGTTTAAGGCATATGAATTCATATGATTTAACAGATCTAATTCCATTATATTATGAATTATGTAATCCTGATGACAGCAAACCTGTATACCTTTTTTTTGATGAAATACAGGTTGTAGAGGACTGGAGCATATGGGTAAATCGACTCTTTGAATCGAAAAAATTTCATATATACCTTTCAGGTTCTTCTTCAAAGTTACTTTCACTGGAGATAGCCACAGAACTTCGTGGCAGGAGTATAGATTTTCTTATCCTTCCATATTCATTCAGAGAATTTCTGAGGATTAGAAATATAGATATTAAGCACCCCGAATTGATGGTGTATTCAGAGAACAGGGGTGTCATATTATCTGCTTTAGTAGACTATATGAAATACGGTTCATATCCTGAAACACTTCAGATGAAAGACATAAGAGATAAACTGCTTAAAATGTATATAGATACAATAATAGTTAAGGATGTAGGAGAGAGATATAAAATTGAACCTTCAATACTCACAGACGTCTTCTATTATATAGTAAATAATTATTCAAAATACCTCTCTGGCACAAAAATCTATAATTATCTGAAAACCCTAAATTATAAACTATCTGCTGAAAGGCCATTACAAATAGTAAGAGATTTCAATGAGGTATTTTCCATTTTCACTCTGGATGTATATTCCAGAAGCTTTAAATCACGTAAACAGTATCCTAAAAAGGTATACATTGTGGATACAGGTTTTGTTCATATTTTTCTTGATAAAATGGAATATGGAAGGTTAATGGAGAATATAGTTTTCATGGAACTATACAGAAGGTCAGATTCCTTTGAACTATTCCAGGTTTATTATTGGAGAGAATATGGCAAATCAACCGGCAAGGAAATAGATTTTATCCTTGTAAAAAACGGGGTTATAAATGAGATGATAAATGTTACATATGCCAGAAATGAGAAAGATATTGCCGACAGGGAGATAGAGGCATTTAAAGTAGCCAGTGAAGATTTAGGCAGTACCAAAAAAACATTGATAACTTGGGATTATAATAATATTGGAGATATAAACTGTATACCTCTTTGGAAATGGCTCTTAAACAATTAGATGGCGAAATTTTCTTATCTATTAAATCTACATTCAAATAAGATTACAATTTATTACTTTTGATTACAAAAATAAATTATATATACAATTATTGGATATCTTATACATATGAATAATGTAATTAGTGTGAGGGTAAATGATAATATGTTAAATGTTATAAATAAATTGATATCTCTCAATATTGTTAAAAACAAAACAGCGGCTCTAAATTTTATATTAAATAATGGAATCCAAAAGGCACAAAATATCATTGAAACCAAGGAAAATGCCAATAAATTACTGGATAAATATTTAAGAGACGGATTACCTGAATTGCCTGGAAATTTATCTGACCGTTCTATTAAAGAGAGGGAATAATGGAATATATAGATACCAGTGTGTTAATAGCGTTTATTGATAAAAATGATGATAAGCACTATATTGCTGAAGAAATGTTAAAAAAATATAGTAATAAGATAATTACAAAATTGAATATAATTGAGATGAGAAGTGTACTGACAAGAATTAACTTAAAAATGGAAGAAATAGACGCTTTAATAGATTATTTGGTTATAAAAGGAGAAATTAAAATTATCGAGGTTAACATGAATAAAGCAATAATTAAGTGGAATGAAATAATTGAGGAAATAAAGTTGAAAACACTGGATTTACTTCATATAGCCAATGCGGTTATTTTAAATGCAACCAAGTTTGTCACATTCGATAAGGATTTTATAAGTAAGAAAGATCGAATAGAAAGTTATAAAATTGAAATAATAAATCCTTTGTGAACTCGTAAACAAGGCTATTCTGTTTTTCCTATCAATATACCATACATAGTTTGATGCGTCCATATTTACTAGAATTCAATATATATTTATTAGGCTCATCACACTTTCAGGTGGGTTCATGGATAAAGCTCCAAATTACCACACCTGAAGTATATTGCAGTCTTCAGGTGTTCTTTATTCCTGTAACCGAATGCCATCTTCTCTATGAGTGCAATCTTTGAATTGATACCTTCAGCCCTTGCATTTGTTATGTGATGAATGAAAAATGTATGGAAGAGAAACAAAAAGCTTGAAATCTTATAAGACTATATTGTCTCCAATTAGGGGACCTAACCACAAGGAAAATAAGTGTATTCCTTTCTGATAAGTCACTAATGTTAGTTGTTAAGTAATTTAGAGTGTACAGAGTTTTTCAAAATTACAGTAATTAATATGCATTATCATTTTTTATAAGTTCTGGGTAAGTATTTATTATTTAAAACGCTGTTTGAAAAATTTCCTCAGTGGTCTTTGATAAAAAAGTTTTTTTTATCTTTCAACCAGTTATGTAACATATCGTCCCGTTTTTTAATCTCATGTAATACTTGAATTGGTGCTTTAATAGTTTCCTTTGTAATTTCATTCTCCATATATTCATATAATGTTTTAAATACATCTTCTGGGTATTTTTCTGTCAAGCACACCAATGATGATGTATCAATAAGATAGATCATTGATTCACCATTTCGATTAATTTATCATAGGTCTTGATTTTTATACCTAAATATGTTAAGGCCTCATTCAATGTTATATCACCTTTTTCATAATTTTCATTAACAATATTGATAAATTTATTTCCATATTCTGTCTTTATGTTTACGATATAATTCCCGCCCGATGATGTTGTATTTTTAATTTGTTCCTTCTTTTTAATAAATTTATCAT